>CAZGSN010000591.1:0-3554 GCA_964528465.1 uncultured Binatia bacterium (SeqCode)
CGGGCCGGGGGGGCCGGGTGGGGGCCGCCCACGAAGTGGCGCAGGTAGTGTAGTGTTGTACGCGGTGTACTAGAAGAACCTACTAACCACACTTTCGATGGCCCACGCGATCAGCGCAACCAACCACCACGCAGCAACGGCCAGTGCCGCCACGTACGTCACCTTGTCGAGAGTGCTCATTTGAAGATCACTCCCGTTTCTTCGTCGACTACGATGTCGAGCCATTCGTGGTAGTGTTCACCCAGCGCAGAAACGACTCCGTGCGCGTAGGTTTCCACATCAGAAGAAGAAGCCTTACCGAAGCGGCTCTCCATTTCTTCTACGGTTGCGTCGAGCTGCTCATTCGCGAGGGCTATTAGTTCGGTGCGTGTCATCGTCGTCTCCTGTTCTCGATACCACAACCCTACCACGCCGCGTTGCGCCTGTCAATACCGCTTCGAGAAGAAGAAGAATAACTGAAGCGTTTCTGCAAAGAAGAAGAACCTTTTCAAATACAGGCCCGCCTTTCGGCGTCTCGGCGAAGCGCTTCTGCCGCGCTCGCGCCAAACAAAAAGAACGCGCGCACGCGTAGCAAGCGGCGTGCCACGGAAGCGTTTCCAACCCATGCCGCCTTGGCAAGATACCATGCCAAACGAGCAATTGTGGCGATCGGCTCGTCGTGGTAGTCTTGGGTATCGGAGGCAAGAGAGCCCCGAGTGCAACGGAGAACGGAAATGTCGCTCGAACTGGAAGTCAACGCCGAAGCCGCGATCGCCCTGCCCCGGTCGAAGGTCAACGCCGCCTACAAACGCCGCTACGCCGAACGCGAAGCCGCGATGGTTCGCCGCCCGAAGGGCGTCAGCCGCAAGGCCCTCGCCCGCTGCGGCGGCGACTGGCTCGCCATCGAGCTCGCGAAGCGCGTGCTGGGCGAGAAGGACAAGCTGCAGCTCGACCGCTTCTACGCCATCCTGTCGGCGAACGGCGTCGACCCACAGCGCTGGGCGCACCTGAACCCCGGCCAGCAGCGGATGTGCGGCGGCCTCGCCCTCCGCGCCGTCGTGGCCGACGCCGCCGCGCTCGCCCTGCCCGGCGAAGCCGACCTCGAGCCGCCTCGTGCGTGGCTTGCCAAGCACGCAAGGTAGCATGCCGAACGAGCAAGGGTCGCGGGGTTGACAACGCCCCGCGACTGTGGTAGAGTGGAAACACCAACAACAGGAGACACGAATGCTCAACCCCGTCCAGGCCGAAGGCCTTCAGGCCATCCGCGCCGCCCTCGCGTGGCAGAACGCCGTGCCGAACGGCTTCGACAGCTACCTGTCCGACGCCGCGTGGGAACAGATCGGCAACGCCTTCTGGGCGTTGGTCGACGCCGTGGCCAGCGACGACGCGGCCTTCGACACTGTGGTGTCCGCGCAACAGCTGCTGGCCGACACCGACACGACCTACGTCGAGGCGCACGACCCCATGGCCAACGCGTTCTGGGACGCCGTCGAGGCAGCGCTCGCCTAGTGCGAGCCTGTTCCACGTGAAACACGGCGGCGAGGTCGAAAGGTTTCGCCGCCTCTGCGTGTCTGCGTCCGGGGCGCGTTGTCGCGACCCCCTCCCCCTCATTGACGCAACGGGTCCCATCCAGCGGGGGACCCTTTCGGCGCTGCCGCGTATCCCCGGAACGTTGTCAAAATACCCCCCTTTCTCCCACGAGCCTATATATCCCCGGAACGTTGCAGCAACTTGACAGTGCCTGCGGCGCATGGTAGTATAATCGGGCCGCCAAACTGATGTTTTTGGGTTCAAGTCCCAACTAGCTAGGCAAATGGTAAAGCCGATTGGTAAGGCGACATAGTGGCTACCCTTCCTGCGGACAAGGATACCTCGAGGGTCCCCCGTTCGGTTGGATGCACTACAACGAAGCCAGGACTGCCTCCGGCGCGAATAGGAAGGGGGTCCTGGCTTCGGCGTATTTTACCCCTAGTTGTTCCAGCAAATCGAAGGGTCCTTGACGGCCCGGTCCCCGCGTGGTAGGATAAGTCATGGCTCAAAAAGGCCACAACCAAGGAGACACCAAAATGAACCGCATTATCGCCGTCCTGGCCCTGTCGGCCGCTCTGTTTGCCCCCGCATCCGTCATCACCAGCCCCGCTTTTGCTGAAGGCACGCCGTTTTGCCACTCCAAGGCGCTGAACGGTGAAACCATCGACCCGCCCGTTTGCAACGATGCCCGCGCCAATCCGGGCAGCACCGGCAATGGTGCCGGCCAGGGTCTGCCCGCCTGCAAGGATACTGGTACGGTCCACGGCTGTTACTGGTAATACCCCTCGGCCCCACAAGGCCTGACGAGGAAGCCCCGCGTTGGTCCGTAAACCCAATAACGCGGGGCTTCTGCGTACGTGTTTATTTGTATTTACGCCCCCCTTGACGGCCTGCTTTCGATGTGGTAGGATGATAAGTCTCAATGGTGAGACACTGCATGTTTGCAGGAATCCTTGAGTGACGGTTGTTACCGCCATCCTGCTGTGTTCCTTCAACATGCCTGTCACAAACTGCCGGGTTTGTACCGCGTCCCGGCCTTTTTGGAGAATGAAATGACCAATACTCCGAGCCTCGACAAATCAAACGAGAGCGCCCGCGACGTCGCGAAGACCCCGTGGCGCGTCGATCTGGAATCCATGAAGCGCCGCGTCGCCTCCGTGGAATACATCAACCCGTCGAGCATCCCGCACGGCACCATCGCGCTGGTCAAGCTGGTCAACGGCTACGTTCTGCAGGGATGGTCCGCGCCCGCCGACCCAGCCAACTTCGATGCCGAGCGCGGCAAGGAGTTCGCCTACGAGGACGCCATGCGCAAGCTGTGGCCGCTCGAAGCCTACGTCATGCGCGACTATATGTCCGAAATGAGCATCACCAACGATGATGAAGCTCGTGTTCGCTGGTCGGAGTCACGCTGATGGGCTTGTCAGTCGAAGAGGTCGCCTCCCTCTGCCACGAAGCAAACCGGTCGTACTGCAACTCGATCGGGGATACGTCGCAGCCGAGTTGGGATGATGCGCCGGAATGGCAGAAATCCTCTGCCCGCGTCGGCGTGATCAAGCATCTGGAAAACCCCCAGATGACCGCCGAGCAGAGCCACGAATCCTGGCTTGAGCAGAAGCGCGCCGAAGATTGGTCTTACGGACCCGTCAAGGACCCGATCCGGCGAACGCATCCGTGTTTTCTGCCCTACTCGCAGCTTCCCGAGGATCAGCGGATCAAGGACCATATCTTCAAGTCCGTGATCACCGCCTGCGTGGAAGTATTCGGCGTCGGAGCAGTCCGGCGATGAGCCCTAACCTCGTCAAGTACGGCACTGTGAATACCGTGGCGAACTTTGCGAAGGCGCACAAGATCGATCTCACGGATGCAATGCGCGTCGTGTCGTGGCTGAAAGGTCAAGCATCCGGTTGGCCAGCCGCGACGCAAGCCGCCTACGAGCGCTCCAAATCCTGGAATTTCCTCGCCAAGCAGGAAGCGAAGGAAATCGCCCAGACGAATTGGGGCGAGGTATACGGCAAATGAGCTCCTTGGCCCCCGAAGGTAAT
>CAZGSN010000592.1:0-2262 GCA_964528465.1 uncultured Binatia bacterium (SeqCode)
GGCGGATTTTGAGGCAAACGTCCTCCGACGACTGCGCTCCCAACCTGTACGTGAATCCCTGTGGCAGCGCTGGTTTGTGGAGCCGTGGCAAGTGTGGCGGCAGCAGGCGATCACTGTCGGTGTCGTGGCAGTCGTGGCGCTCATTGTCGGCGTCGGGATGTTCCATCTACCGGGCGGATCCTCCCTCCAATCGTCCAGCCGGTTTCAGGCGTCGCTCGGCCTGAATTCATTCGCGACATTCCCGGAAGGTTCGGTGACGAGCGCTTACCTGGAGTTGACGAAACGATGAAACGCTTTGCCGGCATTCTTGTGATCCAGTTCGTAGTGATCTTTGCCGCGGCATTCCTGGGCTCGTGGGTCTATGGACGCTGGACCAGCACTCATCAGAAGCTTCCCGGGCCTGAGATGTCCTGGTTCCAGACCGAGCTGGGCGTTGACGATGTGCAGGCTGCGAAGCTGTCCAAACTCGACAAGGAGTTTGAAGACGAGCAGGCCAAAGTGTGCGAGCAACACTGTGCTAGGCGCGTCGAGTTGGCCGAACTGATCAAGACATCCGAGACCGTGACGCCGCAGATGGAGACGCTGTCGCGCGAGTTGTGCGATCTCGAAGCGAAATCCCAGCGCGTGACACTCGATCATATCTTTGCCGTGGGAAAGGAGTTGAACGCAGCCCAGCGGACAAAGTTCGTTTCCAAGGTGCACGAGCAGATGTGCGGCAGTTGCCCGATGCGAATGCACAGGGATGTTCCTGGCAAGCAGGCATCCGTTTCCTGCGAATCGGCCGGATGCAATTGTTGCGTCTCTTCGGATGACCGACCATCCGAACCGATCACACCCATCGCGCAATCCGCGTCGCCGCAACCACGCATCGAGTTCTCCCCGCCGAAGGCGTCGCTCACGTTGCTGGCACCGCAGTTGGCCTGTCAGCCGCCGGTCACTTCCTTCACTTCTTCGGTTCATTCTTCTACACCTCTGTTCGTTCTGCTTTCCTCCTTCCTGATCTGACGCGGCGACCTCCACGCCGGTAGTGTGCCCGGATACTGTGATTGGCCGGGCAAAACTCGTCCCATTGTTACTCGATCAGGAATTGTATGAACTCAAATCGTAGCAGAAGAACAAAAGTTGGATTGGCGATCATCGCCCTGTTCGCCACTGTCGTCGTTGCCCACGCGCAAGACACACTCGACAACTGGATCGGCACCGCGCTCAAGAACAACCCCGAACTTCGCGCCGCCCACCAGAAATGGGACGCTGCAAAGCAAAAGGCGCCCCAAGCCGGTGCGCTCGACGACCCGACGATCGGCGCCGATATCGAGCGGGACAGCACACGGTTCGATCGCTACAACGACGTCGAGTGGATGATCAGCCAGAAGATCCCCTGGCCCACCAAACTCCGCGCGCGCAAGAGCGTCGTCGCACTCGAGGCCGAAGTCGTGGGGTTCAAGTATCTCGAGCAGAGCCGCAAGCTCGAAGCGGCAGTAAAGCAGGCCTACTGGGAACTCTGGCTCCAAGAAGCCGCGCTGCAGGTAAACCGCGACAACAAGACGCTCCTCCAGCAACTCGTCGAAGCCGCGCGTGCGCGTTACGAGACCGGCCAGGGCTCGCAGGCGGACCTGTTGCGCGCGCAGGTCGAGATCGGCAAGCTCGACAACGAGCTGGGAACGCAGGAACGCGAACTCACCGTCGCACAGGCCGCGATCAACAAACTGCTCAACGATCCGATCCAGACGCCACGACACGTCGGCGCACCAAAAGAACTGCCGCGCATGGATAAGACGCTCGACGAGTTGCAGGAACAAGCACGCAGGTATTGCTGCATCCTGATTTCGTTCCTGCGCCAGATTGAGGCGCGTGAGGCATCGATGCGCGTGGCGAAGCTGGCTTACGCGCCCGACATCGAATTCCGTGTCGAGGCCCGCAATTACCGGGGACGTAGCGGCCTTCAGGAGTACGACACCGGCGTGTTCATGAATTTCCCCTGGCTCTGGACCGGCAAGCGCCGCGCCGGGGTGCGCGAGGCGCAGGCCGAACTCGACAGCGCCAGGAGCGAGTTCGAGAACGAAGTCAATGCGACACTTTTTGAGATCAAGGAGCAATACACGCGCGCCGACTCCGACCTGCAACGGCTCAAGTTGTACGACGAGAAACTGCTGCCGCAAGCGCGACAGTTGATCGAGAGCACGCGCTCTGCATACCAGGTGGGTCGTGCCACACTGCTGGAGTTGGTCGAAGCCAACCGTACGTGGCGCGACCTGCAAATGG
>CAZGSN010000593.1:0-4773 GCA_964528465.1 uncultured Binatia bacterium (SeqCode)
CCCTCACCCTCCCCTCTCCCGCGCTGAGGAGATGCACGGGAGAGGACACCGATCCTTGCTGCCTTTCCATTCTGCTGTCGGTGTCCAGCCGGCCGACTTGTGGGTAAGGCTAAGGGCCGAGCCTGGGAACGAGGTATCGGATGCACCGATTCCGGACGCCCGCAATCTTCGCTTGAAACGATGCCTATTGAGTGGCAGATTGCGCGCGTCTCGTCGGGCAACTGTGGCAGGCCTCCTATCTTGGGCCGCCATTCAGGGGGTTGATCGGAACGGGGCGACATTGGAGGAGTTTGTCGTAATGAGGGGTTGGTGTTCGCTCTCGCCCACCGTCACGGTCGTCTTGCTAGGCCTGATTGCCTCGGCATGTGCAACCGCCGACCACAAACGTGCCCAAGACCAGGGTCGCGCGGGAGCCGAGGCTCGTTCGGTTACGGCAACCAGACCAAAGGAGGCAGCCCCACGCGTCGACGGCAGCGACATTCGCCAACGCCGCAAGAGCGCCTATCGAGTGCAAATCGGCGATGAAATGGACGTCGCCTTCTACAAAACCCCGGAGCTGAATACGCACGTCAAGGTGCGCCCCGACGGCAACATCACCCTGCCCTTCATCGGTGACGTGCGCGCCGCCGACCTAGAACCAGGCGATCTCGCCGCCACCCTGGAGGAGCGCTACGCCGACGAACTGCGCAGCCCGCGCATCACCGTCAATGTCACCCAGTTCGGAGGCCAGCGCGTTTACGTCGGTGGCGAGGTCAAGCAACCGGGCGTGGTCTTGCTCGTTGGTCCGGTCACCGCACTCCAGGCCATCCAGCAAGCCGGCGGCTTCCTTGACACCGCTTCGCTAAGCAGCATCGTCATGATCCGTCGCAACGGCACTCAGGTCCACGGAAGCGAGATCGACCTCTCCGACGTAGTCGATGGCGACTCCCCCGAGCTCGACCCGTTGCTGCAGCCCTATGACATCGTCTTCGTACCACGTTCTGCGATTGCTAACCTCGACTTGTTCGTCGACCAGTACATCCGCCTGCTCTTGCCGATGAACCCCAGCCTCGGAATCGGGTTCGCCCCTTTCTAAGAACCATGGAAACACGATCCCACACCAACGGTAACGGCAATGGCAACGGCGCCAGTTCTCTGCGTCGCAGCCTGCTGGGGTTGTACTTGCAGCGCCGTCTGGTGCTGCGGATCTTCGTAATCACCCTGTCCTTGGTAACCGTCATCACGCTGTTGATGCGGCCAGTCTTTCGGGCTGAGTCGAGCCTGCTGGTCACCGTGAACCGCGCCAAGGTGGTGGTTGCGGCCGACCCCAACAGCAAGCCGTGGGGACCGGTTCAAGTGAGCGAGGAAGACTTGAACTCGGTGGTCTCCATGCTGCGCGGGCATGACATTCTCCGAGAGGCTTTGCAGCAAGGGCTTCCCGACGCCTCGCAACGTCACAGTATCGACGAGCCGGGGATCTTCCGTTCGCTCCTGACGCTCCCCTGGCGCCTGGTGCGCGGAGCCTACTACTCTCTGCATGGTCGCCCGTTCCCGACCACCTTGGATCGTCAGGTCTACGCCATCGCGCAAGAGATCGAGATTCTTCCGGTACGCAAATCGAACGTGATCCAGGTTGCTGTGCAAGACGCCGATCCCCTCTGGGCCAGCGCTTTCGTCAATCGCCTGGTCGATGTCTTCCTCGAGCATTACGCGAAGACCTTTGAGCCCTCTCAGGCAGAGGCCTTTTTCGATGAGCAGAGCAAGATGCTCAACGAACGCCTGCATGCCGCCGACGATGCCTTGCGCGCCTTTCGCGAGCAGGTGGGCATCGTCTCGATCGGAGACCAGCGCAAGAGCGCCGTCGACGCGTGGACCGAGGCGCAGCGCGAACTCGAGAAGCTCGATGTCGAAGAAGCATCCAGTGAGGCGCTGCTCAGCGGACTCGACGCCGGCTTGAAGAAGGAAAGCCCCTTGGTCCTAACGGCACGGCGCCAAAGCCAAGCAGCCGCCGAGCAGGCCAAGGTGCAGGTCCTCGAGCTGGAAGCCAAGCGCGTCGACTTGCTCACCAAATACACGGCCGAGAGTGAACGGGTGCGCGAACTCGATGCCCAGATTGCCGTGGCGCGTGCGGTCTTGGAACGGGAGATTCACGATCCCCTCGAAGAGCAAGACTACGGCGTCAATCGCGCCCATGAGTCCATGGCCATCGAGCGCGCCATGACCCGTTCCCACGCCTCGGCACTAACCGCGCGTCGCAAGGTGCTGGAAACACAGCTTGTCGAATTGCAGCGCCGGACCCAGGAACTGGATGCCAACAGCATCGAGCTGGATCGTTTGGAGCGTGAGCGCAAGATTCAACAGGACGCCTACGCCAACTACGTACAACAACGCGAAGCCGCCCGTCTCTCCAAGGCCCTCAACCAAAGCCAGATTCTCAACGTTTCCGTGGCCAGCCCGGCGACTCCTCCCGTGACCCCCTTACGACCGCGCGTGAGTCTCAATCTCTTGTTGGGAGCATTGGCCGGACTCAGCCTAGGCATTGCCGCCGCATTGGTGGTGGACTACTTCGACAAGTCGGTGAAGTCGGCGGACGACGTCAAGCGTGCCGGCGACATGGACGTCCTCGCCGTCGTACCGTGAAGGCAGAAGCAACATGAGTAGCTACGTCGATGCATTGAAGCGTTGGCGCCTACAGGAACAGCGCCGCATTCTTGCAGAAACCCAAGAGCCCTCGGCATCGCAGACGGCCGCTAGCCAATTCGATCGCTTACACGAACGCCTGCTGATCGCCGCCGGAGGCGAAGTATTGCGGGTGGTTGCCTTCGCCGGCGTGGGTGGTCGCGAAGGCGTCGGTCGGGTCGTGCTTGGATACGCCGAACACCTGGTGCAGGAATCCTTGCGTGTGCTGGTGGTGCTTGCCGACGCGCACGTTCTTCGCCCTGCCAGCTCGGTACAGGTCGAGGATCTCGTGAAGCTGGTGCACGATGGAGCCACCGCCACGATGGGGACAGATCCGGCAATGCACGTCGTGGGACTGCCGTCTCGTTACTTGCATGCAGCCCAGCTCCTCTCCGGCCCTGGTTTTCGTCAGTGGCTTGCGAATCAGAGCAAGGTATTCGATCGCATCGTCATCGAAGCTCCACCGGTATTGAAGTATGCCGAGGCCGCTACCCTGGCGAAGCTTGCGGAGGGAATCGTTCTGGTGGTGCGGGCAGGGAGCACGCAAACGGCAGATGTAGCCCAGGCTCGTCAGGAACTTGCGCGCGCCGAGGTGCGGCTCTTGGGGGCAGTCCTCAGCGACGTACAAGCGCCGCCGTCGTTGCTACGCCGTATCCTGATGCCGGAGACAGTTACGAATAGAGGAGCCCCGGCAGACCCTGCCGCCTAGAGTTGCCGCGTTGGGCTGAGGGTCTACTACGGACTCGAAGAGCCAAGTCTTATGTTTCGCCAAGCTGGCTTTCGCCTACTCCTATTCATTGGAGATCTTCTTCTCATTGCCGTGGCAATGACGCTGGCATCATGGCTACGCCTGCAATGGGGCATCGGCACCGCGCTCGATGAGTCGGTGGTTTGGCTGTCGCCGCAAGTCTACGGCCTTGGACTCTCCTCCTGGGCAATCGGATTCCCCGCGCTCGATGTCTACAACCTGCGCAAGAATCTCAGCCTTGGCGATGAGATCGGCCGCGTGACCACGGCGCACACCGCCACTGTCTTTGCCTTTGCTGGGGCGTTGTACTTCTCCTTTCGCGACATTTCTCGGCTGCAGGTGATCTACATCGCCAGCATCAGTTGGCTTCTGCTGGTCACCTATCGGGTTGTCTTTCGCCTGGTGCTGCGCGCGTATTCGAGCGAGAGCGACCATCCGTGGACGCGGCGCGTGCTCATCGTCGGTGCCGGCACACTGGCCCATGAAATTGCGCAGACGGTTTTGGCGCACCATTGGACAGGGCTACGTCTCGTGGGCTTCGTCGACGATGACCCGCAAGCCGACACGGCGTTGGCGGTAAGTGGCACGTTGGTGCGCTTCCCCAACTTCGGCGCCACGGCAAATACGGTAGAGGTCGCGCGCGAGCAACAGATTGATGAGGCGATCTTCGCCCTACCCTCCGCGGCGCATGCCGAGATGGTGTCTTTGATTGCCACGTTACAGGGGATGCGGATCGGCATTCGCGTTGCCCCGAGCATTGAACGTCTCGCCTTTTTGGGATCGAGCATCGAAGACTTCGGCGGCAAGCCGCTGATCACGTTGCGCGAGCCGGTGCTGGACCCGGTACAGCGCGTGATGAAGCGCTGCTTCGATCTGGTGGTCAGCAGCTTGGCGATCCTGTTGCTATCGCCGTTGTTGGTCGTGGTCGCCATTGCCATCAAGCTCACCTCACGTGGACCGGTGATCTTTCGGCAAGAGCGTGTGGGTCAGTACGGCCACTTGTTTCGCATCTACAAGTTCCGAACGATGAAGAAGGGCGCCGAGGGAGAGACAGTGGCAGAAGCACCTCTCGCGGCTGGCGCTGTGCACAAACGGCCTGACGATCCGCGCGTGACCCCACTCGGTCGCTGGCTGCGCTCCTTGAGCCTGGACGAGCTGCCACAGCTCTTCAACGTGTTGTTCGGCGACATGAGCCTCGTCGGCCCGCGCCCCGAGCTACCGTGGCTCGTCGATCAGTATCAGCCGTGGCAGCGCCGTCGCTTCGACGTGCCGCAAGGGATGACCGGCTGGTGGCAAATCAATGGCCGCTCCGACAAGCTCATGCATCTGCATACCGAGGAGGACTTGTATTACATCCAAAACTACTC
>CAZGSN010000594.1:0-18834 GCA_964528465.1 uncultured Binatia bacterium (SeqCode)
GTGTGGGCCTGATCTCGCCGCCACCGCACCACGACATTTACTCGATCGAGGACCTGGCCCAGCTCATCCACGACTTGAAGAACTCCAACAACCAGGCCCGCATCAGCGTCAAGCTAGTGGCAGAGGTGGGAGTTGGCACCGTGGCTGCGGGCGTGTCGAAGGCCAAGGCGGATGTCGTCCTCATCAGCGGCGACTCCGGCGGCACCGGCGCTTCGCCTCTCACGTCGATCAAGCACGCAGGCTTGCCTTGGGAGTTAGGCTTGGCCGAAACGCAGCAGGTCTTGGTGATGAACGACCTGCGCAGCCGCATTCGGGTCGAGACCGATGGTCAGATGAAGACCGGACGCGATGTCGCCATTGCCGCGCTACTTGGGGCTGAGGAATTCGGCTTTGCCACCGCAGCGCTGGTGGCTTCCGGCTGCATCATGATGCGGGTTTGCCACCTCAACACCTGCCCCGTGGGCATTGCCACGCAGGACCCGGTTCTACGCAAGCGCTTTCAGGGTAAGCCCGAGCATGTCGTCCACTTCATGATGTTCATTGCCGAGGAATTGCGCGAGATCATGGCCGAGCTTGGCTTCCGCACCATTGATGAGATGGTGGGCAGAGTCGATGCTCTGGAAGCACAAGATGCGATCGATCACTGGAAAGCCAGCGGCGTCGACCTCAGCCAGATCCTGCACATGCCGGATGTCGATCCGCACGTCGGGCGGCGCTGCACGCAGACGCAAGACCACGGACTCGACAAGGCTCTCGACAATAAGCTCATCGAATTGGCGCAGCCGGCCTTGCTACGCCGTGAGAAGGTGGAAATCTCGCTGCCGATTCGCAACGTCAACCGCACCGCCTGCACCATGCTGTCGGCTGAAATCTCCCGTAAGCATGGCGCCAATGGCCTGCCCGCCGATACGATTCAGTTGCACCTTCATGGATCGGCCGGACAAAGCTTTGGCGCCTTCATGGCCAACGGCGTTTCCGTCACCATCGAAGGCGATGCCAACGACTACTTTGCCAAGGGCATGTCGGGCGGCCGCATCGTCGTCTATCCGCCGCGCAATGCCAGCTATGCGGCCGAGGACAACATCATCGTCGGCAACGTATCCCTCTACGGCGCCACCGGTGGCGAGGTGTTTTTACGCGGCCAAGCCGGTGAGCGCTTTTGTGTGCGTAACAGTGGCGTCACTGCGGTGGTTGAGGGAGTCGGCGACCACGGTTGCGAGTACATGACTCGCGGCTTGGTTGTGGTGCTGGGCAAGACCGGCCGCAACTTTGCGGCCGGCATGAGCGGAGGCTTGGCCTATGTGCTCAACACCGACGGCGACTTCGAGAGACACTGCAACCTCGGCATGGTGGAGCTAGATCCAATGACGGCACACGACGAAGAGGTCGTGCAGGGATTGATCCGCCGCCACTACGAGTACACCAAGAGCGCTGTCGCTTGGCGAATTCTTTCCGGTTGGAAGGACTACGCCAACCAATTCGCCAAGGTCTTCCCGGTCGAGTACCGGCAGGTTCTCGCCAAGCAGCATCTCGACTCCGATGCCGCCAAGCTGGCGAGCGTGTAAGCGGCAACAAGAGCGATACGCGCGTAACGGAAAGCAAGAAGAAGATGGGTAAGATCAGTGGATTCCTAGAGTATGAACGCGAGTTGCCCGAGCGGCGCCCGGTTAGCGAGCGACTGAAGGATTGGAACGAACTCGAGGGCAAGCATTCCGACGAGCAACTGAACGTCCAAGCCGCACGCTGCATGGATTGCGGCATCCCATTTTGTCACAAGGGTTGTCCGCTCGGGAACATCATTCCTGATTGGAACGATCTCGTGTACCGCGGTCGCTGGTCTGACGCTATCGACCGGCTGCACTCGACCAACAACTTCCCGGAATTCACGGGGCGTGTCTGCCCCGCCCCGTGCGAGGAAGCGTGCGTGCTCAACATCCCGCAGACCCCGGTCACCATAAAGCTGATCGAGAAGCAGATCATCGACCACGCCTTCAAAGATGACCTCGTGCATCCGGTGGTGGCCGAGATGCGTAGCGGTAAAAAGGTTGCCGTGGTCGGTTCCGGTCCTGCAGGCTTAGCCTGCGCTCAGCAGTTGGCGCGGGCAGGGCATTGGGTCACGGTGTTCGAGCGTGCCGACCGCATCGGTGGCCTGCTGCGTTACGGCATCCCCGACTTCAAGATGGAGAAGCACCTCATTGATCGACGCATGCGGCAGATGGAGGCGGAAGGTGTGACGTTCCGCACCAGTGCCAATGTCGGCGTCGACGTGCCCACCGAATGGCTGCTCAAGGAATTCGATGCAACCGTTCTCTCCGGTGGCGCCACACTGGCGCGTGGTCTGCCGGTTCCGGGCGGCAACCTGAAGGGCGTTCACCTGGCGATGGACTTCCTACCGCAGCAAAACAAGATCGTGGCCGGCGACAAGGTGGAATGTCAGATTCTCGCTACCGGCAAGCGCGTTGTCATCCTCGGCGGCGGAGATACTGGCTCAGACTGTCTCGGCACGTCGAACCGCCAAGGCGCATTGTCGGTGCATCAGTTCGAGCTGCTGCCGCAGCCACCGCCAGGGCGCAACGGCGATGTAGCCCCGTGGCCGTACTGGCCAATGATCCTGCGCACGTCCTCTTCCCATGAGGAAGGTGTAGAGCGCGATTGGAGCATCAACACCAAGAGTTTTTCCGGTGATGCAGAGGGCAACGTCAAGAAGCTGCACGGCGTGCGCCTGGAGTGGGTAAAGGACAACGGCCGCATGGTGATGAAGGAGATCCCGGGGAGCGAGTTCGAAATGGATGTCGACCTCGTGCTCTTGGCGCTCGGCTTCCTCGGACCAGAGAAGTACGTGCCGGAGAAGCTGGGAGTAAACCTCACCGAGCGCGGCAATGTCGCTGCCAACGACCGCACCTGGGCCACCAACGTCGACGGTGTATTCGCCTGCGGTGACATGCGCCGCGGCCAGTCGCTTGTAGTGTGGGCCATCTGGGAAGGCCGCGAGTGCGCCCGCGCCGTCGACGCCTTCCTCATGGGCCACAGCGACCTGAAACCCAGCCCCGACCCGTTCTAGAGCTTCCTGCGCGCTCTCCTTCCTTCCGTGCGCCGGGATTGCCATCTGCCGGGTCCCTTCTTCCTCGCGGCCTTCGTGGCTTCGTGAGAGCACCGGGAGTTTAGCCCGGAAAACTTAGTTGGAGCCACGGATGGACGCGGATAGACGCGGACTGCTTGCGAAACGGATCAAGACCAAGAAGCACCGAGCTGTGGGCGGACGTAGAGCCCAAGCGTTTATCCTCTTGCTCTTGTAGCTGCTGTCTGTATCCGTGTTCATCGGCGTCTATCCGCCGTTCAATTGTTGTCTTCGGGTTTAGCCGGAAAACATCAGTTCATTCACCCACGTTCTCGCGAGGGCACTGGGAACGGCCTTCGAGACGCGGCCTGGACAGATGGCCGCTCCTCAGGCCGAACGGAAAATTTGTTGACTGAGCCCAGTAACCGTTCGCGCTGAGGAGCCGCCTCCTGAGTAGCGAAGCGTATCGAAGGATTTTGGCGGCGTCTCGAAGCGCTAGGCCAGTCGCCGTGCACGCCAACTGAGGTTGTCGGGTTAACTCGACAGTCTCTTTCGCCGGAATGACAAACGAACAGAGAGCGCGATCTCGGAGAAGACAGACAGTCTCTTCGCAGGGGTGAGGTGCGTGCAACTTGTCGATCAGAGCGAATCGGTACTGCTGGCTTCTTTGGCGCGCCAGAACAGCATCTCCGCCCCCTGTTCCATGTTGGCGAAGCGCGCGTCTTTGGTTTGTCCGACGTGATAGCGGTAGTAGATCTGTTGCAGGACGACGGCGATCTTGAAGAGGCCGAACACGTAATAATAGGCGATGTTGCTGACGTCGACCTGGCGGCGCTTGCCATAACGCTCCACGGCTTCGCGTCGCGTCAAGAAGCCGGGGGTGTTGGACGGCATAGTGACGAGGCCCGAGCCTGGCGGTGCCTCTTGAACCTCAATCCAGGCGGACAGCAAAGTCCCCAGGTCGGCCAACGGATCGCCAATCGTGCACATGTCCCAATCGAACACAGCCTCGCAACGTCCGGGATCGTTGGCGTCGAGCATCATGTTGTCGAGGCGCCAGTCGTTGTGCAGCAGTGTCGGAGGTGGCGACGCCGGTAGGTGCTCGCGCAACCATGCTGCCATGTCGATGGCAATCTGCAGCTCCTTGGTCTTGGCGCGTTCGTAGCGACCGAGCCATCCTTCGACCTGACGCAACAAGAAGCCTTCCGGTTTGCCTAGGGTGTCGAGGCCGATGCTTTTGGCGTCGACGCTGTGCAGATCAGCAAGCGTGTCGATGAGCACTTCGCTGATCCTGCGATTGATGCCGGCATCGCGACCGCCACCCCACACCTCGGGGATCACGCGCCGCACGACCGTACCGCGACGGCGCTGCATGACAAAGAACGGGGCGCCCAAGACGCTCGTGTCCTCACAAAACACATAGGCCCGCGGCGCGAACGGGTAGGCCTTGTAGAGAACCGAAAGGACTCGAAACTCTCGGCCCATATCGTGCGACTTCGGCGCCACCGGACCCAGAGGTGGTCGCCGCAGGACATACTCGCTGCTGCCGTAACGGAGCAGGTAGGTCAGGTTGGCGTGGCCACCGGCGAACTGCACGACTTCCAACGGCTGATCGGAATCGGGCAGCTTACCCTTCAAGTACTCCGCCAGGCGCGTGTAGTCGAAGGCCTCGTCTTCGCGCACAGGAATGGTTTCAGGTGGATCGGTCAACTTATCATCGAGCATGGTTCGTCTTCCTCATTTGCCGGCGCCGCATGTGTCGCCCCTACTACGGCGCCTTTGTGCACGGGTAGTCCCTATCCCGGCTCGCGACCGCGCATCACGTAAATTCTCGTGATCTCGATCTCCAGCGTCACCGTACGGCGCGGGCCACCACTGGCACCGGTGCGTGTCTCACGCAAGCTGCCTGGCACTTCGCGCGCACGGCCGTTGACGATGGCGGCGGCGCCGTGGGGGCCCCAGCAGGTGAAGGCGACGCGGGGGTTCCGGCTCAGGTCTACTCTTCGTGCGGCCTTTTCGAAAATGGTCGTGCGCAAGCGGCCCTGCACCAGCTCGGCGTGCACCGGCGCAATGTGTGGCGTGCCCTCCGCCGACACCGTCGCCATCGCCTTCATGCGCGTGCCATTCCAGAACTGCGCAAATTCCAAGGCAGAGAGTTGTCGCTCGGGACGATTGAACGTGTCCAGCACGGCGGCCCCAGCGACACGTCGACTACGGTCGAGAACTATTTGGATATCGGCGAGCACCTGGGCGGGCCAGCGAGTCGGGTCCTTGTCCTCCGGCTGGGGATCGAGGAGCACGGAATCGGATCTGACGTCACTCATGCGTCCGCCAATTTACGAATGAGGCCTTCTTGCGCGACCGAGACCACCAAGATGCCGTCGCGCGTAAAGATGCTGCCGGTAGCAAAGCCACGGGCACCGTAGGAAGCCGGGGTTGTCTGCGAATACAGCAGCCATTCATCGGCGCGAAACGGCCGGTGAAACCACATGGCGTGATCGAGGCTGGCCATCATCAGCTTGCGATCCGGCGACCACACCATGCCGTGCGGGCGCACCGTCGTGTCGAGCAAGGTCATGTCGGAGGCGTAGGTCAGCACGCAGGCGTGCAGCAGCGGATCGTCGCTGAGCTTGCCGTTGGCACGGATCCACGCTTGCGCCGTTGGCTCCCGCCATTGTTCCGGGCGTTTGCCCACCGGATCGCAAATACGGATATCGATGGGACGCTCGCGATCCACCCAAGCTCCCAGTTGCTCGCGGAACGGCTGCAAGCGCTCGTTGAATGTGGGCAGCGACTCCGGCTCCGGCACCGACGGCATCGGTGCATGGTACTCGAGGCCCGCCTCCGGCTTCTGAAACGAGGCGTGCAGATTGAAGATGGCGTGTCCGTGCTGGATGGCGACGACGCGCCGCGTGGTGAAGGAACGCCCATCGCGAATGCGATCCACCTCGTAGAGGATGGGGCGTTTAGGATCGCCGGGGCGCAGGAAGTAACAGTGCAACGAATGGACGATGCCTTCGCTCACCGTACGGCCGGCGGCGACCAGAGACTGGCCTGCCACCTGCCCGCCGAACACCCGCTGCCGCTCCTCCTTGGGACTGCGCCCGCGGAAGATATTGACTTCGAGCTCTTCCAGGTCGAGCAGCTCGAGCACGTTCTCCAAGGCTTTTGACATGCCCGTCTTCCTACCTGATGGCCAGGCTCAATCCAACGAAGCAATTTCCATAAGGGGCTGTGCTCAGGGTTCGGCGACCAACTGCTTGCGACCTCTGGTAAACCCGAGACCAACGCATGCGTAGAGGTGAGGGCTTGGCCGGCGGCCGCGTCGAGCGCCGCCGCCGCTGCTTCTTGAAAGCGTGACTGCGCGTAGAGAAGCGATACAAGGACCGTAGAATCCAGATACGTTTTCACTCGCGCGCCCGGTCATCCTTGGTCCGGTAGCGGACAACGGCGTCGGCTGGCTCCTCACCCACATCTCCGTTCCAAATACGAAGCCCAGTCTTGCCGCGGACGATTCGTCCCCGCGAATACTTCATCTCTTGCGGCCTCCCGGGAACTCGTACAAGCCATTCCTGCCCCGGCACCAGGGTATCGATCAGAACCGGCGCCCTGGGGGGCAAGTCAGCAGGGAAGGTGACACGCCGTCGATCGTCGCTGTTGGTTGCAGTCATTCCGGGGTAATACCCCGCTGCCGCTTGCGCATCAAGCACAACAAGCGAGGGGCAGGCCCAATCCAACCAGCGCAGACAGTCCCGTTGGCCGGCCTGGACGATCGAAGCTCTCTTGAGCCTGGGGAGCTTGGCCATTGGCTCGAGGCTTGCGCTTACTGGGGTTCCAGCGGTCCCTAGCTTCCAACCCCAAGGCCTAGGTAGGCTCTTGAAACGCTCAGAGAAAAGCCATCATCGGCGCTCTCGATGCACAATTTCGAGTGCTACCAGCCGCGCCACGAGAACGGCGAGATAAAGCTGTCCGGCGATTGCGTGGATGTTCACTAGCGAGCGTGAAAGCGCTGTGACCGGCGCGATGTCCCCATAGCCCACTGTCGTCTGCGTAACGTAGCTGAAGTAGAGCAGGGCGCGGCGAAGTTCCTTCGGGCTTGCGTGTGCAGTAGGCATCGTGAAAGAGCCCGGGTGAAGGCTCTCGACAAGGGAATAGACAGCCGAGGCGATGATCCCGAGGAGGAGATAGACACACAGAGCACCGTTGATTACCTCGAACGTGACTCTCTCGGCGGCCAGCACCGAGGAAAGGATCTCCACAGCCACAAAGATCAGGAAAGCGGTCGACAGAATCAGGCTCGCAATCCCCATTGACTCATCGAAGGTGGTTGCAACGACCGCGGAAGCTCCGAAGGAAAGGGCGAAGTAGCGGCGTCTACGATTCTTGGTGACGGCCAGCAGCACGGACAGCAAAGCCGCGAGCAGCATGAGGACCGTCAAAGAAGTAAGCAGGGCTTTGCCTGCGGTCGGCTCTTCGAGTAGCGACGTACCGAACCAGTTGATCACGATGGCAAGGAAGAGGACAAGAAACCGCCGCTCGGCAGCAAGGGAAACGAGGCGCAGGCGAGTTCCGTCCATGGGTCTGTCGCGTAGAGCAGAACCGCGCACGGGAGACAACAAGGCCCTGAAGGTAGGGTCCAGGCCCACAGGTATCCATTCTCGACCCGCAAATTCCATAGTGGATCCGTGTCCACCTTCGGAAGCTTGCGCCTAGTTTGCCAATCCGGTCATCCGCCTGGTGAAGGCTACGCCCCTGCCCTTGGCGGTTCCGCACAGGACTAGACTGCACGAGGCAGCGCGGTGCAGCGAACTGGGCGGCATCAGCGCCGCTTTACAGCGCGAGGGCCTGGATCGGCAGGAATGCCTGTGCTTGGTAGCGCGCATTTCGTCCGATCGAGAAGCGCTAGAGGAGATTCAACAATGAGGATGCCGTGTTTGCGTCACCGGTCGACAGAGTTGTTGATGGGGTTGCTGGCTGCGTTGTTTTTGGCCGCTTGCGAGGGAAAGAAGGCACCGGTGGCGCCGCCGCCACCGGACGTCCTTGTTGCTGACGTGTCGCAACGGGATGTCCCCATCTACCAGGAATGGGTCGGCACGCTCGACGGCAATATCAACGCACAGATCCGTGCTCGTGTCCGCGGCTACCTGCAATCGCGGAATTACAGCGAAGGGTCGGCAGTCCGCGCCGGCGACGTTCTGTTCACGATCGACCCGCGACCGTATCAGGCGGCCTATGACCAGGCGAAGGGTGAACTCGGCCGAGCCGAAGCCGCGCTGACGAAATCGCAGCAAGATGTCGCGCGCAATACGCCGCTGGCGGCCGAAGGGGCGATCAGTCAACAAGAACTGGACAATGCGGTCCAAGCCGCGCGCGCCAACAAGGCGGCCGTCGACTCGGCTAGGGCAAACTTGGAGAAGGCACAGCTTGATCTCGATTGGACACAGCTAAAGTCGCCGATCGATGGGATCGCCGGCATCAGCATCGCTCAGATCGGTGACCTGATCAACGAGAGCACGGTGCTGACCACGGTCTCGCAGGTCGATCCGATCAAGGTATCGATCGCCATCAGCGAGCAAGAGTATCTGCGCCTGGCCAGCCGCGCCAAGGACGACACCACCGACCAGAAGGCTCAGCGCAACGGTAGTCTCGAAATGATCCTCGCCGACGGCAGTGTCTACGCGCAGCGGGGAACCGTTGCGGTTGCGAATCGCGAGGTTGACGCCAAGACCGGTACTATGACGATCATCAGTTTGTTCCCCAACCAAGCCGCGCTTCTGCGTCCGGGACAATACGCCAAGGTGCGCGCCACGATCGAGAATAGGCTGGGCGCCTTATTGGTGCCGCAGCGCGCGGTGCAGGAGGTCCAGGGCACCTATCAAGTGGCGGTGGTCGGTGCCGACAACAAGGTCTCGATGCGCAGCATCAAGCCCGGTCCGCGGGTCGACAGCCAATGGATAATCGATGACGGGATCCAGCCGGGGGAGCGTGTTGTTGTCGAAGGGTTGCAGAAGGTTCGCGACGGCAGCATCGTCAACCCGAAATCCACTAGCGCTGCGGCAGGCAACTAGGCGCACCCATGGCCGAGTTTTTCATCCGTCGACCGATCGTTGCGATCGTTGTCTCGATCCTCATCGTCATGCTCGGGCTGTTTGCCCTGACCGGCCTTAGTATCGAGCAATATCCGTTTCTCGCACCGCCGACGATCCGCGTTACGGGCAACTACCCGGGTGCCTCCGCGGTGGCCGTCGAGCAGTCGGTGGCCACCCCGATCGAGCAGGAGGTGAACGGCGTCGAGAACATGATCTACATGAAGTCGTCGAACACCAGCGACGGCCGCATGCAGCTCGACGTCAACTTCACGGTCGGCGTCGATCAGGACATGTCCAACGTCCTGACCCAGAATCGCGTCTCTGCGGCGCAACCACGCTTGCCCCAGGAAGTCGTTGCGCAAGGCGTGACTGTCAAGAAGATGAGTCCCAGCATTCTGATGCTCATCTCGCTGTTCTCTCCGAACGCCACTTACGACGCACCGTTTCTGATCAACTACTGCGGCATCAACCTGCGCGATCAACTGCTGCGCATTCCCGGCATTGCGCAAGTCGACCTTTTTGGCGGCACAGACTATGGCATGCGTATCTGGATGCGGCCCGACAAACTGGCCAAGCTGGGTTTGACCCCGGCCGATGTGATCGCGGCTATCAAGGAGCAGAATCTGCAGGCTCCCGCCGGACGCATCGGTACCGCGCCGTCGCCGAGGGATCAGGAGTTCACCTACACCGTCAGCGCTCCCGGCCGTCTAGTCACGGCGGAGGAGTTCGAGAACATCATCATCCGCGAGACCGACACCGGTGCACAGATTCGCGTACGTGACATCGGCCGCGCCGAACTCGGCTCGCAGGGCTACGATTCCTTCGGTCGCCTCAACGGCAAAGAAGCCGGTGCCATGGCGGTATATCTCTTGCCCGGTGCCAATCAGTTGAAGGCCTCGGAAGCAGTTTACGAGACCATGAAGCACGCGAAGGAGCTGTTCCCGCAGGACATGGACTACATGATCGTGTACGACACGACGCCGGCGGTCGAAGCGTCGATCGAGTCCATCTTCCACACCTTCGTCGAGGCGCTGGTCCTCGTTACCCTGGTGGTCTTCATTTTCTTGCAGAACGTGCGCGCGACAATCATCCCGCTGCTCACCGTGCCAGTGTCGCTGATTGGCACCTTCATCTTCTTTCCGATGCTTGGCTTCTCGCTCAACACACTGTCGATGTTCGGCCTCGTCCTCGCCATCGGCATCGTCGTCGACGACGCCATCGTTGTGGTCGAAGCGACCATGCACCACATCGAACAGGGCATGGAGCCAAAGGCGGCAACGGTGCAGGCGATGAAGGAAGTGTCGGGACCGGTGGTCGGCATGGCACTCATCCTGTCCGCTGTGTTCGTGCCGGTAGCCTTTCTTGGTGGCCTCACAGGACGCATGTACCAGCAGTTCGCCTTGACCATCGCCATCTCGGTGCTGCTGTCAGCCTTTAGTGCACTGTCGCTGGCGCCGGCGTTGGCCGCGATGCTCCTCAAGCCCCATGACGCTCCAAGCCGTGGCTTTTTCGCCTTGTTCAACCGTGTCTTCGAACGTGCCACCGGGTTGTACATTCGGGCGGCGCACCTGCTGGTGCGGCGCGCTTCGTTGAGCATCGTTCTGGTCGCCGTGGTGGTCGTCGGCGCCGGGATCTTCAACAGTCAACTGCCGGCTGGCTTCGTGCCGGAGGAAGATCAGGGCATCTTCGGAATCGCCGTGCAGTTGCCGCCGGCGGCGTCGCTGGTACGCACCAGCAGCGTGCTTGCGCAAGTCGAGAAGATCTTGAGCACGGCGGAGGGAATCGATTCGTTTCAGACGATCGGCGGCTACGGAGCTGTTACTAGTACCTACCAGTCGAACTTCGGAACCGTTTTCGTGCGCCTCAAACCGTGGGAGGAGCGCCACGGCAACAAGATGCAGGTGCAGGGAATCATGGCCGGGCTGATGCCGCAGTTTCGAAGTATTCCAGACGCCTTGATATTCCCCTTCAACCTACCGACGATCTCCGGCTTCGGCACATCGGCAGGGTTTAACTTCTTGCTCCAAGACCGCAGCGGCGCCCTCAGCGTGGCGCAGCTTGGCGAGCTGGCGCGCACCTTTCTCGACGCGGCACGCAAGCGCCCCGAGCTTGCCAATGTGTTCACCGCCTTCGACCCGCGTTATCCGCAAGTCAACGTCTCGCTCGATCGTGAGAAGGCGCGCATGCTGGGGGTGCCGATCAACGAGGTGTTCCAGGCGATGTCGACGGTTCTCGGCGGTAGCTACATCAACGACTTCAATCGCTTCGGCCGCCTGTTCCGTGTCTATGCGCAGGCCGAGGCGGACTATCGCCGCAAGCCGCAGGACATCGGCGACATCTACGTCCGCAGCAAGACGACCAACGCGATGATCCCGCTTTCCACTATGGTCACGATCACTTCTGAGTCGGGTACCGAAGTGACCAACCGCTTCAATTCATTCCGTTCCTTTGAGATCACCGGCGTACCGGGTCTTGGGTTTACCTCGGGCCAGGCCTTGGCGACGCTCGAAGAGGTATTTCATCAGACAATGCCCAAGGAGATGGGCTTCGGTTACTCTTCCATGTCGTACCAAGAGAAGGTGGCTCCACCTTCCGGTCCGACGATGGCGATGGCCATCGTCTTCGTCTTTCTGTTGCTTGCAGCGATGTATGAGAGCTGGCGTCTACCGTGGGCGGTGCTCCTAGGATCGCCGCTGGTCGTGCTCGGCGCTTCCTTCGGGGTTTGGCTCATGGGCCTCGACAACAACGTTTATGTGCAGATCGGCAACATCATGCTCATCGGCCTGGCCGCCAAGAATGCCATCCTCATCGTCGAATTCGCCAAGGCCAAGCACGACGCTGGGATGGGCATCGAGGAAGCAGCACTCGAGTCGGCGCGCTTGCGGTTCCGACCGATCCTGATGACCGCCTTCTCGTTCATCCTCGGCGTCGTACCGCTGATGCGCGCCAGCGGAGCCGGTGCCGCGTCGCAGAATGTCATGGGTACGGCGGTGTTCTGGGGCATGCTTGTGGCGACAGCACTAGGTGTTTTCTTGATCCCCGGAAATTTCGCCTTTGTGACGCGTCTCGGTACCAAACCGACACGGACGCCAAGCGCGCCGGTAGCCAAAGGAGGGCACTGAGATGCAATCGAAACACCTCCTTGCGCTGCGAGCCGTTGCTGCCGCGCTGGCGCTGAGCGCGTCTGCTTGCGCCGTCGGTCCCAACTATGAACGCCCAACCATGGAAGCACCGTTGGCCTTCCGCGGCGACGACTCCCCTGTCGCGGCGGAGTCTCTTGCCGAACTCCCGTGGTGGCAAGTCTTCCAGGATCCGGCTCTCGCCGAGTTGATCGCAGCGTCCCTTGCCAACAACTACGATCTGCGCATCGCCGCCATCCGGGTCGAGCTGGCTCGTTACCAGGTGGGAGTGACGCGCGCCGATCTGATGCCGCAGTTCGGCTATGAAGGGGGTGCGCAACGTGGTCGCCAATTCATCGGTACCGACTCGAATCAAACTGGCAATGCCTTTCTCGGCGCCATGCAGATGGCTTGGGAAATCGATATCTGGGGCCGCATTCGGCGAGCTACCGAAGCGTCGATGGCCGACGTCGTGGCAGCCGAAGATGTACGCCGTGGCGTCGTGTTGTCGCTCGTCACCGGCGTTGCCCAAGCCTATTTTGAGTTGCGCGAACTCGATCTCGAGCTGGAAATCGCGCAGCGCACGCGACAGTCGTTTCAACAAACACTCGATCTGTTCAAGCGTCAGTTGGTTGGTGGGGTTGGCAACAAGTTGGCGACCTCGCGTGCTGCCGCCGCATTGGCGGGTACGGCAGCAACAATTCCTGACCTTGAGCGGCGAATCATCGCCAAGGAGAATCAGATCAGTTACTTGCTCGGCCGCGCGCCCGGGCCGATTCCGCGGGGCACTGCCCTGACGTCGCAAGGTTACGCCCCCGATGTTCCACCTGGATTACCGGCCTCCCTGCTTGAACGGCGTCCGGACATCCTGCGCGCCGAGCAGGGCATCGTCGCCAGCAACGCCGGCGTTGGTGTGGCTATTGCCAGCTTTCTGCCGCGCATCGGTTTGACCGCCATGTATGGCGGCCAAAGCAACGAACTTGAGAACATCGTCAAGGGTCCAGGGAACGTATGGTCGCTGGGTGGATCCTTGCTGGGCCCGCTCTTCCAGGGAGGACGCCTCTACTACAACTATCAAGGCAGCGTTGCCGCCTGGGAGGAATCCAAGCTGGCGTATGAGCAAAGCGTGTTGAACGCGCTTGGCGAAGTGTCGAATGCGTTGGTGGCGCGCCGACGCTTCGATGCGGTCCGCGTCGAGCTGGAGCGAGAAGTCCTTGCTCTGCAGGAGTCGGTGCGGCTCGCCAATCTTCGTTTCACCGGTGGACTCGCCAGCTATTTCGAAGTTCTCGAAGCCCAGCAGCAGCTCTTTCCTGCCGAAAACTCACTGGCTCGGACCCAGCTCAACCAACTGGTGTCGGTGGTGCAGCTCTATCGCGCTCTTGGCGGTGGTTGGCGCTCTGAACCGCAACGGCACTCCTCAGAGTAGAAGCCGTTACCCGAAAGCGGCATCTCGGGCCATCCGCGCGTCCGCCTGCCAGTTCATTCGCGATGTCTCAAGACCCTGCTCCGGGCTGGAAGCTAGGGACCGGCAAGTCCAAGCCAATCCAAGCCCCGAGTCACCAGCCCCAAGCCCCGCCTCTCAGTTGCGAGAAAGCCTCTTGCGAGCGCGACTACCCTCCGTCCGAGTTTTACGCGAGTCGCTTGCCGATTTATCCGACATGTGGAACTGAAGGCGCATGACCAGTGGAGCAACGAAGAAGAAGTCGAATCGACAACGGGCATTGGTAACCGGGGCGTCGGCCGGTATTGGCGCTGCCTTTGCCGAAAAGCTGGCGCAGGCGGGTTACGATCTGGTGATCGTGGCGCGCGATCGCCAACGCCTAGAGAAGCTTGCGGATAAGCTGCAACAAGCGGATCGCGTGAGCGTCGAGGTGTTGCCGGCCGATCTCACCGACCCTACCGAGCTACACATCGTCGAACGCGTGATTGCCGACAATGCCCTCGATTTGCTGGTCAACAATGCCGGCTTCGGCACTTACGGGAAGTTTGCCGAGCTGGATCCCGACCGCGAGGAGTCCGAGGTTCGACTCAACGTCATCGCACTCCAGCGTCTGACCCGCGCGGCACTCCCAGGAATGATCGAGCGCGGCCGCGGCTTCATCATCAATGTGTCGTCCATGGCCGGCTTTCAGCCAGGTCCGTACAATGTCACCTACGGGGCCACCAAAGCTTTCGTGAACAGCTTCACCGAGGGGCTCTATGAGGAACTGCGCGGCACCGGTGTGCATGTGCAGGCCTTGTGTCCCGGCTTTACACGCACCGAATTCCAAGAGCGCGCCGGTATCGACATGGAGCGTGTGCCGTCGCTGGCATGGATGGAAGCTGACGAGGTGGTTGCTGCCTCGCTTGCCGCGCTCGAGGATCGCGACATCATCTGCGTCCCAGGGATTGCCAACCGTGTTGTCAGCACTCTTGCCGGAGCCCTGCCGCGCAGCGTGACCCGGCGCATCGTAAGCTACCTGGTCAAGCCGTAGGGAAACCTCTCATCACTGCGGTCAGCAAACTGTCGTAGTGCTCAATCCCAGTCCTGTGGAAGAGTCCTATTAGTCGCGTGGGTCGTAGCCGCCCCAATCGCGTTGCTGCTTGAGCGGCTGGTGTGGTTGATGCGGTTGATGGGGCTGGCGTGGTGCGGGTGCTGTGTGATGGCAGTACTCGGGTGGAATATCCCGCAAGGCCGGTGGCAGGCGTGCGTAATCGACGTACTGGAAAGGCCCGCGGTAACCGCGCGCGCGAAACCACTGTCCCTCTTCTTGCAAGTACCAGAAGCCATCCAGGCGATAGAGGTCGTAATCATCGACGCGGGGTGCGTAGTAAACACGTGACCGCGGCACCGGAACAAGCTCGGGTGGTGACTGAAGAATGATCACCGGTGGCTGCGGGATGACCACGATGGAACCGGTCTGGGCAAGAACCTGCTGCCCCCTCAGTGCCAAGGCGAATTCCACGCACGCCGCCATTCCGACTAAACCGAGAACGAGATCCCGTGCTTGCTTCATTGCTCCCTCACTACGAACGGAGATCATAGATACGCCGTGCTTGCCGGCGAGCAAGACAAGAATTGCCAGGGAGCTCAGCCGGCAGTCGCGCGCAAGACGCCGCTCTGGTGCAGGTCGAGCCCATCGAGGGAGCCAGAGAGCGTCTCCACGATGGCGCGTGCACCGTTGGGGTCGGCAATCGGGTTGATCACGCATACGTCGACACCCTGCTCGGCGTATGCGCGGATGCGGCGGCGTACGCTGTCGGCATCGCCAATGACGGCCATGGCGTTGCACAGATCGTCCGTCACCGCCTCGGCGACGCCGCTGCGATCCCCCTTCGCGAAACATTCGCGGATGCGGCGCGCCTCTTCGGCAAAGCCGATCCATTCGAAGCAACGGTTGTAACCGGGTGTAGCCGCGTAGGCACCGAAGACATTACGCACGAGGCCGCGGCCCATCGCCCCGTCGTCGGTCAAGACTACGTGCAGGCGTGAAACCACCTCGATGTCCGCGGCATTGCGGCCGGCCGCTTCTGCGCCGCTGCGGACCGCTCCCAGGATCTGCGGCAAAGCACTCTCCGGAACCATGTTCAGAACGACGCCATCACAAAGAGCCCCCGCCATGCGTAACGATTGCTCGTTGAGGGCGCCCAGGTAGATCGGGACCTCGCCAATCGGCGTTCCCCCTAAGCGGAAGCGTCTCGAACTCACGGTCTTGCCATCGTAGTCGACCTTCTGTCCGGCCAGCATCTGGCGCAGGACTTCGACGTGCTCGCGCAAGCGGGTCAAGGGCTGATCGTATGGCTGCCCGCCCCAATCCCGCACGATGTTCGGCGAGGAAAGACCGATGCCAAGAATGAAGTTGCCATCCGTGAGTTGGCTCAAGCTGAGGGCGGCCATGGCATGCACCATGGGGGTACGAGTCTGCGCCGGTACGACCGCCGTACCCAAACGCATCCCCGGCACACCAACGGCCAGCGCCCCGGCAATGGCATAGGCGTCGCCCCCGCCCACCTCGGCCAACCAGATTTCTTCGTACCCGTGCTCACGCGCGTGGCGTGCCTGCACCACGGCATCCTGGGCTCCGCCAAGCGGTAGGGTCAGGCCCAAGCGAACATTCTTACTTGCACGTTCCATGCGCTCTCCTGTTGTTGGCACACCGGTAGGGGCGACGCCCCTACGTCGTGATCAGACTATACGTTGGGAGCCAGGTGCCAAACCACCTTGCGGCGTTGCTTCAGCCATTCTTCGAAGTAGGGGGTGTAGTGTTGCTCCACGATGGGGCGCTTAATCTTGAGAGTGGGGGTGATGAAGCCACGCTCGACGGTCCAAGGCTCCGGAACCACGGCGAGGAAGTCGAGCTGTTCGTGCGGATCAAGCTCGGCGTTGATGGAGTCCAGATGCGCTGTCAGCGATGCGGTCAAGGCTTCGCGAGTTGCAGGCTCCTGAGCTGCCGCCATTTCCGTCGCAGTCAAAACGATAATCGCGAAGGGTTGCGCGAAGGATGGTCCGGTAACGCAGATGGATTCGACGCTCGGATGCAGGGAAAGCTTGTTCTCGATCGGCGCCGGGGCGACGTACTTGCCCTTGCTGGTTTTGAATTGCTCCTTGGCGCGGCCAACGATGCGTAGCCTTCCCGACTCGTCGATCTGGCCCAGATCTCCCGTGCGCAAGAAGCCTTCTTCGGTGAAGGCTTCGCGTGTCTTCTCCTCGTCCTTGTAGTAGCCGACCATGTTGGTTGGGCAGCGCACCAAGGCCTCACCCTCGGGCGATAGCTTGCACTCGACACCTTCCCAGGGATGGCCGACATAGCCGACCCGCGACTGGCCCGGCCGCGAGCTGTGCGACAGGCCGAAGTTTTCCGTCATGCCGTAGCCTTCCAAGAGTTCCAGACCGAGCTGCCGGTACCACTGCAGTAGCTCCGGCGGCATGGGTGCGGCGCCACAACCGGCGAAGCGGACCGTCTCCAGCCCAAGTTGGGTGAGGATCTTCTTCTTCACCACGCGACCAAGAATCGGCAAGCGCAGCAAGCGTTCGAGCTTCTTGCGCGGCTGCTTCTCGAAAACACCCTGCTGGAACTTCATCCACAGCCGCGGCACCGAGAAGAATACGGTCGGACGCGCCCGGCGCAGATCGGTGAGGAAGGTGCTGAGACCCTCGGTGAAGTACATTCTGGCGCCGAGAAAAATAGCTGGTGTCTCGATGACCGCTCGCTCGGCCACGTGTGCCAAGGGCAAGTAGGATAGGAGTCGGTCGTCGGCGCTGCCGTTGACGATCTTGGTCATCAGACGCCCGGCGAAGGCGAAGCTGGCAAACGTGTGCATCACGCCCTTGGGGGTGCCGGTGGTCCCCGAGGTGTAGATGATCGTCGCCAGTTCGTCGCTACGTTGCGGCGTCTCTCCCGCTAGCGGTGGATTCACTTGGATGATGTCGTCCCATTTCGCACCAGCACCGGCAGGCGCATTGGGCATGGCAATCGTCATCAGGCCGCTGGGAATCCCGCTCTTCATTGCTTGCCAATCATCCAACTCGCCGATGAAGGCCAAGCTCGCTTCCGAGTGCTCCAGGATTTGCCGCACGGTGCTGCCGGCCAACGACGGATAGATGGGCACCCCCACGTAGCCAGCCATCCAGATGGCCAGATCCGCCATGACCCACCAGGCGCTGTTCTTGGAAATGATGGCAATGCGCGCCCCCGGCTCGAAGCCTTGCGCCTTCAGGTAGGCCGCAATGCGGCGAGCTTCGTCCATGGCTTGAGCCCACGTCCAATCCCGGGCCACGCCGCCGCGAGGTTGGGTGAGAAACACCTTGTCTGCTCGTTCGCGCTCCCATCGATACGCTCGTGCCAAAGGCAATTCGTCTGCAGATATGTTCGACATTCGATCCTCGCTGTTGAGATGAATCAGGGCTTACCGCGCCGCAAGGCTTTGTGAAAGGTCGCCGGTGTTCCAAGGGCGCTTGTCCGCTGCCGACGTGAACGGTAGCTTCTCGCGCATGGGCAAGGTCAACGTCGGTTTCAAGGTCACGAACTACGATGACTTAAGCGATCTCGCCCGCAAGCGTACCAGACGAAAGCCGAGGCAGGTGGTGGGCGAAGCGTTGGTCGACACCGGCGCGACACGACTGTATCTGCAGCGCCGAGTCGTCGCCGCCCTGGGGCTGCGTCGTATTGGGCTAATAACTTCGCGCACGATGTCCGATCGCGCCGAAAAGCGCATCGTCTTCTCACCCGTCGAGCTGGAGATCCAGGGAAGAAGCGGGCACTTCGATGTCGTCGAACTACCCGACACGCTGCCCAACATCATCGGACAGATCCCTTTGGAGCACCTCGATTGGGTTGTCGATCCGCGCCGCCGCAAGTTGATCGCGAATCCTGAGCACAAGCACGGCGAACTCGCCGACGAGTTCTGACTCGTCACGTGCGGCCCGGTCACCTTCAGCGACTCGGCCAGCGGATGGTTTAGCCGGAAAACATCAGTTCAATCACCCACGTTCTCGCGAGGGCACTGGGAACGGCCTTCGAGACGCGGCCTGGACAGATGGCCGCTCCTCAGGCCGAACGGAAAATTTGTTGACTGAGCCCAGCAACCG
>CAZGSN010000595.1:0-3571 GCA_964528465.1 uncultured Binatia bacterium (SeqCode)
CATCTGTTCAGGCCGCGTCTCGAAGGCCGTCTCAAGTGCCGTTGCGAGAATGTGGGTAATTGAACTGAGGTTTTCGGGATAGGACTTACCCAGCCGCGCAATCTGCATTGTTTTGCACCGGGAATCTGAAGACCGTCACCAATTGCCACGGCTATCACGAGCGTAGCTTGCGAAAGTCGGCGGGGCGCTTCTCCATGAAGGCTTGGAAGGCTTCCAGGTTTTCCGGGGAGCCCACCTGTTTCATCATCCCGGCGTCCTCCGCAAGCAGTGCGGCCTTCATTGCCTCAGCTCGCGCCGCCAGGAGCGTCTGCTTGGTTGCTTGCAGGGAGCCCACGGAAAAGCACGCCATCTCGCGCGCCTTGCCGAGTGTTGCCTCGAGTAAATCAGCATCCGGAAACGCGCGTGTCGCCAGACCAATCTCCACAGCGCGCGCCGCGTCGATCCACTCGGCGGTAAACAACAGCTCGCCGGCGAGGCGTGGTCCAAGCAAGGCCTGCAGCATGTAACTGCTGGCGGCTTCCGGAACCAACCCCAGAGCAACGAAAGGCAGGCGCAAGCGCACCGACTCGCCGACGTAGACAACGTCACAGTGCAACAGCAGCGTGCAACCAATGCCAACGCCGACACCCTTGGCGGCGGCGAGCAGCGGTTTGTCGAACCCGAGGAGCGTTGCCATGAAGGCATGGTAGGCACTGGGGTGGCCATCGGAACGCGCGGGAGCTTGACCAAAAGAGCTGAGATCGACACCAGCAGAGAAGTCGGCACCAGCACCGGTCACCACAACCACGGCAACAGCAGGATCGGCTTGCGCGGCGAGCAGCGCGGCCGTGGCGGCATCCCACTGCTCGTCGTTGAAGGCATTCTTCTTGGCGGGGCGATGGAAGGTGATCAGCAAGACGCCGTGCTCGTCGCGCTGGGTAAGTATCGTGTCACTCATCGGGGCTCCTTTGGCTTCGCTTCTGCATTGGGTGCATGCGCGACAATTTCGCCGTGCACGACTTCCACCGGAACTCGGGTCAGCACCTTTCCCAACGGCGGACCCGAAACACACTCGCCCGTATCGGGCTTGTAGCAAGCTCCGTGCGTGGCACAGAGGAGAAACTGTTTGCCCTCATCGAAGAAGCGGTTGTCGATCCAGTCCATCGTCATCGGCACGTGGCAACAGCGATTCACGTAGGCATGAATCTGACCGTCGTGGTTGACGACGAAGCACTCCTCCTCGCTGCCTTGGATGACGAGCATGAACTTCCTGCTCGTCCCGGGAAGAAGCTCTTCCCACTTGCCCACTACGACGGAAGTTTGTGGAGGGGTACTCATGCGGCGGGCGGTTGTATCACTGCGGTTTGCTTTGCAGAAGGTGATCGGGTGCGGAAGTGCTGAGGTTCTGGGGTGCTGGCGTTCTGAGGTGCTCGGTTGACTTGCCAATCCGCGCCAAGCAGTGAGTCTTCCATGCGCCAACGACGCTTCTGGGGATGGGGTTGGGAGGATGCGGGGCCTTCCGCGGATCAGGTGAATAGACTCGGGCTGCTCCTGGCTGCGCGCTTCGGCTTGGAAGTCTCGGTGCAGTCTCCCCCGACCTTGGACGAGATCGACCTCCGCCCCTCCCGCCTGCTTCCACCGCCAAGCCTGGCGGGCATTTGTTCCGCCGATAAACGCGACCGAGCCGAACATTGTTACGGCAAGTCGTTTCGCGACGTGGTGCGCGCCCTGCGCCGCGATTTCTCGAATCCTCCCGATCTCGTTGCCTATCCGCGAGAGGAAGCCGATGTGCTGGCCCTGTTGGATTGGTGCACCAGCGCACGCGTGGCGGTGATACCGTTTGGTGGCGGATCCAGCGTCGTTGGCGGTGTCGAGCCACCAGCGTCTGCGGCGGCGGTCGTGTCGATGGATCTACGCCGACTCGACCGCGTTCTCGACATTGATCGTACCTCGCGGGCGGCCAGGATTCAGGCGGGTGTCTACGGACCGGCCCTTGAAGACCAGCTCCGCCCGCACGGATACACGCTGCGACACTTCCCCCAGTCTTTCGAGTTCTCCACTCTAGGCGGATGGATAGCGACGCGTTCAGGTGGCCACTTTGCCACCTTGTACACACACATCGACGACTTCGTGGAATCGCTTCGCGTGGTGACGCCGTCCGGAGTGCTGGAGTCGCGTCGGCTCCCCGGTTCGGGAGCCGGACCCAGCCCCGATCGTTTGTTCCTTGGTTCCGAGGGAATTCTCGGCGTCATCACGGAAGCATGGATGCGGCTGCAGGATCGCCCACGCTTTCGCAACGGTGTGTCCGTCACCTTCCCTACCTTTGAGCAAGGAGTCGCGGCAGCCCGCGCCTTGAGCCAGAGCGGACTCTATCCGGCGAACTGCCGTCTGCTCGATCCCCTCGAGGCCATGACCTCGGGTGCCGGCACGGGAGCGGAAGCGGTTTTACTGGTGGCGTTCGAGTCGGCTGACCACGGTCTCGACGCGTGGATGGCGCGTGCCATCGAATGTTGCCGTGACCATGGGGGCAGCGTGCCGGAGGGAGCCGGCCAGACCCGCGAGGAGGATACCGGTAGCCGTGACGGTGCGGCCGGCACTTGGCGCCAGTCCTTTCTGCAGGCCCCCTACTTACGCGATGCCTTGGTCACCATGGGCATGATCAGCGAGACTTTTGAAACGGCAATTCCCTGGAGCGGCTTCGAGGCCTTCCATGCGCGCGTCAAGGGCGCCGTGGAAGACGCCCTACGGCGCATCGGCGGCAGCGGCCAAGTGAGCTGCCGCTTCACACATGTGTATCCGGATGGTGCCGCGCCCTACTACACCGTACTGGCGCCATCACACTTGGATCGCCAGCTCGAACAATGGCAGGAGATCAAGCAAGCCGCAGCGGAAGCCATCCTCGCCGCCGGCGGCACCGTCACCCATCATCACGCCGTCGGCCGCGACCACCGACCGTGGTACGACCAACAACGCCCGGAAATATTCTGTCGAGCCCTGAGAGCAGCCAAGCGTGAACTGGACCCCGCCGGCGTGCTTAACCCGGGCGTCCTAGTCGACCCGTGAGATCTACCAAACCACCCCCGCTCTGCCGACCCAATCGATCGTGTACTCTCGGCAGAGGGACGTCCGTAACGCCCCTGGCGTAAAAGCTTCCGGGGTGCCAGACCTCCGCCAACGCCTCCTCCAACGGCTTCAGCTCGCTGGAGTACTTCACTTCGATAAACCTCATCTGAAGACCCCTCCTTCCTACCCTTGCTGCCAGGAGTACTGTGCGGCGATACGTCGCTGCGCCTCTGGGCGAGGCGTTTGCGCAAGACGAATGGTCGACGGCTAGTCTCTTGGGGATATCCAGATCGTATCGACGAAGCTTTCGTTATGGCTTCCGCCTTCGAAGGCGTAAGTGCAGTTCTCGCAGATCGAAATCTTGTTCCAGTCTTCCCTGAAGTCGCTGCGCATTCGTTGGTACGCTTCGTTTCGCCAGATCCGGGCGAAGGGCTGGTCGTGAGTATGGCCAAGGTTGCGGACGCCATGGAAATCGTAGGGGCAAGGATTGATCCTGCCGTCCCAGCGTACTGTCGTTCCCTGCCAGAGG
>CAZGSN010000596.1:0-2423 GCA_964528465.1 uncultured Binatia bacterium (SeqCode)
CTCGGCGTCGATGATCTTCTGCATTTCGGTCAGCTGATCTTTGCCAAAGCCTTTCTCAGCCAGTCCTTCCAGCAACTTCCTGCGGGTATCCGGTACGCTCCACAGCGCCCGCAGTTCATCTTCATCCGCGAAGAAGTCCGGCAGCCTGCCGAACAACGCCTCCATGAACTGCTGCGCCGACATCGGGGTGCCGTCCGGGTGCCAGAAGCTGGTGACCACCATGTGTTGAATGTGGCGAGATTTGCCATCCGCCAGTTTCACCTTCGCCTTCTTCTTGCACACGCAGGGGCGCTGGCCACATTTCGGGCAGGGGTCTTTCGCGCATTCGCAGGGCGACTTACCGCAGAGGTAGCAAACCGGCGGCGGCTCCTTGATGCAGACGCAAGGCGCCGAATGGCACTTCTCGCAAACCTCCGGCTCGGTCGGTTCCCCGTCCCACTCCGGGTCGCTGAAATGGTGGTGAGCCTTCACGAAGTCGTAGATTGTGAAGTAGTCCTTGCCATCGTACAGCCGGGTGCCGCGCCCGATGATCTGCTTAAACTCGATCATCGAATTCACCGGCCGCAGCAGCACGATATTGCGCACGTTCCGCGCATCGACGCCGGTGGATAGCTTCTGCGATGTGGTGAGGATGGTCGGAATGTGCTTCTCGTTGTCCTGAAAATCCCGCAACCATTGTTCGCCCAGCGCACCGTCGTTGGCCGTCACCCGGTGGCAGTAGTTCGGGTCGGTGCTGGTCTTGATCTGGTTAATCAGATCGCGGATTGCCAGGGCATGATCCTGCGTGGCGCAGAACACCAGCGTCTTTTCCCTCTGGTCGATCAGTGACATGAAAATATCGACACGCTTCTTCTCGCGCTCCTTGATCTCGATGATCTTGTTGAAGTCGGTTTCCTCGTATCGCTTGCCGGCCTCAACCTCGCCTTCTACCACCTTGTCATCTGGCGTATAGACGTATTCGTCTAAGCTCGTCGTGATCTGCTTGACGCGAAACGGCGTCAGGAAGCCGTCGTTGATACCGTCCTTGAGCGAGTAGATGAACACCGGCTCGCCAAAGTAGGCGTAGGTATCGACGTTGTCCTTGCGTTTCGGGGTCGCCGTCAGCCCAAGCTGAACCGCTGGCGCAAAGTAATCGAGGATGCCGCGCCAGTTGCTCTCGTCGTTGGCCCCGCCGCGATGGCACTCGTCGATGACTATGAAGTCGAAGAAGTCGGGCGGATACTCGCCAAAGTAAGGCGTATCTCCTGGCCCGCTCATGAAGGTCTGGAAGATCGTGAAGAAGATGCTGCCGTTCTTCGGCACCTTGCCTTTCTTGCGGATGTCAGCCGGGTCGATCCGCACCAGTGCCTTGTCGTCGAATTGAGAAAATGCGTTGTAGGCTTGGTCGGCCAAGATGTTGCGGTCGGCAAGGAACAGAATCCGCGGTCGCCGCGTCGGCTCGCCCTCATTCTTCCCGTCGCTCAGGTTCCAGCGGCTCTGAAATAGCTTCCAGGCGATCTGGAAGGCAATGAAGGTCTTGCCGGTGCCGGTCGCCAACGTCAGCAGGATGCGCTCCTGCCCCGCCGCGATTGCCGCCAATACCCGCTCGATGGCGATGTCCTGATAGTAGCGGCCCTGAAAGAAGCCCCCCTTGTCCTCAAATGGCACGGAGGCGAAGCGATCCCGCCATGCGCTTTTTGTGGCGAAGGTGCGCTTCCACAATTCGTCTGGCGACGGGAAAGCGGCGATCTCGCCTTCCACGGCCGTCTGCATGTCGATGCCGTAGATGCCCTGCCCATTGGTGGCGTAGGTGAAGCGCACCGCCAGTTTGCCGGCGTAGTCCTTGGCCTGCGCGACACCCTCGGTCAGCGCCTTGTCCCACGCCTTGGCCTCCACAACGCCTAGCTTGGTGTTGCGGTATTCCAGAACGTAATCGGCGGTCAAGGCTTTGCCGCGCTTGCCCGCACCCTCCAGTCGCCCAAGCGTGATCGGGTACTCGCGCCGGATGCGACTACCCTCGACCACGCCCCAACCTGCGGCAGCAAGGGCGGGGTCAATGTGTTCGGCGCGGGTTTCGGCTTCGTTCATCTAATAAGACTGTCGAAAACTACGTTATTGGTACTAATCCACGCTTGTCTGGTGGCGTTCATTTGTTCTACAATTGCACCTTAAATGGACTGGGGGTTCCCGGTCGGCGTCGTGGCCTCGGTGAGATTCATCGGGGCCTTTCGCTTTCTGGGGCCGGGTAAATCTTCAAGCCCCAATTCTCGTACCCCTCGCCGACCTTTTCACGCCCGCCACTGCAAAAAAACTTTCGCGTAAGCACATCGAACGCCCGGTTCTCCTGCTGGGGGCGCAATACATGCAAGCCAACAGGACGAGCGACCAGATCGGCCAACTGCAAGCCCGTTGAATTGGTTTTTTTGTCCGCGAAAATGATCTCG
>CAZGSN010000597.1:0-2834 GCA_964528465.1 uncultured Binatia bacterium (SeqCode)
CGCTACAAGGATCAATCACCCTTGGTCCCCTACGGCCCTTTCGCGCCTTCGTCGACCGGCAAGAGCGGCACCGACAACGGGTACTTCAATCGTCCCATTGGCATCACCGCCGATTCCAGAGGCACGGTCTATGTCTCGGACACGTTGAACCACCGCATCCAGAAGTTCTCGCTGCCGCCGGTGCAGAAGTAGTCGTTCCCCTCCTCTTGTAGCCGCACGCGTAAGCGCGTGGAGTCGGGCGGGATGCAGAGCACGTTGGCCGCGGGATTCCACCTGATTCCACGGCGTGACCGCGCGTGACCGCCGCGGCTACGTTGCTTGCCTCTGTAGCCGCGCGTGCGCCAACGCGTGCCCCATCAACCCTCAGATGGGCTGCTGGATCACCGGATTGACTATGGCGCCGATGCTCTCGACCTCGACGCGCACGCAGTCTCCGTGACGCAACCAACGCGGCGGTTTGCGGGCAGCACCGACGCCGGCGGGTGTGCCCGTCGAAAGGATATCCCCTGGCTCTAGCGTGCAGGCGGTCGACAACACTTCGATCTGTTGCCAGCAGCTCCAGATCATTTCCGCCGTCGACGCGGATTGCATGAGTTCGTCGTTGACCCAAGTCTGCAATCGCAGCTTGTGCGGATCGGGAACCTCGTCTGCCGTTACTAGCCACGGGCCGATGGGGCCGTGCGTATCGAACGATTTACCGAGAGTCATCGTCGGCGACTTGCTCTGCCAATCGCGCACCGAGACATCGTTGACTACCAGATAGCCGGCCACGTACTGCGGTGCGTCGGCGGCGCGGACCTGGCGCGCGCGGCGGCCAATCACCATGCCAAGCTCGCCTTCGAAGTCGACTTGCTCCGACACCTTGGGAATTACGATCGCCTCAAAAGGCCCGCTTACGCACGAGGTTTGTTTGTTGAAGAATACCGGAAAGCCCTGCGCCAAGGCTCCCCCGCGCTCCGCCTCGTGGGCAGCGTAGTTGCGGCCAATGCCGAGAAACTTACCGGGATGTTGGATCGGGGCGAGCAGGCGAACGCTGTCGAGGGGCAAGCGTACGGCGTGCTCACAGTCATGCCGCGCCGCTTCGAGCCCGTGCGTACGCAGCAACTCGCCGACATCGTCTGGCAAGCTTGGGTCGACACTGTGCAGATCAATGACCTCCGCGGCATCGATATCGATCACGCCAAGGCGAACGTGCCCCTCATGCGCAAAGCGTGCGATTCGCATGCGAGTCCTTTCCCTTCCCTCACCCCGCGGCTTGCAGATGCCCGCGCTGGCGCAGCAAGGCAACGATCGGCTCGTACAAGCTTGCGTTACAGGCAATCAGCCCCGGCAACTTGGTACTGGCTTGATTGAAGCGCAGGGGGTTGCCGTAGCGGTCCGTCATCCGCCCGCCCGCCTCGAGAATCATCGCCGCGCCGGCACAAACATCCCACTCATTCTTTGGCGTCAGGCTGAAGGTGGCGTCGGCCTTCCCGGCCGCGATCAGTGCGAGCTTGTAGGCGACACTGCCCGTGAGTTCGACGCGCATATCGGTACGAAACTCGTCCCACTCCCCGCGCTTGTCTTCGGAACGACTGGCAAGCACGCGCGCCACCGCCAGGCTCGCAACATCGCTGGTCCGCACTTTCGCACCGTTCAAGGTCATGCCAAGTCCGTGCGCAGCAGCAAACATCTCGTCGCGAACGGGATTAAATTCGACGCCAAGCACCGGCTGGCCGTCGTCGACCAGCCCGATGCACACAGCAAACTCAGGAATGTGATTGACGAATTCGCGGGTGCCGTCGAGCGGATCGACGATCCACACCCTGCGCTTCTGCAGCCGCTCCCGCGAATCTCGACTCTCCTCCGACAGCCATCCGTCTTCCGGAAATGCCGTGGCGATAGCCGCCTGGATAGCCTCATTGGCCTCGACGTCGGCTTCCGTGACCGGGCTCTTGTTGCTCTTCTGCGTGACGGTGTAGTCGCCTTCGTACCAGCGGCGCACGATGGCCCCGGCGGCGCGAGCTGCCGCTATCGCCACCTCGAGTTCCCGCTCGAGCATCAACGCAAACCCTTCCGGCGCACGCTCTCATACTGCTTGACCAGCGCCGCCAGCATTTGCTCGCGTCGCTCATAGAGGCGCTTGGGCTTGCGCGGCTTGTGGTTTGCCAACGCGTAGGCCGTGAGGATCGGCAAGGCAACAGTGCCGTCGAGGTAGCACACGACGGTGCCCGGCAACTTGTCGGGATCGACCTTACCCCAGCTCACCGCCTCGCCCGGAGTTGCCCCCGACAGACCGCCGGTGTCGGCGCGCGCGTCGGTGATCTGCAAGAAGTAGTCGTGTCCTTTCTCGGCGATACCCAAGACTTCCTGAATCTGCGGTTCGGTTTGCAACATGAAGTTTTTCGGCGAGCCGCCTCCGATGATGAGGATGGCACTCTTGCCGCGCCCCTTCTTGGCAGCAAGCACGATCGATGCGGTTTCGTTGACATCGGCACAAACGTCGAAGGCAAGTTGGTTTCCGGTCAACGCCATCGCCGCCACGTTCATACCGATGGAGCTGTCACCGGGAGACGAGGTGTAGATCGGCAGCGAATACTCGTGCGCCACCGACAGCAACGAGCACGACCTCTGCCCCAAGGCCTTTTCGCGCGCACGCACGTAAGCCCCAACACGGTAGTGAAACTCGGCAGTGCTCATCGGCTTTTGAAATTCCGGTGCGGCAATCACCTTGCGAAAGAAGGCATCGGTTTTCAGCAACACTTCGTAGTCGAAGAAGATGTCGTAGATGCGCACGATGCCTTGCTCGCGCAGCTTCACGTCATCGGCAAAGGGGGTGCCTTGATGCATCTTCA
>CAZGSN010000598.1:0-2950 GCA_964528465.1 uncultured Binatia bacterium (SeqCode)
CGTCTGGTGGAGGAACGATTTGGCGTGCAAGGCCCCCAGAAATGAGCTTAGCCTTACCCACAAGTCCCAGTGCTGGACACCGGGACCGGATGAGAAAGCCAGGCCCGAATTGGCCCATTTGACCATGGATTTCACGGATGCGGCAGCCCGGCCGTTGACCGGAACCAAAATAAGAAAGTGAACAGGAGGCCACGGAGGGAACAGAGGAAGAATCGCAAGAAACTGAAAAGACTTTCTCTGTTTTCTCCGTTGCCTCCTGTGATTCTTCAGTTCCTCTTGCTCTCTTCCCTCGCTTGCGCCTCTGCGTTGGCTTCTTTGGCGGCGATCGCCCCCGGTGTCCAGCGGGCCGATTTGTGGGTAAGGCTAAGAGAAATGCGGGAGAGGGCCTGTCTCAGGATAACGAATTATCCCAGCTAGGTGCTTTTGCGACGCTGCTGCGGCGCTATATTCGGCGCCCCCGGAGAGATGCCATGCAAGTGATTCCCATTCCACAGCTCAGCGACAACTACGCCTACTTGGTAATCGATGAAGACACCGGCCATGCGGCGGTGGTCGACTGCGCCGAGGCGGAGCCGGTGATTGCCGCTGTCGAGAAGGCCAAGGTCGAGCTGAAAGCCATCCTGCCGACCCACCATCACTACGACCACGTTGGCGGCAACGAGGATCTCCTGAAGCGTTTTCCTGTCGAGGTAATTGCCTTCCATGGCCAGCGCGATCGGATTCCCGGATGCACCATGGAGGTGCGCGAGGGCGACGGTGTGCGCCTCGGCAACACCGCCGCCAAAGTGATTTTCATCCCCGCCCACACCACGGGCCATGTGGCCTACCACTTCGAGCGCGAGCGCAATTTGTTTACCGGGGACACTTTGTTTGCTGCTGGCTGTGGCCGTCTCTTTGAAGGGGATCCGGCGATGATGATGAAGTCGCTCTCCAAGCTCATGGCGCTGCCGACCAATACACGCGTCTACTTCGGGCACGAGTACAGCGAGAAGAACCTGCGGTTCGCCCTCACGCTGGAACCCGGCAACCAAGCTCTGCAGGAGAAGCACGCGTGGGCCGTGGAGCAACGTCGTCAGAACCTGCCGACGACGCCCACGACGATAGCCTCGGAGAAGGCCACCAATCCGTTCGTGCGCTGGGATAGCCCTGAGTTGCGCCAAACACTGCAAGGTCGTTTTCCAGATCTACCCACGGACGATGTCAGCGTCTTCGCTAAGGTCCGCGCCCTGAAGGACGACTACTGAGCTAGCGCTCGGCGCCAGGGTGGGGGGTTTCGCGGTAAGGAAAGGATTGGCAATGTCGGATTCAGCAAGTGCGTACGACGGCTTGGAAACGGTGATCGATGCAGTAGCGGCGAGCTACACGGGCGATCATGAGATCGACAGCTTGGAGAGCGCGGCGCTGCCCAGCCGGCGCGCCGTGATCGAGGCGTTGAATCATTTGAAGCCGGTGATCTTCATGGGCTTCTACAGTCGCCGTCCCCTCAATCGCGGCAATCTCCGCTATGCCCTCGCCGAGCATCTGTATCCGGCTTACGAAATTCTTACCGAGCAGATCCGCCGTGCCATTCAGTTCGAGCAGTTGTGCCATCGTAGCAATGTGCCCAGCGCCGCCGACTGGCATTGTCAGGTTGTCTTACGCCTATTCAGCCGCCTTCCTGAGTTGCGCGACCGTCTCAACGAAGATGTGGCTGCGGCCTTTGCCGGCGATCCCGCGGCCAAGAGCGTGGAAGAAATCATCTTCAGCTATCCGGCCATTCAAGCCATTGCCACGTATCGTCTCGCCCACGAACTCTACGGCGAAGGCGTGCCGATGATTCCACGCATGCTGTCGGAGCATGCCCACGGTAAGACCGGTATCGACATCCACCCCGGGGCCCGGATCGGTCGTGGCTTTTTCATCGATCACGGTACCGGTGTGGTCATTGGCGAAACCACGGTGATCGGCAATCACGTCAAGCTCTACCAGGGCGTGACCCTTGGTGCTCTCAGCATTGCGCGCGAGGATGAGGCCAAGCAGCACTTGAGCAAGAAACGTCATCCCACATTGGAGGATAACGTCACCGTCTATTCCGGTGCCACCATTTTGGGTGGCGATACGGTTATCGGTGAGGGCTCGGTGATTGGCGGCAATGTGTGGCTCGTCGAGTCGGTGCCACCGCGCAGCCGTGTAACCTACGACGCGCGCGTGCAACGTTCCTAGATTACCTGAGCCATCAGGCGGAATGCTGCGCGACGCATCAGCGTGGAGGAGCAGCTTCTGCACGCTCATTGTTTCTCCGACCTACAGTTTACGGTCTAATGCCAACAGCCTGCGCGGCCCGCTCCGGCCCTTCAGGCTTTGGTTGCGGCCAAGCGGCCACGCTACGTAGCAAGCCGTTGCATGTGGTCGTGCGTGCCTACGCGCGGCTATTGAGTGGTGCTGTTAGAGATGTGCTTCAGGTTTGGGGCGCGGCCGCCTTCGGCGCCTTGGCGGGAGGGCTGCTGCTGGTTGCCTTGCATGCACGTTCGAGATTCGCCAGCACCGAGCTACAGGCAGAATTCCCCTTTTGCGCCGCCGCCAACGCCGGCTCAACTTCTTGTAGGCCCTCCAAACCGCCGCTTTCGATGGACTTCATCATGCGAGCCATAACCTGACACGGCTTGGCATCTTTGGGGCATCGGGAGGCATCGGGGGCTACCAGCATGCTGCAGCCCATGCGATCGTCGGGCTTTTCGAGGCGATCGCAGACCTTGACGTCGCCCTTGAGGATGCCGGCGCACATTTGGCGTTGGATGTCTGTCGAAAGCTCCTTGCACCGCGCGCTGTCCCCAGAGGTCATGATCGACAGCCCCTTTTCGCAGTCGCTTTTTTTTTTGCCACCCCGCAAACAGTAGAAGTTGATAACGTATGCACCCAGATCCTTCTTGGCCACCCCCATGTGATTCTGCGCCAGGTCGACGGTTATGTT
>CAZGSN010000599.1:0-5245 GCA_964528465.1 uncultured Binatia bacterium (SeqCode)
GTCATCGTCCCCACAGCCTACAGTCAAGAGCAGGGCCAGAGCCAAGGGTGCAAAGCATTTCTTCATTGTTTCCTCCGTTACGGTTGTGTCTCGCCGCGCTCCAGTAAAAGCACGGCGGCGATCGGTTGCGACGCACGATACGCATCGTTGTTACCAACAAGCTGGAACCAAAGCGTCACTTGGCGCGGCCGTGGCTTTGCCTTCGGCCACTCCAGGCTCCAGATAACATCTTCCGCGAACGCCGGCGCCATCCCCAGGTCAGCGGTATCGCCCAACGCATCGAGCGTCGTATCGCCAATCCTAAGCGCAGCACCAGGAGCAATGGCGGTGTGAATCTCCACGCGGACCTTAGTGCCATCCGCAAGCGGATAGAGTGGACTGTACCCCCGTTGGGCCAGACCGGCAAAGCGCGGCTTCGACACTGCGTACAGACTTGTCACCTCATCGCAAACGGCACTTGCGCCGCCACCTTGCGAACAGAGTTCTTCCAGCTCGACCTGCGGCGTCAGCCCCCCAGCCAGCGCCAACTCACCACCTCCCGGCAAGGTCGAGCCGATCAGAAGCTCTCCGGAATTCTTCGCAAGCTGGCAGCCCTGCGCCGCCTGACTCACCGCCAAGGTCAGTTCGTCGATGTGAATGGCACCATCACCATCGCGATCCGCAGCCAAGCAGCGTCCCAGCGGCATGGCATCCAAAGCTCCTTCGATACCGTTGCGAACCTCAGCGGCGCTAACCGCACCGTTCAAGTTGCAGTCGGCCGCACAACTATTCGCGGTAAACGGATCGGCAAAGGCAGGATTGGAAACATACTCTCTGTCGGTGAGCCCCTTGAGGAAGCTCAGCACATCCTCACGTTCCTCAGCGCTCAGCGAAAAGCCACGCACGAAATTGTTTTTGAAGGGATTTCTGCTGCCGTCGCCGGCATACGGCCCCTCCGTAATCGTACGGCCGCCGGCCATGTAGTGGTCGAGCACTTCCTCCAACGTCGCGATGCTGCCGTCATGCATATACGGGTCGGTAAGCTCGATGTTGCGCAATGTCGGCGCCTTGAACGCACCCATGTCCTCCGGGATGCGGCTGCGCTCAAACAGACCGGTGTTGTCGGGCGGATAGGCGCCTTGCCCATCGATGTTATAGAGGCCGTTGTTTTGAAAGGCCGATTCGTCAAACGCCTGCCCGGCAAAGGTAGTGTTCAACGCGAGGTTGAAACCGCCGTGACAGTGGAAGCACTCTAGCCGCTCGCTGAAGAACAAACGCCCGCCGCGTTGCGCCGACAGCGACAGGGCTTCGTCATCAATCGCTTGCACAAAGCGATCGTAGGGGGCACTGCCCGAGATCAGAGTGCGTACGAAGGAAGTCAGCGCGCGCACGAGATTGGGCAAGCCAATGGGCTCGTCGTCTTGCGGAAAGGCTTCGGCAAACAAGCGCCGGTAGCGAGCGTCGCTACGCACACGTGCGATTAGCTCTTCCTCCATGCCCGATAGGCCAAGTTCGACCGGATCCTCGCCGAACATCGGAACCAATGCCTGCTGCTCTAGTTGCATGAGAATGTCACTGGCCCAAGCCAGAGTGGATGCGTAGCCGGCGTTGGTGAGGCTCATGGAATTGCGTGGATGAACCTGACCGGTCGAGCCGATGCCGTTGGTGAGCCCGTCGGTAAATGCCAACGCTTGCCGATGGCACGAAGCACAGCTCTGCGTCAGGTTGCCGGACAAGCGCACGTCGTAAAAAAGAAGACGACCCAAGGCCACCTTCTCTTGCGTCGGCGGATTGTCGCTCGGCACCTTGGGAGTGGGAAACCCGACCGGCAGACCCCATTCGAAGGCCGCCCCTGGCCTCGCCAACAAGAACGGCGCGAGCACACCTGCTGCCAGCAGGGACAAGACGACTGGTCGCATGCGCCAGCCGCATGATCGGCGGGGGTCGCTCACGATGCAACTACTCCACGCGGAAGAAGCTTTGTGTCTGCGGAGTCGGGGAACCGTCGGCAAAGTTCAATCCCAGATTCCGAAACAACGATGCGCAGTCACTGTCGTCCGGATCCGACATGCAGCCGGGTGGCGTGCCCTGTTGGTTGCTGGTCAGGTCGTAGCTCGCCAACAGCGCACCAAGGTCAGCAACGATCACATTGCGAGTCGCATCGAACGGCGACAGGCTGATCTGCGAACGATTGGGTCGGGCACAACCACCCAGCACACCAGGGCGCTCGTAGAAGCAGCCGGTGCTGCCGAGATGCATGCGAAAGTTGTCCGACGCCGTGTCGACGCGCAGGAACTTGTACCCATCCTGCCAACTCCAGAACATGCTGGTCAGATTGAGGGGCGAAGCAGCACTCGCCGTGTCGAGATGGTTGCGCTCGAAGGGCACACCCAGCCCAAAGCGCACTCCCGTGTAGATCCCAGGCGGAACCATGCCGCGCACGCTGGCGTTAGTAGGTACGGTGCCGGCATTGCACGGGCGCGCCTTGTTTTCGAAATCGAGCAAGGCCACGTCGCCGTTCTGCCACAGCCCATCCTGCTCCAAGCTAAGCGGAACCTCTCGGCCATCGCTGGTGACCAGGCGAACGTCGTGCACGTAGAAACGAAAGTCGGAGGGTATAAAGTCGGCGCTCGTCGAACCGACTCCCGAGTAACTATTGCCGCAGGCAAACGCTTGCTCGCCCACGGCGCCACGGAAATTCAAAACGACTTGTTGGAACTGACAGCCGGCAAGGGCGTTGTTGACGGCCACAACCAGTTCTTCGGCGCTGACCACCCCGTCTCCGTTCTGATCGCCGACACAAGACCCTTTGGCATCGAAGCCCTCCTGCGCGAGAACACTGCTCGCCACGGCCGACATCAGCGCGGTCACAGCCATCGCCTGGCTGCCAACTTTACGTAGAAATCTTACATAGGACATAAAACCGCCGTCTGGGCGTAGAGAAAGGCTAGAGCACAGTCTCCGACGCCCTCAATAGAAGAAGTAAAAACCTCGAGGCTCTTCCCGTACAGTATTTCGAATTCGGAGCACTCAGCCCGCAGCTTGGCTTCGACCATACGGGTTGTTGCCGCCATTCTGTCGGCGGCATGCTGGAGCATCTTGCGCTTCTCTTTGGGGGTAAGAATCGCGTAGGCAATGAGATCCAAAATGTCTCCCTTACGCTGGAGGGTTTGCGCGAAGATCTTGGCGCTGAGTTCGGCGGTGAGCAGAGCACACTGCACCTGCGATGGAGTGGGATTCGTCTCCGACAGAGGGCTGTAAACGGCGCTGACAACGTCCTCGCCACGCACGCAAGACTGCAACAGATCGTTGCGCGCGTCACTAAACGAAATCAGCCCAAGCTCCGTGAGCTGGCCACCAGTACACGAACGTTCGATGGAACCGAGAGCCTTACCCAGCACGGCATCTAACTCCACATCGCGCTGGGCCCGGTCACACACCCGCCCAACAAGCTCTTTGTCGGTGCAGCGGCGCTGCAAGGCGTAGGTTCGCTTCGCACAGCGCTTGGCTGCTGTACTGATGCGTCGCAGACACTTGGTGGCCCCAGGCGTGAACCCACCGTAGAAGGCAATATCGATGCCTCCTGCATGTGCCGACACGCTGCTGGTATGGGAGACCAAGATTGCCAGCACCAAGCCCACTACTAACTCGATTCGCTGCGCCATCACACTCCCTATCCTTGTGCTGCAAATGGCGCAAAGCAACGGGAAATAATTGCGAAGCGATCATGCCACCGCCTCACAGGTCGATTTCGTGGGTCAATCCGATCAGCAGATTCCAATCGGCCGTAAGTTGGATGCCGTTGACGCGACGCAGGACAGGAACTTGGCAGTACGAGTACAAGCTGGTTGCTTGCGCCAACCACAGGCGCAAGCCAGGACTCAAGTGCAACGTCTCGCCGCCGGTGTGCTCGCGCGGCACCCCAGGAGCGTCGCCGACATGATCACGGTCGCGATAGCGAAAGTTCATCTGCCCGAGCAGTTCGACACGTGTGGTAAGCGGATACGCACCACCGACGTACGCTAGTACCTCGAGACCCGGACGATACCCATAGCTGCCGTCGCTGCCGGGAGAAACTACCGTGGTGCCAAGGAACAGCGGAATGCGTGAGGCGTCGCCGCGCAGGTCGAGAGAACTCAACGAGCGCTGCACGAGCAGGCCGGCTATCGGGTCGACCGAGCCCGTCCCCGGCTGCAAGGTTACCTCTGCCTTCTCGCCATCGCCGTTGCGCTCGCTAGTGCCGCCGGTAGGAATCTTGAGTCCCGCAAAGACGCTGAACCACCAGTCTTGCAGGCCATCGCTACCCGCCACCGAGTAGCGCGCCAGCAGTTGCATGTCGCCAAGCGCCGTGTACGACCAGCGCTCCGGTACACCGGTAGCCTTACCAATTGTCACCACATCCCCCGAGGCGCTGGAGTGGCGTTTGAAAGCTCGACGCGCCTTGAAGACATCGGGGATCTCCTCGCCGTCCTCGCCTGCGACCGGCCCAAGATGCAAGTGTTCGCGGTGTACGATAGGCAGCACCACCCCGAAGCTCCAATTCTCCGAAACAGCCAGATCGGCGCGGAGCCGCCAAGTGAGGTTGGTGGTTTCGACCTCATCGTGATCCGGACGCGACACATCGCCAACCGGCACGCTGTGATAGCCCACCCACGACTGATCCTGTTCGATGTACTCCACTTGTGCATCGAAGCGTAGGTGCCATGGCGCCAACGGCCGCACGTTCTGCGTCGTCGGCTCCAGAGTACACATCGCCTGCCCGCAACTGGCCGATAGCCGTTGTGGCAAGAACATAATCCCGGCCCAAGCGCCAAGCAGCGCGAGCCATTGCCATCGCTTCATTCGAAAAGGCCTCCACCATCCCGCACCACCGATTCCTCCGGCTAGAACAACAGCCTGCCCAGCCACGCCACATGGCAGCATACGCCAGCAACCAGCACGGCTCAGCACACACGAGAGAGTGCAAGTGTAAGCAGTCGTTCGAGGCTTGCGAATCGATAGCGCGTTGACGTCATCAGGGCGCCACGCGGCTGCCCTGAGCTGATTCGAGTTACAAGAGAACCAGGTTACGCCACAGAAGGAATGCTGGGAGGCCGCAAGAGGGCTGGAAGAAAGCCGCGGCGCACGCAACCAAGCCGCGGAACGGATCGGAACGAAAGCGGAGCGGGAGCCGTAAGGATCAGCATGGGTCTAAGGAGCGACGGAGCCTCCGTGGCGGTGAAGCCATCGGCTCGCGACTTACAACCACTGCTATGGATGCCCGGGC
>CAZGSN010000600.1:0-2685 GCA_964528465.1 uncultured Binatia bacterium (SeqCode)
CCGGCTGGCGTCGCCGCTAGCCATGGATGCACAGACCGCGCTGAGCGAGGCAGGCAGCGCCTTGCATTTGCCGGGGTCCTTAGTCGTGACCGCTTCCTGCAGCTTTACACAGTCCGCCTCGGAGTAGCATCCAGCACCGGCTTTTTTGGCCGCACTATGGGTCTCGCAATCGGCCTTGGCCTGCTTGCTCCTACATAACTCGCCCAGACGATTGGCCAGCAATGGCGCCGGTGACGTTCCCTTGGGAAGCGCCTTCAACTTGAGCACAAAGTCGGCTTGCTTCAGACAGTCCTCCTTTGCTGCCGTGCCCAGCACACCACAGTAGGAGGTCTGACTATCCGCCACGGCAAGACAAGCGATCGCATGCGCCAATCGCCCACTAGCCTCGAGTGCGGACTTCTTCTCATTGCTCAGCTCCTTCAATCCCGAGAGATCGCCCTTGCGTAGGGGCGCCAACGCCTTCTTGCAGATCTGTTCCGCATTGCTCGGCTCGACGGTTGGGGTATCGGCGGGCTGCGGAGTGTGAGTATCGGCTGGGCGGACCGTTTCCGTTGCTTCGACCATCGGAGTCTGCGTGGCAACAGCCAATACGGCCTGTTGCGGCTGGCTCGTCCCAACCTGCGGCTTCGGCGGCGTGCCACAACTGTTACACCCTAAAATCATGGCAAGCAGAAAAGTCCCGATCACCCGACACAACGGAATCATGAATGTCAGCATGCGCGGCATGATGGTGCGCCCGATTTTTCAAGTCAAGAAGCGACCTCATGAGCGGCCCGGCGCTGATGTCGATTCGGCGCAGCCGCGGGGGTGTGCGACAAAGTTGTTGGGAGGCAAGATCCACCATCCACGCGCTCACGCGCGCGGCTACACGGAGCTTGCGAAGACACAGTAGCCGCGGCCGTCAGGCCGTGGATCTGGGATGAACGCCAACAAATATGACTCACACCCCAGCCGCGGCAGGCACCTGCCATTGTATTGCGCCGACGCCACGGCTTCTGATAGCGCCTTCTCTCCCATGTCCCGCCTACTCACATGTACGCATGCTCAGCCAAGTGTGTCGGTAGTTGTCCCTGTCTACAACGGGGCGGGATTTCTCGACCGCTGCCTGACGAGCCTTCGCCTATCCGACACCGACGACTTCGAGTGCATCGTCGTCGATGACGGGTCAACCGACTCTTCCGCGGCCGTAGCAGCGCGACACGGAGCCACCGTCCTCCCTCTCGATTCCCGTGGCGGCCCGGCCCACGCTCGCAACCGCGGCGCCGACCTCGCGCGCGGCGAGGTACTCCTGTTTCTCGATGCTGATGTGTGCCCACACCCCGATACGGTCCGCCGCATGAGCGATCATCTCGCCAGCAACCCGCAGGCGCAAGCCGTCATGGGCTCCTACGACGATGCCCCGGCAGACCCGCACTTCGTTGCCCAGTACAAGAACCTACTGCACCACTTCGTGCATCAGCAGAGTCGCACCGATGCATGGACGTTTTGGGCTGGCTGCGGCGCCGTACGCCGCTCGGCGTTTCAACAGATCGGCGGCTTCGACGAATCGTACGCGCGGCCCTGCATCGAGGACATTGAACTCGGCATGCGCATGCACGCTCGCGGCTGGCGTCTCGACCTCAATCCGACCATCCAGGTGACTCACCTCAAACGCTGGACGGTGGCGAATCTTCTGCGCACCGATATCCGTGATCGCGCCATTCCTTGGCTGCTGCTGATGTTGCGCCGGCGCTCGATGCCTGCCGACCTCAACGTTACCCTGCGACACCGGATCAGCGTTGCCATCACCAACCTTACCCTCCTAGCCTTGCTTGTAAGCCTGGTAGCTCCGCCGTTGCGTGGGGCGGTGGCCACAGCCAGCCTAGGCACTATGTTTGCCTTGGTCGGCCTCAACGCCGACTTCTACACTTTCCTACGGCGCAAGCGTGGGCTCTGGTTCACAGTGCGCGCCCTGCCCTTGCATTGGCTCTATTATCTCTACTGCGGCCTCGCCGTCGTGGTTGCCCTTGCACAATACGCTATTCAGGAGAAGCTAGGTGGCAAGCCAACAGCGGACCTAGGCCGTTTTTAGCCGCCGACTGGCACGATTCGCGATGAGCTTAAGTACACACAACATCTCCCGAGCTTCTTTCCTCCTCGGCTCGCTAATTGGTTCACCGTGCACGCGCTGTCCGCGGATTCACTTTCACGCCGCTTCGGAGATGCGTTCGTAGACTGCCTTCATGACAGACGTCGTCATTGTCGGAGCTGGCCCCGCCGGCTTGGCCTGTGCCTACGAGCTACGTAGGCTCGGCCGTAAGGCCACCCTGCTGGAAGCCGATGCAGTTGTCGGGGGCTTATCCCGCACCGTGGTTCACGACGGCTATCGCTTCGATATTGGTGGCCACCGCTTTTTCTCGAAGGTGCCCCTGGTCAACGAGATGTGGCACGAGCTGCTAGGGCCAGACCTCCTCCTGCGGCAACGACTGTCGCGCATCCATTACCGCAACCGCTTCTTCGATTACCCCTTGAAGCCACTCAACGCGCTGAGTGGCTTGGGACCTGCGGAGGCCATACGCATCGCGCTGAGTTACGCCCGCGCCCAAGTGCTGCCCACCCGCGAGGTGGTGAGCTTTGAGCAGTGGGTTACCAGCCAGTTCGGGTCGCGCTTGTACGAAATCTTCTTCAAGACCTACACCGAGAAGG
>CAZGSN010000601.1:0-7446 GCA_964528465.1 uncultured Binatia bacterium (SeqCode)
GCGTCTCTCCTCTTGCTCTTGTAGCAGATGTCTGTATCCGTGTTCATCCGCGTCTATCCGCGGTTCAATTGTTGCTTTCGGGTTTAGTCGACGTGTTCGTGCCTTCGCCCTCGAACACAGCCTGCCGTTGATCGACTGCGGTGTCGGTGAGCCCAAACACCAATTGGTCCAAAAATATCTCCCTCAAGACCCCAAGTTCCGAGGAGTCTTTCTGATCCTCGTCGCCAAGGCGCCGACCTTTCTAAATTTCGCGGCAAGAAGATGGCCGAACCCATTGCCAAAAGCCGTCGTTATCGGATCACCTCCGATGCCATCCGAATTCTGGGCGGCCTGTACATCCTACGTGAGAAGGTCATCAGGCCAGTGATCGCTGGGGCCGCCAGACCTCACCCCGCGCGTCCCCCCCAATTCATCCATCCGATTGGGCTCGAGCCCTGATCGGAAGAGAACGCGTTTCAGGGTAGGAGCAGCCACAGACCGAAGATGTACGCGGCGATCATGAGGAGGCTGTCCGGCTCGATGAGCCAATAGCGCTTCTCGGCGCGGTAGATGATTCCCATCAAGCCGATGCTCATCATTAGGACCGACCAAAGTGCGGTGAGGGCGTGCGTGGGGCTGACGTGGCTCAGGAGGTTGCCTTGGCGATAGGCCACGTCGGCAAAGAAGAAGGCGGCCATGTTGAAGGCGTTGCTGCCGAACAAATTGCCGACGGCAAGATCGAAGGCTCCCAAGCGCACGGCGGAGAATGCAACCACGAGTTCCGGCAGCGAGGTTGTGATGGCAACTAGCGAGGTCCCGACGAAGGAAGCCGAAAGGCCGGTCTCTTCGGCGATGCGGTTTGCCGACCAAGCCAGAGCGGGCGCAGCGACAAGGAGAGCTAAGGCGCCGGCGCTGAACTCGACGATGGCGCCGCGAAGCTCGTGACCGTGCGCGGGCACCGGCTTCTCGGCCTCCCTTTGTTCCACCAAGATCTCAAGCTCTTGATGCCGGCGCTTTACGTCTTCCTGTCGAAATACCAGCCGCATGCCCAATATGTAAAAGAGCAACAGGGCAAGGCTTTCGAAGCCGACAGCGGCAAAAGCAACTTGCGGCTTCAGTAACACGCAGAAGGCAGCCAAGGCGGTCAGCGCCATGGCTAGCGAAGCCGTCAACGTATGCTCCAGCGCTGCCTGCCGCCACACCCGCTGCTGATGGTACAGCAGGTCAATCAACCCGAGCGTCAGCATATTGCTCATCGCCGCACCGAACAGATTGCCGGCGGCGAGATCCGGGGCGTTGAGCCAGCCCGAACTCATCGTCGTAAACACCTCCGGCAGAGAGGTGGCGGTCGCCATCAATACGACGCCGATCCACAGACGACCCAAGCCGGATAGGTCGGCAATCCTGTCGCCAGAACGCGAAAGCCTCGTCCCCGCAAGAACAATCACGGCAGCGCTGCAGAAGAAGGCAAGCCAGATCAAAGAGTCGGCCCTGCTTCCTTAGCGCGGCCTCTTGGCCGCAACCAAAGGTTGAAGGGCCGGAGCGGGCCGCGCAGGCTGTAGACTGTAGACCGTAGGCTGTAGGTCGGAGGAGCAAAGAGATTGGCGAAGCTGATCCTCGACGTGGATTCATCGCATGGAGAATTTGCGCGCCACGCAACTAAATCAGGAGATAGTGATACAGCCATCGCGCTAGACGCGGTTGCGATGGCCTGCGGCCGATCGCTCGAATCCACATCCGGCCTACGCACGGTGTTCGGTAGTGATTGAATCGGGGTCGGAATCGGTATCGCTATCCGTATCGTTCGGCGGCCGGATTCGATTCCGATACCGATTCCGATACCGACCCCGGCCGGGTAACGATCCGGTGTGTGACATTGCAAAGACAATTCGAGATCCGAGCCTTGTCGAGGCTCAGATGGGGAGTCGCATCGGTGCGTCATTGGCCCGCCCCACTAGCGAGCCGCATGGGCTTGCGAAAGGCGCGGCGCAATCCACAGGGTCTCTCTGGCTGGTGCGCCTGACCTCGAGAGCGCTGCACCCCGCACCGGCGCACGGGGTACCGCCGCCCTTCGTTGACTTGAAGTTTGCCTGATGTTAGCCGCGGCCCCCGCATGATTTCTCGGTGGAAGACAATGCAGCGGGGCTTGGCCCTGGTTGCGGTGATCGCCTTGTTGGTCACTTCGCTTCTCAGCATCCTCCACCAACACTCGGATCATGGTACTAGCGAAGCACGATGCGCTGCCTGTGTGGTAGCCCATCACGTCGGTGCGCTTTCCGCGACCACGCTTGCGCCGCTTCCCCCAACCGACGCCCGGGAAGTCGTCCTTGCTCCGGTAGTCGCCGGGCCGATGCTGCGGCGCCATGCTCCTGAGTGCGGGCGCGCTCCGCCCACCTTCCTTTCTGCCTGAACCCCTGCGTGTGGCGGGCGACGTCTATCGCTGCAAGCCATCTATCCGCGTAGGCCTCGCGACTGGTTGCGTCGGTCGCGTCGGCGTTGTTCCCCGAGCCATCTGTGTAGCGCGGCCCGGTGAGCACAGGAGAGTCCGAGGAGGATTCATATGACCGATTCCAAAGGCTGCTTCCATCCATCCAGTCTATCCCGAACAAGGCGAGTATTGGGCAGCCTGGCAATGGTTGCCCCTTCGGGGCGGAGATGTCTTAACCGGCCTACATTGGGGCAAAGCCGGTGCGTCTCTTGATCTCCGCCTGAGGGCAGCCAGAAGAACATGCTGAGTTCCGTACAACGTCGCAGCTTGGCCTGGAGTATTTCTGCTTGCGCACACGCCGCGTTGCTCGTGGCTTTCCTTGCCTTGCGACATGCGGCGATTCCACCAACACAACCGCAGCCTGAGCCTCTGGTGTTCGTCGAGCCTGCCCCGCCACCACCTCCGCTTGCGACTGGCTACGGCGGTGACTCCGCACAGCCTGTGATCGAGGCTGTCGACAACGTCGCACGGCAACCTGCGATCCTGCAGGAATCCGTCGCCCAGCCGACGCCAAAGCCAACCCGGCCTGCCAAGCCAAAGCCCACGCCATCGGCAGTGGCTGCAAGCAAGCCAGCCGCAGCCGCGCCGGCGTCAACGCTAGTCGGCGAAGGCACCAGCGACGGCGTCAAGGACGGGAAGCCTGGCGGTGTCGTCGGAGGTGTGATCGGCGGTATCGACGGGGGTGTAGTTGGGGGTCATGGTGACAAGGTCGTCGGTGCCGATGTTGCTGCGCAGCCGCCCGCTGTCTTGTCGCGTAAAGTTCCGGAGTATCCAGCCGAGGCACGCGAGCAACGCCTCGAGGGTTCGGTGCTTCTCCAAGCCATCGTGGATCGCGAGGGGCGCGTCGAGGACCCGGTGATCGTCCTGCGCTCCTTGCCCCCCTTTGATGCGGCTGCCATCGCAGCCCTACGACAGTGGCGCTTCACGCCGGGGCGCGACCATAACAACCAACCGGTACGGGTTCGCATCGAGGTTCCGATGCGCTTTCAGCTTCGTTGATCGTTGGAGGTAACATGCAACATTCTCTGGTCGAGCTCTTTTTTCTCATGGGTCCTTTCGCCAAGGCCATCGTGCTGTTGCTGGCGCTTATGTCGCTGGCCTCGTTGGCCACCGGAGTCGAGCGCCTTCTCGCTCTACGCAACGCGCAGCAAGAATTGGAAGGCGAAGTAACAGGACTCGCCACTGTTCTTGCTTGCGCAATCGCCGCCGCCGACCGGCGCGAGGCGTACGACCGTGCCGTCCGTAGCTTACTGCTTGCTGTCGGCGCGCGTCTGCGGCGCGGGCTTAGTATTTTGGCCACCGTGGGCTCCACCGCTCCGTTTGTTGGGCTGGTGGGTACGGTGACCGGGATCATCAATGCATTTGAGGAACTGGCCCACTCCCAGCACGCCGGCATCGGCATGGTGTCGGCCGGAATTGCGGAGGCGCTGGTGACCACTGCCTTTGGCATTGGCGTTGCCATCCCTGCCGTATGGTTGTTCAACTACCTCACGCACCGCATCACCGCACTGCTGCAGGAATTAGAGCGGCAAGCGCAGGACCTTGCCGTCCGCAAACTGCGTGAGGGGGGCCAATGACATTCGACAACGACAGTGCCGACGGGTTGCGTTCGGAGATCAACGTGACGCCGCTGGTCGACGTCATGCTGGTTCTCCTGGTCATCTTCATGGTGGTCACGCCGCTCATCCACCAAGAGCTGCGTGTCGAGTTGCCAAACGTTCGCTCTGGCAAGGACGTCACGGACCCTGGCCAGGTACATCTCACGGCCGCTGCCGACGGCAGCTTGTTGCTGAACGATGCGCCATTGGCCCGAGCCGAACTCGACAGCGCCCTACGCTCGCTCTACGCCACGCGTAGCGATCCCACCATCTTCCTGCAGGCCGACGTCAGCCTGCCCTATGCTACTGTCGTTGACTTGATGGATGCCTGCCGGCTTGCGGGTATCGAACGGGTCGGTGTGATCACCCGCCCCATTGCCGACCGGAAGTGAGTGGAGGCCGGCCGCAGCGGCATTGCGGAACGGTTCCTATGTAGTGCTGCACCAACGCCCCGTGGGTAGACCAATCCTGAGTTCGTTACAGCAGCGTGCGCGCCATGATGCGGTCGTAGAGGGCCGGCGAAAGGTGCATCAGCAACTGCGAGAGCTTGCCCACCAGAGACAAGACGATCTGCCGCCGCCGCCGTAGGACGGCGCGATAGATGGCCTCGGCTACTTGTTCCGGTGCCATGTCGCGCCCGGTAGTCGTGCGCGCCGCCGGTTCATGCTTGCCGTCGGCGCCGAGAGCGTTACGGCCAATGTTGGTGCGGGTAAAGCCCGGGCAGACGATCAGCACGTGGACACCCAGCGGCCACAACTCCGCACGCAACGACCCAAACAATCCCTGCAAGGCATGCTTGCTGGCCGCATAGCCGGCACGTCCGGCCAAGGGGGCAAAGCCGGCAATGCTCGAGAGTACCACCACCTGACCTCGGTTTTGCGCCAACGCGTCGAAGGCGGCCTTGGTGCAGTGCACCGCACCCCAGAAATTGACCTCCATTACCCGTCGCAAAACGTGCAATTCCGTTTCGCCGAAACGACTGAGGTGGGTGAGGCCGGCATTGTTGATCAAGATGTCGATGCCACCCCACAGCCGGCGCACCTCGCCAATAGCCGCCGTGCAGTCATCAAAAGAAGTCACATCGCAACGCACCGCGAGCACGCCCGTGGCGGAGGCGCGCAGCTCGCCTGCCAGCGTGTCGACTCCTTGGCGGTCGACATCGAACAGGGCGACACGCGCGCCTGCAGCAGCAAAACGCCGCGCCAACGCCGCCCCAATGCCGCTAGCGGCTCCGGTAACGACGACGACTTTGCTTTGTGGTCGATCCGGCTGCGTGTCGGACATGCTTCACCTCCCTAGGGCTTTGTATCTCATGCGGCTCGCATACAAACTCGCGAGTGTGGTAGTTTTGCGCTCATGGCGTCACAACCCCGAACGCGCCTATCGGCCGAGCAGCGAGGCATGGGAAGCCGACCTGGAGAGGAGGAGCTCATTCTCCGATGATCTCACCGAGCAGCCCCTCGGTCTCCTTCTCCGGCGATTTGCCGAAAACCGCGACTAGAGGTTCCAGTTCAGGCTGCGACCTGGTTCGGGGTTGTAGGAGCAGAAGGTGCCGGTCTTGAGAGTAGCAGCAAGGTAGTGGGCCAAGGCAGGGTCGTGGGTGCGGATGCGTTTGAGCACGATGCCGATGCGCTTGGTGATGCTCACGCGGGCGCGCTCGGCATGCGAACCGGCGCGCCGGCTGCGGCCCCCTAAGCCGATTGCCCCGCTGAGTGCCTGCACGAGGGCATCCATTTCCCGCTGGATGGATTCCTGTCGGCCGAGATCGTTGCGCACCTCGGCTTCGGCAAGATCTTCACGCAGTTCGCGTAGTCTCGCTTTGTAGTTGCGCTGCGCTTGCGCATCGAGGAGCGGGCCAGCATCTCCTAGGTTGGCGCGGAGAGAGGCACTTTCACTCCACTCTACGCTCGCCACGCGTTCGCCACCCTTGTCGGTGCTGTCCACGAGGTCGGTTACGTGAAACTCCTGGCTCGGGTGCAGCAGCAGGTGGTGGACGTAATGTAGACCGAGGAGGTCAGGGAGCTGAAAGGGCGCGCCGGAAAACTGCAGTGTCCAAAACTCACCGTGACGCTGAAGCGTGTAGGTGGTGAGGTTGGCCGCTGCCGTGTCCGTCTCTTCTTTAGTGACTGCACCGTCTGCTGGCGCTGTGTCCTTTGCCAACACTTCGATCTTGGCGAGCAAGCCGATCTGCCCGATCGCAAGTGCGGTCTCCTGGGCTTCGCGCAGCAGCTTGGCGGTTGTCTGAGGCGCGGTGTCAAACATCCCCGCCGGGGTGCGGCGTAGGCAGCGCGCGTAGTCGACTTGCACCTGGGCGACGGCAGGGCGAGCGCGCATGCGGCGGTGAATCTCCAAGGCGGCTTCGTAGTGGGCGACGGCAACGCGCCACTGTCCCATCGTCTCCGCCAGCAGTCCTAGGTAACGAGCAACACTACCTAGCGAAGCTACGCCGAATCCGATCACGACTAGGCGTTGCGCGTAGGGCTCGAGGATCTCGTAGAGCTGTGCCGCCCGTTCTGCGTCGCCGAGGAAGGCACAGACCTCACTCAGATAGGCGGCGCTGGGCAGCATCAGGTAATCGCGCGGCAGGTTACGAAAGTTCTGGCTGGCCATACGTTCGAACTCCGCGCTCGCCTGCTCGGCGCGCCCCAGTTCGGCATGCACGAAGGCCAGCACGCTTTGCCAGATGGGCACCGAGGGATAGTTGGCCACGAACGCCTGAATGCCAGCTTCGAGTTCGGGGAGCCGCCCTTGGAACATGCGTAAGGTGAGAATCAACGTGCTGTAGATCAGGGTGGCGTCGTCGCGTTTGACCCCCTGGCCGATAGCCAACGATTGCTCCGCGAAGCGCTCGGCATCGTCGAACCTACCTTCCATCAACGCCTGCATGGCGTCGAAGCGACCGACGTAGGAAAGGAACCATGGTTGACGCAGTTCGCCGGCAAGCTGGCGAACGCGCGCCATCTCGGCATCCACGGCAACGATATCGGCGCGCTCCAAGAGATCGACGAAACGCCAAGTGTGCTCGACCATGGCCAGCTCGCGATCACCCATGCGCTCGACGAGAGCCAGCAGTTCGCTGGTGATTGCACTGCGAGTGTCGCTGGTCGCAGGTCCCCACAGCGCCCAACGCCAGTCATTCAACACCCAGCGCAACGTGCTTGTGTCGCCGACGCGTCGGGCCATGCTCACCGCTTCCTCACACAAGCGCCGGCGTCGTTCGTAAGACGCCGGTACCAGGTACAGGGCATAGGCGAGTCGAGCCATGACGCGAGCCCGTAAGGCGCTGTCGGTGGATGCCAGCGATCCCAGGGCCTCCTCGAGGAGTCGGACCAGGTCGTCATCGTACCAAGCATGCGAGCGCTGCTGGCGCCCTCCCATGCC
>CAZGSN010000602.1:0-16179 GCA_964528465.1 uncultured Binatia bacterium (SeqCode)
CCGGCATGCCCTTGCGTGAGGCGGATCTCCTGGAGGCGAAGCGGCGACTGGAGCGCACTTCCTTGTTTACGAGCGTGGCGATGGAAGTGGCGGAGGAGGCCGGTGGCGTCCACGTGCGTGTGCTGCTGGTTCGCAAGCCGGTGATCAACGCCCTTCGCTTTCGTGGCAACGCCACATTTGGTGCCAGCGAGCTGCGGCGGGTGGTGCGGCTGCAAGAAGGGAGTCCGGTCAACGATTCGCTGCGCGACTATGCAGTGGAGCGGTTGCGCGAGTTCTACCGTGAGCACGGCTTCCCCTCGGTTGTGGTGCAGGTCGAGGTTGTCTCTTTGGGGGCCGGCGAGGTCGATCTAAGTTTCCGCATCGAAGAAGGATCGGCGATGGAGGTTAGCACCGTGACCTTTGTCGGTACTCCGGGCCTCCCCATTGCCGACCTCGAAGCTCCGCTTCCCGTCAAGCCAGGAGATCGTTTCGCCAAGGAGTCTATCGAGGCTGCGGAGAAGGCGGTGCTGCGCACTCTGCGGGAGCACAAGTTCTTCGAGGCGGAGGTGGAATGCACTTGGGTGACGGAAGATGCTGTGCATGGTCGGCTCGAAATTGCGGTACAGTCTGGTCCGCAGTTCGAGTTGATATTCCAAGGCAATGCGCATTTCAGCGACACGGAGATCCTCGAGCTGATGGAGCTGCTGGAGCGCCCCATCGTTACCGACGGGACCTGGCGTGAGCTGAGCCGCCGAGCACGGCGGGCCTATCAGGCTGCAGGATTTTACGAGGCGCGGGTGTCGACGCGGACACTGCAAGGGGAGCGACGTACGGTCCACTTCGACATTGTGGAAGGTCCGCGCGCGACGATTCGTGAAGTGCGCTTCGAGGGGCTGCAAGCGATCGCGGCGGAGCAAGTACGCGCTGCCATGGCGACGCACCCGCCGAGTTGGTGGCCTTGGAATGCCGGAGTGCTGATCGATGATGTCTTGGATGAGGACCTGAAGCGTCTTTGGTTTCTCTACCGACGCTTTGGCTACCTGGAGGCGCAGATCGTCGACGCGCGCCGCGAGGTTGCTGAAGATGGCACTGGGCTGGTGATTGTAATCGTAGTCGAGGAGGGCGAGCAGACTCTAATCGAGAGCGTGGAGCATGCCGGCTTCGAGGCAACGGGTATCGAAGTGGCGGCGTCGCTGCAGAGCGGGCAGCCGTTCGATTCCGAGGCAATGGAGAAAGAGCGGGCGCTGCTAGCTGCCGCCTTGTTCAAGGCGGGCTTCGCTAGCGCGCGCGTGAGCGCAATGGTCGTGGCGAGCGCGACGGGCGAGCCGTATCGCGTGGACGTTCGCTATACGGCCGCAGCCGGCGAGCCGCACGTGGTGGGCGATGTGTTTGTGCAAAACAACATCGACACCCAGGCCGGGGTGATCCTACGCGAGCTGCCCTTCCGCAAGGGCGACCGGCTCGACCCCGACGCGTTGCTGCTTGGGCAGAGTAGGGTTTACAAGCTCGGTCTTTTTCGTACCGTCAGCGTTCGGCCTCTCGCGGATACGCCCGCTGACGGCCGCAGTGCGCCATCCCACGTCCGGGATATAGCCATTGATGTGTCCGAGCGTTTCCCGGGCAGCCTGCAATGGGGCTTTGGCTACAATACCCGAGACGGAATTCGCGGCTTCGCCGAGGTCGGCTACAGCAATCTCCAGGGGCGGGCTCGACGCGTCAGCCTGCGCGGCGTGTTCAACTTCGACCCATCCCAGGTGCGTGCCGACGAGTATCTCGTCAACCTAGGATTCTTCGAACCGCGCTTGTTCGATACCCGCCTGGGGACACGGCTCAACCTGATTGCGCAACAAGCTTCACGCTCGGTGGATGAGTTTAGTGTGCAGCGTGTCGCCTTGGTTCCGGCGCTCGAATACCCCCTTTGGCATGGTTTGACGGTAGGCTTTGACGCGCAGATGGAGACGGCATCGATCTCCGACGTGGCGCGCGACGTGTTGGTGTTCAATCCTCGCGATGAAGGGCGCTTGGTGACCATAGCCAGCGGCCCGTACGCCGTTTACGACGGACGCGACGATCCATTCCAGCCGACGAAAGGTGATTTCGCTTCTCTGCGGATGCGCGTGGCTCCCGCGCAGCTCGGCTCCGACGTGCCGTACCTAAAGCTTGTTGCCCAGCATGCCCATTACTTCCCGCTGTTCGATCAGGTTACGTTGATCTATGCGGGCCGCTTCGGTTGGGGCTACACCCTACGTTCCGGGGACGTCTTGCCGATTCGTGAACGATTCTTCCTCGGTGGCCGCACCACGGTGCGCGGCTTTTCCGAGAACAGCATCGGGCCGAAGGGAGCACCCATCTACAACGAGGACGGCTCCGTCGCCGATAAAGGCGGCAATCCCCTGGGTGGTGACTTGCTGGCGAGCGCCAATCTGGAGCTACGTTTCCCGATTGCCTTTGGTCTCGGAGGTGCTGCTTTTGTGGATGCCGGAACGACTTATCTGCAGGAGCGGTCCGTTGATGTAAGCGACGTGCGCGAAAGCAGCGGCGTCGGCCTGCGCTACGCAACGCCCGTGGGTCCCATCGGACTCGACTACGGCTTCAAGCTCGATCGCCGCTCCGGAGAGTCGCTGGGCGAGCTACACTTCAGCATCGGCACCATCTTTTGATCCCACGGTCTGCCAATCTCGTTGCGCTACCTTTCCAGGTTCGCCTGCGACTGCAGAAGAGCCGCGGTGGTGATGCGCGGCAACGCCGTGGAGCGAGACGGGATCGTGACATTGGGCACGAGGCTCACTTCTGCCTTGGCGCCAACTTGGCCCGCATGGAGATGCGCTTGCTGCTCGACGAGTTACTCGATCGCGTGGACCACCTCGAGGCTGGCCGGCCCGATCGAGTGGACCCGCAGCAACAAGCACACCGGTGTGCGGCGTATGCGGGTCATCCTCCACACTTGAGCGCGCCGTCTGGTGGGACGGTGCGTGCGCGCTTGTCGGCACGCCCTACAAACGCCCGCTACCTACGAGTCCGTGGCTTGTGCGAAACCCAAGGTCCGCAGGGCAAGGCGCAACTGCTGCGCCGCGTGATCGAGTTCGGGTGGGGTTGCGTTGAGGTTCTGGCGGCGAAAGTCCAGATCGCCAAGCTCGTCGACGGGAATGCAGTGGAGATGCACGTGCGGCACCTCGAGACCGGCAATCATCAGTCCTACCTTGGTTGGGCGAAACGCCTGTTGCAAACCTTTGCCGATCGCTTGTGCCACTTGCGCAAGATGCGCGTTGAGTTCTGGTGGCAGATCGAGCCAGTGATCAATCTCGGCACGCGGCACGACCAGGGTGTGACCTGGGCGAATTGGGTGGATGGTGAGGAAGGCGACGGCATGTTCGTCTTTCCACACGAAACGACCGGGTAGCTCTCCAGCAATGATCTTGGTGAAAATCGTCGGCATCGGTTCTCCTTGCACCCCGGCATGTGGCAAGGCTGGAGCGCCGAGTCAATCGTGCCCGCACGCCCAAATCGCCATCGCTCGATGGATCATCTTGAAACCCGCGTGCTTACCCCTGGGCGCGCGCGTCTGATTTCCGGAACGCTGCTCTCCGCTCCGGCGAACCGGGCACCTCCAGATCCGGCGTTAGCGCCGGATCTGGGTGCGGATGGTTGCGTTGTGGTGAGGAGCAGGCTTGATAGCCGCAGGCGCGGACATGGATCGACTCCAAGAAGAACCGGGTGGGCCAAAAGAATCAGGTGGTCCGATGATCGTGGACCAAGCCCTGAAGGATGCTACCGCCGAACTGGCGGCGACGGTGGGCGTGTACGGCGAGCCGCAGTTGTTGCGCTTACGTTCGGGTGGCCAAAACCGCCTATTCCGCGTCGACATTGGTGACAAGAGTCTCCTGCTCAAGCGCTATTTCCCAGGTGTGGGGGAGCGGCGTGAACGCTTGCGCCGCGAGTTCTCCTTCTCACGCTACGCGTGGTCGGTGGGCGTGCGCGAGATTCCGGAAGCAATCGCGGCCGACTACACGCGGCACATGGCCTTCTTTTCTTTCGTCGATGCGGTGTTCCCTAGCCCCTCGGAGATTTTGCCGACATACCTCCCAGAGGCCATGCGCCTTGTTGCCAAGATCAACGGCGATCGCCGAGGGCTGACGGCGCAGGCTTTGGCTCCGGCCTTTGGGTGGGTGGCTAGCCCCGCTGAGCATGCGCCGATCTTAAAAGGGCGTTTGCAGCAGTTGCGGGAACGTGCCGACGGATTGGGCGTCGACCCGGCCGTTGCAGCGCTGCTCGAACAACAACTCTTGCCGGTGTCTGTGCGAGTGCTGCAGACCCTGCGCGATCTCCCTCCCCTCAAAGACACCGAACGCGTCTTATCGCCGTCCGCATCTGCTTTGCAGCATGTGCTGCTGACGGGTGGCGGCAACGTGTTGTTTCACGATTTCGAGCACGCGGGCTGGGATGATCCGGCGCGTCTGGTCGCCGAAGTGGTGACGCTGCCGCAGGCGGGCGTCGCGACGCACCTGTTTTCCGAGCTGGCAAACTCGATGCGTGCGTTACTGGGCCTACCCGAAAGCTTCGTCGGGCGTGCGGCAACCATGGTGCCTCTCTTCCGCCTCTACACCTGCTGTCAGCTCTTGGATGAGATCTTGCCGGCGCAACATCGGCAGGACGGACGCTCGCGATGGTTTGCGCCGACGCTGGGGACGCCTTGGCGCCTCGTGCAGCAAATGATGGCCATGCTCCACGCACACGACCTACGCTGATCCACTCCAGCTCACCACAACCTTCCCCGTCGAGGCACGGCCGCCGAGAAACTCATGCGCCGCGGCGATTTGTTGTACGGGGTAGCGGCCGCCGACGCTGGGTTTTAGTTCTCCTTTGAGAGCGAGATCTACAACCGCCTCCAGGCAACGTTTCAAGACCAAGGGCCGATGGTCCGCGATGCGCAGCATGTTGACGCCGATCAAACCCTTCGAGGACATCAACCAAGGAATGGGATGAGGAATGCCCCACGAGGCAACAAACTGAAGATCGCGCAGCAGTTGGAAGCTCCCCGCCTCACGCTCGGCCGCGCCAAAGCAAACGATGCGGCCGCCTGCACCGAGCAACTGCAACCCCTTGCGCACGGCAGAGCCGCCAAGCGAGTCGAATATGACGTCCAAGCCCTCGCCGCCGCGAAGGTTACGGACAACCTCGGCGAAATCGCTGCTGCGGTAGTTGATGGGATGGTCGACGCCGATGGCGCGCAGGTACTCTAGCTTCTTGTCAGAGCCCGCTGTTCCATAGACGACGCAGCCGCGCCGCTTGGCAAGCTGCACGAGTAAGGTGCCGACGCCGCCCGCGGCGGCTTGCACCAGCACATGGTCGCCGGGGTACAGACGTACCATTTCCTCGGCACAGTAGTAGGCAGTGCAACCTTGCGTGGGCAGGGCGGCGGCGATGCCCATGTCCATGTCTTCCGGAATCAAGGCCGTGGCGCGCACGTCGGTTAGCGCCTTCGTAGCATAGCCCCCGAAGCGGGTGAGGGCGGCCACGCGTTGCCCCACGGTGGGCGCGCTTACATCAGGCCCTGTCTTGTCGATGCGGCCGACGACCTCATAGCCAATTACCGAAGGAATAGGCGGTGCATCTTGATAGGTTCCTTGGCGTGCCGAGACATCGGCGTAGTTCAGCCCAAAACCCTCGACGGCAATGCGCACCTGCCCCGGACCGGGATCGGGATCCGGCATCTCACGTACTTCGAATGCCTCATTGGGGTTACCGTGGCGAACCAAGACGACAGCTTGCATACAGGTTGCTCCTTTTCCGTGGCGGTGGCTTCTTGCCACGAAGGGTAGTGGAAACGCAATTGCGGCTGGGTCTCCGTGTAGGTGGGATCGTGCGTCACAATTGTTGGCTTTCATCCGAGATCCATGGCCTCACGGCCGCGGCTACTGTGCCTTCGCCAGCTCGGTGTAGCCGCGCGCGTGAGCGCGTGGATGGTGGAAGTTTGCCTCGCGACAAATTTGTCGCGCAGCCTCTTGGTGGTGTCTGTCTTGGCCAGCGTTTGCCGTGGCCAAGTTGACGCGGGCACGTTGGCTAGGCATCCTCACCAGACGCGAAGAAAGCAATCTCGCCACGAAGGCGGGTGAATAGAAGGAGAAGACCAGCGCATGGCAAAGACAATCGCCGCCAAGAAGAGCACCACGGCAAAAGCAGGTAGTAAGAAACCGAAACCGAAGACGAAGGTGGCAGCCAAGCCGAGCAAGGCGACGAGTGCCGCCAGCATCGCCAAGTATGAGCAGACGGGCGCGCCGTGGTGGAAGCGGGTTCCGCTTCCCGATGGCCGTTAGTGGTTCCTGTACACGAGAAGAGGATCAAGGTTATGAGCGAGCCGGTTCAATTCACCCGAGATTGTGAAGCCGTCGAGATTCCCGCGGGGCACACTGTGACCATCCCGCGGGGCGCGCATGCGTTCATCACCCAGTCTCTTGGAGGCAGTTATACGCTGCAGGTGCCGACCTTCGGCGGGCTGTATCGCATTCGTGGAGAGGATGCCGACGCCATCGGCAAGGAGACGGCGCAGGAAGTCACGTCCGCATCGGGGCCGCTGGAGGAGCAGGTGTGGGCACAGTTGCGTACCTGCTTCGATCCGGAGATCCCGGTAAATATCGTCGATCTTGGCTTGGTATACGACATGGCGATTTCCGAAATCGCCGGTGGTGCCCACCGTGTCGACGTGAAGATGACCTTGACTGCGCCGGGCTGCGGTATGGGAACTTACATTGCCCAAGATGCACGCCAGAAAATCCTCGAACTTGCTGGGGTTGAGGCCGCAGACGTCGAGGTGGTTTGGGAGCCCCCTTGGAGTCCACAAATGATCTCGCCTGAAGGCCGGCAGTTGCTGGGCATGGAGTGACAGGCGCGATAACACACCGCGTGCTTTTCTTTGCAATGGCCTGACCCTCAGGATCGAATTGTGAACCACAGAGACGCCGCGGCCACCGAGGCGGGAGAAAGGTTCAGGCTCTATTCTCGGTGGCCACGGCGCCCTCTGTGGTTGATCTTGTCTTGGATCAATTCCTAGGGCTTGGCTCCTAGGGCTTGGCGAACTGCGGGTTCAATCGCTGATGATGACCGGGGTGCCGATCGACACGCGATCGTAGAGATAGTCGATATCCGCATTGCTGACGGCAATGCAGCCTTCGGTCCAATTGAAATCGATTTCCTCACGGTCCCCATAGCCGTGAATGCCCACCCAGCCGCCGAGGGCGGTTGACCAGGGTGGCGGGGTTCCGCGCAGGGTTGAAAACAGAATGTCCGCCCACTCGTCGGCAGAAATCAGTCGCTCGGCGTAGGCGCGATCGGCGTCGTGTACGTTGGGATAGCTGATGCCGAGAAAACGCCGGAAGCGGCTCTGCGGTTTCTTGGCGCAAATGAAGTAGCGACCTTCCGGCGTGCGCCCGTCGCCGCGGTGTGCCTTCGAGGAGGTTGGCTGATTGCCTAAAGCGACATCGAACTTGCGTTGAATCTGTCCGCCCTCCACCAGCCACATCTGCCGTTGCGCCTTCCATACGTGAAGGACGAGTGGCTCGACCTGTCGCTCTGCTACCGACCAGGAGCGGAGAGGAAGAACGCACAAGCTAGCGACGGTGATCAGTGAGGCCAAAAACAAAACTCTACCCGCGGTCATCTCGATTGCGCTCCAGGCCGTCGTGTTAGCCTACGCGGTCGATGACGCAACCTAGCACCCCATCGTTGCACCTCGGCTGGCACGAGCTGGGGGAGCTAAACGCGCCGGTCTCAGAGGCAAATCCGCAAATCACAAAGCCCGATCCGCTGTGCAACGCGACCAATCCGAGGAGCTTTGTCTGGGCAAAGCCCCTCAGATGTCTGGGCTAACGCGATCCTCGCGCATGGCAGGTTCTGGGCGATCGGTAATCGGAGCGTAGGTGCGCATGCTTTCGCCGAGGTAGATTTGCCGTGGGCGGGCGATTTTTTGCTCCGGGTCGCGTACCATCTCTGCCCACTGGGCCAGCCAGCCGGAGGTGCGTGGGATGGCGAATAGGACTGGGAACATGGTCACCGGGAAGCCCATGGCCTGGTAAATGATGCCTGTGTAAAAATCCACGTTGGGATAGAGCTTGCGCGACACGAAGTAGTCATCCTGCAGAGCAATGCGTTCGAGTTCGAGAGCAATGTCGATGAGGGGATTGCGACCGGTTACCTCGAAAACCTCGTCCGCAAGCTTCTTGATGATCGTGGCGCGTGGATCGTAGTTCTTGTAGACGCGATGGCCAAAGCCCTGCAGCCGGTCGTCGCCGGCTTTGAAGCGGCGAATGTACTCTGGCACGCGGTCCTTGGAGCCAATTTCCATCAGCATGCGCACGACGGCTTCGTTAGCGCCGCCGTGGCGGGGGCCGTACAAGGCCGCGATCGCCGCTGCCACTGCGGAATAGGGATCGGCCAGAGAGCTGGCGACGCAACGCAGGGCGTTGGTGGAGCAGTTCTGTTCGTGGTCGGCATGTAGGATGAACAGCACGTCGAGCGCCCGCTCGATCACCGGGTTAGGCTGGTACTGCAGCTCGGTCATCTTGAACAGCATGGACAAAAAGTTGCCGGCGTAGCTCAGGTCGTTGTCCGGGTAGTTGTAGGGGAGACCCAAGGTGCGGCGGTAGGCAAAGGCTGCGATGGTCGGCAACTTGCCGATCAAACGCCGCGTCTGCAGGCGGCGCGATTCGAGGTCGTTAACTTCCTTGGCATCGGGATAGAAGGTAGACATCGCCCCCACGGTACCTTCCAGGATGCCCATCGGGTGGGCGTCGTAGCGGAAGCCGTCCATGAACTTCTTGATGTTCTCATGCACCATCGAGTGAATGGTGATGTTGTGCTTCCAGTTGTTGAAGTGGAAGGCGTCGGGCAGCTCGCCCTTGACGATCAAGTAGGCGGTTTCGAGGTAGTTGCTATTCTCCGCCAGCTCTTCGATCGGGTAGCCGCGATAGCGCAGGATTCCCTTGTTGCCGTCGATGAAGGTGATGCGGCTCTTGCAGGTTGCGGTGTTGGTCAGCGAAGGGTCGTACGCGACCAGACCCGAGTCCTCTGGGCTGACCTTGATTTGCTGCAGATCGACGGAACGAATCGAGCCATTCTCGATCGGAAGCTCGTACGTCTTGCCGGTGCGGTTGTCGGTGACTGTCAATGTCCACTTTGCCATCGTGCTACTCCTGCTCGGGATTATGCCAAGCTCTGACGTTCAGACAACGGTGAGCCGGCGCGTGTACCGTCGCCTTCCAAGAAGCGCAGCCTCGCAGGCAGCGCAAGTGGACAAGCCCATCAACCTTGACCCGCAGGATCGCATCGCTGTCGAAATCAGGGCCGGCCGAACCGACGCGCGAACGAGAATCAGTTGTCCGCGATGACGCCGTCGGATTTGTCTAGAGGCCGACTTCCCCGAGCCTCGTCGGGTCCGACGCCAAATACGCCACAGGCTAGGATGGCGGCCGATGGCAGTAAGCGCCTTGAGGTATCAGTCGCTGTGTCATCGGCAGATCTCTCTTGAGTCCGAAAGCACTGCTGGTGGGTATGCGTTCGTCCGCTACGCGCCAAGCGCTCGTGTTCTGCCAGCGGACCAGCATCCTTCCGGATCTCGACGAATCCCGCCGACACCATTGACGAGCGCGGCGAATGCGTGGCAGGTTCTTCACCGATCGTGAAGCGACAAGCCCGCGAAATCCCGTGGGTGGGTAAGGGAAATGCTGGTACGGAGAAACTGGTGTTAGCTGCGCAATACACGGAAGTGTGGGCGGGAGTAGACTTGGTTTTGGCTGATTACGGAGGTGCGATATGTCCGCTTCTCTGAAGCAGATTGAAGATCAGGCCCGAGCCTTGACGCATGAAGAGCGAGCCAAGCTCGCGGAACGCTTGCTCGAGTCGTTGCATTCGCCGTTGGCGGAGATCCAGGCGGCTTGGGCGGAGGAAATCGAGCGGCGTGTACTTGCCTTTGATCGGGGGGAAATTCCGGCATATCCCGCCGAGGACGTGTTTGCCGAAGCTCGTCGAATCGCACGGTGAAGCGCGTAAGATTTCTCGCCACAGCGCGGCAGGAATTTCTTTCGGAAGTCGCCTACTACAATGGCAAAGAGCCAGGACTTGGGACTCGATTCGCAGCCGCGGTCGAAGAGGCCACTACTCGCGCCGTCGCATTTCCGCTCACCGGGTCACCTGCCTCACGGAGCACGCGGCGTGTATTCGTCAAGAATTTCCCGTTTGCGGTCGTCTACCGCCCTGATGCGGAGGGCATCGTCATCTTCGCGCTTGCACATCATTCGCGGCGGCCAGGGTACTGGCGATCACGCGTCGAAGACCGCTAACGGGGTGTTGTGGCCTGGGCAGAACTGGGTCGGAAGAACTTCGACTCGAGAACTGCATAGGAGGCGAAGAGGTCTTTCACGCAACGGTCGAGAGCGGCAAAGCGCTCGCGATCGATGAAGCCGGGGGCGATGAGGTCCTGCTCAAACCAGGTGCTTGCCACCAGGAACGTCTGAGCATCCGCGACCAAGCTGAATCCCAGGTACTGCATCTCGGTAACGTAGCGCACCAGCATGCGCCAAGCTTCCTCCGCACGATACATGCCGCGTAAGGTGCGGATGTTGTGGCGCACGTAGGTCTCGCGTTCGACGATGCTGAGGTAGCGCTGGGCGAGAAGGTTCCCTTGGTAGTCGGAAACACGGCCGAGAAGCAGGGCGGTAAGCGCAGCCCCAGGAGTTGTGCTGCCCGGGTACATGGCCATGAGCTTCTGCATATCGCGCCGGCAGCGCTGGCGGGCGCCTGCCGAAGCGCTATCGACGATCTCGTCGAATTGCGCGGCCACCGCATCTACCAAGTGCTTCTTCTGCGCTTCATCCAAAGTCTGCGGCACCCACCCGGCATCGACTGCCAAATGGCACCACTCATGAATCGTGCGCGCTCCCAACATGGCGAGACCATACGGCAGGGCAGGCGTGGTCAGGCGCTCGAAGGCGGGGTCGTGGAGATTGTAGGCGAGCAAGCCCCGGTCGCGGTGCAGATAGGTGTAGCCCGACTGCAAGGTGTCGGCGTGTGGCTTGGGAAGGTCGCCGGGGCTCCTCAAGGACGAGAAAAAGAGGTTCGTCTTGGCTGCCGTTAGGCGCAGGTCGGCATGGACATGGCGCAAGCCTACCTCCGTCGCTTGGCGCAACTCGGCGCGCAGTGTGCCGAGTCGGTCGGGATGCTGGGGATCCCATAAGACTCGCTCGCGCTTGCCGGTGATCAGTACCGGCGGCCTCGCTTCCGACAACCAATCGAGCAGTGCTTGCAGTGTACTCGGGGCTGCTCTGCGCTGGCGGGCGTAGAAGTCCCCTAAGACGCTGCTTGCCACGTCGGTCCATTGTCGAACCAGCTCGGGCGGACGGGCCTCTAGGTCTCTTGGTACCAGAATTCCGGAGCCCGGGATGCGCCGGCAGGCTGCAGGGCTATGCGGTGGCCGGAGATCGTCGTGGTACAGCTCACGCAGCCATGGGATTGCGTCTGCCACTACCTGGAAGCCACGCGCGTCGGGACGGGTCGAGCACCTTGCGCCGCGATCGAAGTCTTCGATTTCCTCGGCACTGCGAGCGAACCAATAGGGCGCGTTGTGCAGAGAGCACAAAGTGATCTCGCCGCTGACCGCCATGCGATCTCCGTGCACGAACAGGTAGGCCAGCAGCTCAGCGCTCGCCGTGCTTGGATCGAAATCGGCGGCATACAGACTCCAACTGCTGGTGTTGAGGATCTGTGCGTAGGGGCGGACCGCGGCGCTGTCGCGGATCACTGCGATGTGCCGTAGGCGCGGAGCCGGCCAGCTCGCACAGCGTGATGCTAGCTCGCTGGCACGCGACCAGTAGATGCGGAAGGCGCGATTGAGCAGGGCAGTCTGCGCTTCACGCCAGCCGCGCACCTGCAGGATGTCGGCGAATTCCGCGTCGACGCCGCTCGCTGTTAGGTGTTCGATCGGGATCAGGTCGACGCGCGGATCATCGAAATAGAAATCGGCGAGCCGCATACCCGCTCGCCCTTAGTCTGTTCAGGTCAAGAATCCCAGATTGAAGTTCGGCGTAGTCCAGGTGAGATCCGGGTCACCACCATCGACGGGCAGAACCGCCAATGCGTCGGGCATGCCTAGCCACCGCTCGAGTAGGGTCCCGTAAACATCACGGAGGTCAGTCGAGCGAGTCCAGTTGTCTGGATTCGCCCCGCCTTGCCAGTAAACGGTGTTGCCGTACTCATCGAGAGCGCTCTCATGGATATTCGGATGGCGGCCATAAACACCACCGTTTACGGCGCCGCCGATGACGAACACGGGAGCCTGCGAGCCGTGATCGGTGCCGCTGGCATTCTGTTGGATGCGGCGCCCGAACTCGCTCCAAATGAGCAGGCAAACCTTGTTGGCGACGCCCATGTCGACGAGATCGTTATAGAACAGCTCGATGGCATCGCCGACCTCCCGATGCAGATCGTAATGGGCATCACCGGCCAACCCGGCTCCTTGCCCGGAATGTGTGTCGTAGCCGCCGTTGTATACCTCGAAAAAGCGGGCGTTGACGTTGGGTTGTAACGTGGACACTCCGTAAATCACGCGTGCCACCTCGCGCATGTCGCGCGCAAAAGTTGTGTTGAGCGTGGAGTATTGTGTTGCCCAGCCTCCAGCGCGAGCGCCGTAGTGTCCGACGAGTGCGGGGTATCTCTGTGTGGCCAACTCGGTGGCTGTACCGGAGCTGCCAATGTAGGCGAGGTTGGCTTGCGAAGAGGCTGACGCTAACGCGCACAGGGCTTGAAAGGCCGCCTGTTTGGCGGTGTCATCGCCGGAGCTGTAGTCGTCGTAAGGGAAACTGAAGTTTGCCAGGCGGCGAACGGCGAGCACCGACGTAGCGGTTTGTTGAAAGTCGCCGGCGACTTCGTTGCGGACATTGACGGCAGGGATATCGGTGCCTCCGTAGTTGGCAGCGAGGTAGCGGCCCATCCAGCCACCGTTGAGCGAGGCTCCCAGAGGGTCGGCCGACTCCCACGTGTGTCGCGAGGTGTCGTGCGACAGCGAGTAATCGGGGTATCCGCAGCCCTGGATAATCGCGACCTTGCCTTGCTCGTAGAGGTTCTTGAGGCCAACCAACCCGGGGTGAAAGCCAAGTGGCGTAGCCGTCACCGGATCCAAGCACGCGTTGGCAGGCGTCAGTAGTGCCCCTTGGCCAGCGGAAGGAAGACGAATGGAATCACGCGCTGCCTCGTAAGCGGCGCGTAGCGTCAGAGACGAACCGTTGTCGAGCGGTGTGATGGTGTTGAGACCATCGTTGCCGCCGTCGAGAAAGACCGAGACGAAGTATCGGTCACCAATGGTGTCGGCTAGAGCTTTGCGGACAAACGGATTGCCCAGTAAGCCAGGGCCAAAGAAGCTAGCAGCGGTAGCAAGGCCGGTGCGTTGCAGGAATTGTCTTCGTGTAAGTGCCATGAGGGGAGACCGTCCTTCCTAGTGCACCTGGTAGGTGGGGCACTGGAGCATCAATGCAAACAGTCCATGCACCTTGGTGTTGCGCACATCGTAGTCTTCGAGATCCAGAACGGCTGCGGCGCCACCGAGGTAATCGAGGAACACGTCGCGCTCTTGGGAACTCAACTGATCTGTGATCCCGAGGATACCGCTAGCAGTGTCGACGAGGTTCGGGGCGGTGACGGGTCCCGCGTCCATCAGCATCTTTATGGGCGTCAGCTTCTCCGGCCGGAAGGCGCTGCTGCCGCTGCCGCGCGAGCGCACCAAGTCGGTGGCGAATTCGTAGCGTGACAGCAGGGTCGCGCTACTCACCCAGCCATTCTCCCAGTCCCAGCCGAAGACGCTGGGGGGCTCGAACAGGATCTGCCCCATGTCGGCAAGGTAGTCGCGCACCGGATCGTAGCTGCTGTACTTCAAGTATTGATCGCGGCCGCTGGGCTTCATCTTGAGCAAACGCATGCTGGAGACGACGTAATCGATCGGCCACTTTACCGATTTCCTTGATGTCGGCACGTAGGGCGGGCCAGCCGCCGTAGCGTAAAAGGTGTCGGACACCAGAATGGCGCGCAGTAAGGCTTGCAGATCCCAAGTGCTGTCGAAGCCCGAACTACTGACCACCGCGTCGATCTCCGCCTTCGTCGGAGCGGCGTGTGCCAGATAGGTCAATAAACGCCGCGCCAGGTAGCGCGCTACGGTAACCGCGTTGTCGCTGTCGCGATGCAGCAGCAGGATGTCGATGACCTGATCGATTTCGGATTCGCCTTCGCCTCCCGGCAGCGTGAAGTCGGCGCCGCTGGCTCCAAAGCCATGGGCGTTGACGAAGATGCGCTTGGGCCCGCGTTCGGGAAACTCATCGGTGTAGTCGTGGTCGTAGTCATGGAAATGGGTGACGCGACCGTCGTTACTCCATCCGGTGAAGGCACGCGCAATCTGTACGATGTCTTCTTGCGTGTAGTTGGCTGCGCCGTTGAGGTCGGTGACCCCTAGGGTGAACAGCTCCATCAACTCGCGAGCGTAATTCTCGTTGGGGATTTCTTTGAAGTTGCGAACTGTATCCAGGTACTCGACCATGGCGCGGTCTTTGTTCATTGCCTTCATGAAGGTGCGGAAGTTGCCCTTGCAGTTCTGGCGGAAGAGCTTGTTCTGCTCGCCCATCCACGCGGCATCGCCGACCTTGTCGATACCGGTGGCAAAGTGATCGTGCCAAAACAGGACGAGCTTCTCTTGGAATGGCACCTTTACCTTGATCATGTACTTGAGCCACTTGTCGCGGATCGCATCGCCGTCACTGCCGCTTGGCCGAAACGTTGCCGGATTGAAACTGAGTAGCGAGTCTGCTGCCTGGCCGCGGGTCATGCCGACATAGGTGCCCACTTGCTCGGCGGGCGCGCCAAAGCCGGTGCGCCGTAGCAAGTGCCGGACATCGGCGGCTGCGAGGACCGTGTTCTGATCTCCCATGGGATCTCCTGTTGCTTGTTGACGCCTAGAACGTGCCGGGAACCCAACCGACTGCCGGTGCGCCGTCCTCGATCCACAACTGAATTATGGTCTGCAGGGAGGAATGCAGCTTACGGCGGCCGAGCGGCATGCGCCCTCCGAAGGTGGCATCGGGAAGGGCCCCGGTTACCTTGTGAAAGAGGAAGCTGTCGTCGACCCCAGTGAGGGCAACACGCTTGAGTCCGAGTCCTAGAGCGCTGGCATTCGTAGGGTCGGTGTCGACTAGGTTGTTATAGGAAGCGCCGGACTCGAGCAGGAGATTGCCGGCCACTGTGTTGGAGTCGTGGCAAGTGGCGACCGCACAGCTTTGGTTGAAGATCTGCTTCTGCATGCGATCGAAGGTGCTGGAAAACAGGGTCTGCGGGTTGCAGCCGTTGGCACTGTCGTCGGCCGGAGCACAGGAGATCCTGAGCTTGTCGGCGTCGGTGTAGATCTTGCCCGCCAAGTTGTCGGAGGTTGTAGTGATCTTGACCGTCTTGGTGCGTCTGCCGCACTTGTTGTCGCCTACCGGCCCCTTGATCGGCACGCGGATCGCTGAGGGCGTGGTGCAGTCATCCGCATTGGTGTTGGGGTTGTCGTCAAGGATCTGGTTATCGATGCGGCTCTGCAGGGCTTGAAAGTCCGGATCAAAATCGGGATCGACGCCATCGTCGTCGGCATGTGCCACCACCACCGAGTCGACCCCGACCAGGGTGCATTCGCTGATCGCGGTGCTGTTGGCGCACACCGAAACCTGCACCTCACACACGCCGTTGACCACACCGTCGTTGTCACAGGTTGCATCTCCGTCGATGCAACGAACGTTCTTGGGCCTGCTGCTGGGGGTATTGGCGGCTGTGCTGAGAACCAGAAAGCAATCACTACTGGCCGCACCGCCGCCACCGACAATAACCGCCGTAGCCGTGGCCGGAGCTTGCCCGCATGCCAGGACCATGAGCACGGCCCAGTTCCGCATCCGCCTCTTTCTATCTCGATCCACCCTCATTCCTGCTCCCTCCTGCATACCCGCCCTAGCTCGTACTTGCGCTTCTGTGCGATCGTGCCGCTGAAGAGCAAGGAATAGGCCGCGACGGAAGGCTCGACAAGAACATTGGCTGCCCGCGCGGCTTACGGTGACACCTGTCACTCAGAAGTGACAGGTGTCAGTCTGATGAGCAGTGCGGAGGTGCTGGAGTCCTGGAGTCCTGAGGTGCTGAGGTGCTGAG
>CAZGSN010000603.1:0-2282 GCA_964528465.1 uncultured Binatia bacterium (SeqCode)
TCGTCCCCGCGGCTACGACGACTCCGACCGCTTCCCCGTCACCGACGCGTACGCCAATCCAAATCGGGGGCGACTGTTCCAATGCTTGCCCTCATTACAACCTGAGTCAGATGCGACTCACCTGGTATGACGCCGCATCGGGTGGCCTCAACTTGAGCTTCTATGTGCAGCCGGGGGATTGCCCGGCGCTGACTCCGGAAACCGGCGAGCAAGTTGCTATTCGTATGGATCGCTGGCTCACCGAACGTAAGGTGGACACGGGACGCCTGCACTTGGCGACTACGACGCTTGGCCCCACAGGCTCTGGAGCCACCAATACTGGAGGAAACATCACCATTGGAGCCTTTGGAGGTTGGCAACAGGTTCTCTATCGAGCCAGCACGCCGCCGATTGCCGGCCCTCACAATGGAGCCGAGTTCCCGGTCGTGTTCGATCTGTGCCTGACGGTGGGCAACCAGGCGGTGAAGGGCCGTATGGTTTGCCAGGAGAAGAGCCGCGGCCTGCTTTGTCACGAAGGATAGCGACAGAAGCTCCACAAGATGAGCTGGGGCAGCGGCGAAGGACCGCGGCCCCAGCAAGGTCTCTGCTTACCCGCGAATCATGCGGATAGGTTGAGAAACGAACGATCCAGTTGTGCGATCGTGGAGGCACCGATGAGGCTCATGGTGCGGTGTACGTCGTCGCGCAACCAGCCGAGCACAGTGTCGACACCCGGCTCCCCAGCGGCACCCAGCCCGTAAAGGTAAGCACGTCCGGCCATGCAGGCGGTAGCACCCGCGGCAACGGCCTTTACGATGTCGCTACCGCGCCGAATGCCACCGTCGCAAAGAATCTCCGTTCTTCCGCCAACCACATCCGCAACCGGGGCAACCAGCGAGAACGTTGCTGGAGCCCCATCGAGTTGGCGGCCACCGTGATTCGAAAGCACGATGGCGTCGACACCGGCGGTTGCGGCAAGCACCGCATCCTCGACGGACTGAATCCCCTTGAGAAGGATGGCACCGCTCCACACAGAGCGTAGCCAGTCGAGGTATTCCCAAGATAACGAGGAGTCGAACTGGGCGTTGATGTAGTCGGCGAGCACAACCGGCGAAGCGCCATCGCCCACTTCCTGTCCAACGACATTGGCGAAACGAATCGGTTCGCTCGTCAAGAAGGCCCACGTCCACCCCGGATGCAAGGCACCGTCAAGCAAAGTGCCTGGGCCGATGGCAGGCGGGAGGGAGAATCCACGGTGGACATCACGCTCGCGGCGCCCGAACACTGCCGTATCGACAGTGAGCACGAGGGCCTCGTAGCGCGCAGCCGCAGCACGCTGGATCATTTCCTTGACCAGACCACGATCACGCCAGGCGTATACCTGGAACCACAGACGCCCGTCACTGACGCCTCGCACCTCTTCAATGGACCGCGTGCTGAGCGTGGAAAGCGTGTAGGGCAGTCGTGCCCGCGCCGCAGCGCGCGCCACCGCGAGTTCACCCTGCGGATCGGCCATGCGAGTGAAGCCGGTGGGCGCAAGCACCAAGGGATAGGGCAGTGGCTTGCCGAGGATAGTGGACGAGGGGTCGACTTCGCCGAGGCCACGGAGGACGCGCGGCCGAAACGTGAGCGCAGCAAAGGCTGCCTCGTTCGCCGCCATGGTGCGCTCATCTTCGGCGCCGCCATCAATGTAGTCGAAGACACCACCCGGAAGCCGGCGCCGCGCCATCCTGCGCAAGTCGGCAACCGATGCGGCACGCGCGAGCCGGCGTCGAATCGGATCCGCTTCGAAGCCCCGCAAACGAATGACCGAGCGTAGCGTTGCGGCAAGACGGCCCAGAGATCTTACGAAGCTCATGCCGCATCTTGGTAGCATACGGATCAAGCACGGGGATCAAGAACATGGGATCGACTAGTGCCGACCCAGGGCAACGGCAAAGTCGCCAACGAAGGCATTCCGTCACGGCGCTAGGCCTAGCCGCTCCCCGCCGCCCGACGATCTGGTGAACACGTTGCGTGCTCACCTGTCCGAACGTGTCGAGTCCGACCCTGCCGGGAGGCTGCGCATGACGATTACCTTGCCCGACACCGCGGCGATCGAGCAACTCGCCGCTACGCTGGCCCGACTCATGACAGCGGGCGACCGCAGCGCGCACCATGCGAGCCAAATTACGTACCGTGGGGGAGAAAAGACGAGCGAGCTTCCTCAACCCGAAAACAACAATTGAACCGCGGATGGACGCCGATGAACACGGATACAGGCAGCAGTTACAAGGGCAAGAGGAGAAACGCTGGGATACGCC
>CAZGSN010000604.1:0-18077 GCA_964528465.1 uncultured Binatia bacterium (SeqCode)
AGGGCTACTTGTGCAGAGGTCGCTAGTGGATCAACCCGGCAAGGCGGGTGGCGGCTAGGGCGCCGATGGCGTCGATGCGGCGGATCACGTCGCTGAGTTGCTCGGCAAAGGCGCGGCGGCGGGCGGCGAGGTCGTCGCCGGGTTGGGTGAGGTTGCGGTTGCGGGCAAGCCGTAGTGCGGTTTCGATCAATACCTTGGAAACCGATTCGGTGCTGCGGATACGTCGCTGCAGCCGGTACTGCTTGGCGAGGGACAGGCACTTGCCCACGAGCTGCGCTTCGTCGACGGCGGCATCGACGGAAAGCTGTACCAAGGCATCGCCGACGACGCGGTAGGCTTCGACAAAGGGCCGTAGAATGCGGTGCGAGCTGAACGGGCGCACTCGGCGCAACAACGCTTGCAGCTCGGCGGCATCGTGGAAACGCTGCTCCCAGTCTGGGTCTTGAAAGCGCATCTCTTCTTCGATTTCGGCGCGAAAGGTCTCCTTGCCGGCAAAAAAGAACTCGAACTTGAATAGGTCGCGCAAGCGCATGGCCTCGGCCCACAGCTCGTCGCGCGCGGTGGCGGCGTCGATGCCCGTGCTGGCTGCTAATTCTGCCGCTCGCAACAGGGCTAGCTCGGCGATTGCAGCGTTGACGAAGAAGTGAATGATCGTATTTCGGTAGTACGCGGCGGCCAAGTGCTGGCCGTCGCCGATCATGTACACGGGTTCTGCTCCCTCCGCGAAGCAGGTCACCACATCGTTCGCCACCAGCGCCTCCAGGGCGCGCCGTACTCCTTCGGCTGTATCGAGATCCAGCGCCGTGGTCGTTGGTAGGCGCCGTGCTTGCACGTAGGCGACCCAGTTGCGCAACGCCGCCCCTGTTTCCTGTACCGTGACGGCTCGATCGAAGGTGCCCAGCAAAGCCAGGGTTACCAACGAGGTGGGCGTAATCGGAGTGGCACGGTTTATCCTCGTCGATACCTCGAAGGCCAGCTTCTGCAGGGCCAGGTTGTCTTCGTCGTCGTTGGGCTCGGCGTGTGGTTGCGGCGGTCCCAACGCCGTGGCCAGGGATAGTGGCTCGCCGAAGCGAATGTGGATGCTGCCGTAGCCGCGGCGCAGCTTGCGCAGCACCGTGAGGAACCAGCCAAAGCTTTCGCGCTGCTTGGCGGCGCCGCGCTGCTCCGCCACGTAGTCGCCGACGTCCTGGATCTGATCATACGCAATCGATACCGGCACCAGGTGTACGTCTTCGCTTTTGCCGCGCCGGTAGGCGTCGACCACATAGGCCAGCATGCCGAAGCGTGGCGGCAACAGTTTCCCGGAACGTGAGCGTCCGCCCTCGATGTACCACTCGAGCGGGAAGCGCTTTTCGATGAGGTAATCGACGTATTGGCGCAGCACCAGCTTGTACGTGGAGTTGTCCTTGAACGTGCGGCGGATGAAAAAAACGCCGCTGCGTCGCACCAGAGGGCCAACGGGAAAGAAGTTCATGTTGATGCCGCCGGCGGTGTGATTCGGGGGCAAGCCGTTCTCGTGCAGCATGTACTGCAAGGCGAGGTGGTCGAGATTCGATTTGTGCGAGGGCAAGAACACGATCGGATGGCGCTGTGCCAAGGTCGCGATGTGATCCAACTGAGCGTGGTCGTATTCGAGGGCGCTGTAGCCGAGAGAGTAGAGGTAGTGGATGACGTGCGCGACCAGATCGATCACGTAGGTGCTGTGGCTGGCGGCAATCTCGGTGAGATAGCCTGCTGCCTCGCGCATGACCTCGGGCTCCGGCCGTCCCAGTTCACGAGCCAAGCGTGCGACGCCGCCGCGAAAGGCCGGCCGTGCCAGCAGCTCTTCGTGCACGAGACGCGGTACCTTGTACCGTGCCCCGCGCAGGCGGCGCTCTGCACGCTCGAGGGCTAGCGCGGCTTGGCGCACCACAAACTCCGGCAGGCTGAGTGTGAGGGTGGCATCGGCACCGCCGGTACGATGCCAGCGCTCGCGTAGTTGCGACAACGGCGCCGGCTCACCCGCCACCACGGCACAGCGATCCGGCTCGCGGCGCAGAACTAGGCTCTGCCGTAGTGGCCCGGGATCGCGGGGATCGCCGAAGGTCAGCAAATCGCGCCACGTAGCGGCACGGCGTCCGTCGCGTTTGGAAGGTCGCCAGGCCACGCGCAGCGGCGCCAGCAGCGGGTCGTCTCCGCCGGTCAGCGCCACTTCGAGACGCGGGTCGAGTTCGCGACGTTTGGAAGCCCCGCGCCGGGGTGCACGCGACGCAGGGATGGCGATGGTTTCGTACGCGGAGGGTTGAACCTCGGCGGGGGCATTCTGTGTGATCCAGGTATGCAGCACGCGCTCTTCGAGTGTGCTGGCTGCGTCGAGCAAGAAAATGATGCGCCGCCCCTCGTGGGCAGGCCAAGATGCGGCGAGATCCGACGTTGCTTCCGGTTCACTCACCGCCCCCTCATACAAATTTGTCGCGCCTCAGGGCAAGCGCCATTCGCTCGCGGTCGTTGCTGGTTCGCACCTAGCGATAGTCGAATGAGACACGCGCGCCGGTTCCTCATCGGATCGCCAGCTTGACCGGCTTGAGCGCCTACGCTCGTCTCCAGGTCCCCGTAAATCAAATTCCAGGCGTCGTGGTGCACGTCGAGGTCGCGAACGGCACCGTCGCCACTCATCCGGCTATCCCCCTCCGCGCCTCCGCGGGAGATTCGCCATCAAATGAAACGCGAACTGCCAACAGTGATGGCGCAGTCTGGTTGTTGTGCGGTGGGGTACAGCAATTGACGTTGCCCAGCCCGACAGCCGGCTGCGTCGTGGAGCTGCGGAAGCCTTAGCGGGACCTCTGCACAAGTAGCCCTGTAATCAGATCGGGTTGGAATCGGTATCGCGGTCGGAATCGGCCGCGACAAAGGTGAGGAGATACCGCGTGAAATGAGATCGATACCGATTCCGATAGCGACCCCGACCCCGCAAGGAGGCGACTTGCACCGACTTTGCAGAGGTTCCTTAGCGCCTCGTTTTCGGTGGCGAAAAGGTAGGTCTATGAGGCTCGCAAGGAAGTGACGGGCTACCCGCCGAAGGTTTCTGCCCGCACCCGTATTGGCCATCGGGGAGTGCGAAGTATTTCGCCGACCGCCTGCGTTGGCCAGGCACCTCGACGGCGGAAAACGGACGGTGTGTGAGGGGACCGTCCGACGGAGAAGAGGGTGACGAAGATATCGCAGAAGTAGGTGCCGGAACCGTGAGGACCTACGCAGAGGCTCCCTAACCGAATGTGCGCCCGCGGTTGATTACCGGTCAGGTTTACGGTCCGGTTCGCGTCGATCCCCAGCGGATCGTTGCGCATGTGCTTGGTCGCTGTGTGTGTGCAGGTGTTCGAGGATGGCGTCGCTTAGGGCGGCGATGGTGTAGGCGGTGGGCTCGATGCTGGGGGGCATGCCGTAGTCGCGGGCGGTGGCACTGGTGATGGGCCCGATGCAGGCAATCGCTGCTCTACCTAAAAGCGGGGCGACGTTACCATCGAAGGCGGCGACAAAGTTGTGCACGGTACTGGAGCTGGTGAAGGTGATGACGTCGACGGCGTCCTCGGCTAGCAGAGCCTTCAACTGCGCCGCGTCTTGGCGTGCGGGAATGCTGCAATAGGTGTGCACTTCTTCCACCTCAGCACCAAGAGCACGGAGCTGATCGGGCAGCACCGGACGCGCTCCGGCAGCGCGCGGCAACAGCACGCGCTTGCCCTGCACCCCCATCTCGGCAAGGGCTGCGAGTAGCCCCTCGGCGCGGTATTCGCCCGGCAGAGCCGCGACATGAATGCCCTGTGTTTCGATGAGGGCTGCTGTTTGTGGGCCGATGGCGGCGAATTGAGCCCGGTGCCAGGAACGAACATCGATGTGCAGATGTTGCAGCCGTTGGAAGAACGCGTGCACGCCGTTGGCGCTGGTGAGGACTACCCAATCAAACTCGGCGGCACGGCTGAGAGCAGCGTCCACCGGCGCATACGACTCAGGCGGGGCAATCTCGATACTCGGGAAGATCACCACCTCGGCACCCAACTCTTCGAGTCGCTGGGCCAGTGCCGCGCTTTGCTGGCGCGGGCGCGTCACCACGATCCGGCGGCCGAACAGCGGCTTGCGTTCGAACCACTGCAGCCGTTCGCGCAGGCGAACGACATCGCCGACGATTGCCAAGCTCGGTGGTTTGACCTTGGACTCCTCCGCTAGGTCGGCAATGGTACCGACTTCGCCGAGGATCGTGCGCTGACTTGCCCGCGTTCCCCACTCAATGACTGCTGCTGGGGTCGAGGCTGCGAGGCCGCTTTCCATCAGCTTGTTCATGTTGGCTCGCAACTGGCGCTGCGTCATCAGGATCACCAGTGTGCTGCCGCTGCGCGCCAACTCGTGCCAGCGCACGGCAAGCTCGGGCTTGTTGGGATACTCGTAGCCTGTGGTGAAGATCACGTTGGAGGCGAGATCGCGATGGGTGAGCGGAATCCCGGCGTAAGCGGGCACCGCCACCGCGGAAGTAACTCCGGGAACGATCTCGAAGGCGATCCCTGCACGGGCAGCGGCCTCGGCTTCCTCACCGCCGCGACCGAAGATGAACGGGTCCCCACCCTTGAGACGCACGACGATCTTGCCGAGTCCGGCACGATCGAGGAGCAGGGCATTGATCACATCCTGTTCGACGCGGGCACCCCCGCCGTGCTTGCCGACGAGAATCTTCTCGGCGCCTGCCGGTGCGTGCTCGAGCAGGGCGGGGTTGGCCAGATAGTCGTAGATCACCACGTCGGCTTGCTGCAGACAGCGCATGCCCTTGACGGTGATCAGCCCGGGATCCCCCGGCCCGGCACCCACCAAGTAGATCTTACCCGCCATCCGCGCCTTCCAGAGCCCTTAGGATTTCATCTCCGCCCCGTGCCAGCAGTTCCTGCCCGAGAGAGATGCCGAGTTCGCTGGCTTGCGTTGCAGGGCCGCGGCGTTCGCCGCGGAGGATCTGGCTACCATCGAGACTGGCGATGAGCGCTCGCAACCACAGTGTCCCATCGCTCAGCTCCGCATAGGCCGCCAGGGGAGTGCGACAGGAGCCGCCCACTGTTTGCAGGAAGGCGCGTTCGGCAGTGACGGCAAGGCGCGTGGGTGCATGGTCGAGGACAGCGAGCAAGGACTGGATTTCGTCGGGACGCGATTCGATGGCCAAGGCTCCTTGGCCCACGGCGGGTAGGATCTCTTCCGTGTCGAGGAGCTGTGCATGTTCGCGCTCGATAGACAATCGGCGCAGACCTGCTGCCGCGAGCACGATGGCGTCGAGGTTCCCGGCATCGAGCTTACGCAGACGCGAGTCGACATTGCCGCGCAATGGCTCGATTCGCAGGTCGGGCCGCAAAGCCCGCAGCAAAGCCGCTCGCCGCAAGCTGCTGGTGCCGACGCGAGCTTGCGACGGTAAGCTGGCCAGGCGTGCCCCAGCGGCTGAGACCGTTGGGTTTCCCTCGGATTGCGCTTCTGGTTGCCCGTCATCCCGGCGAAAGCCGGGATCCAGTGCTGAAGAGCCAGCACGGTTGCTTTCCAACGGACCCTGGACCCCGGCTTTCGCCGGGGTGACGGAATTCCGTTCGACCTTTCCGACAGTCTGGTATGGGCGAATGAGTACGTCGCGAACATCCTCACGAGGCGGGACCGCGGCGATCACCAGGCCCGCTGCCAGCTCATTGGGGACATCCTTCATCGAATGTACGGCGCAGTCGATGGAGCCGGCGAGCATGGCTTCTTCGATCTCTTTGACGAAGAGGCCCTTGCCGCCGAGGGTGCTGAGCGGTTGATCGACGAAGCGATCGCCGCTGGTTTTGATGATGACCAGCTCGCAGCGAGTGTTCGGGTGCTGCGCAGCAATCTGACTTTGCACCCAACGCGCCTGGGTGAGGGCGAGTTGGCTGCCGCGTGTGCCGATGCGGATAGAGAGGCTCAAGAGTCTTCTGGCTCCTCAATGTCGAAAAGCTTGCGGGCGGCGGCCGCGTAGAAGGCCGCTTCGCGCCGATCGTGGTGCTTCAAGTGGGTGATGGGTGAGTGCAGGATCTTGTTGGCAATTGCCGTGGTCATTGCTTCGAGCGCGGCGCGCATCTCGGGGCTGGCATTACGCAGGCTGTTGAGTGTTTTTTCAAGCTCGCCCCGGCGGATGGCCTCCACCTTGTCGCGCAGCGCCACAATGGTGGGCACGGCTTCCAAGTTAGCCAACCACTTCCAGAACGTGTCGACTTCTTCCTCGATGATGCCTTCGGCTTTTTCTGCCTCCCGGCTACGCTCAACGCGGTTATCTTCGGCGACGCCGCCAAGATCGTCCACGTCGTAGAGGTAGACGTTGTCGAGGTCGTTGATGGCTGGGTCGAGGTTCCGCGGCACGCTCAGGTCGATGAAGAACATGGGGCGAAACTTTCGTTGCCGCAGGGTCTCCTGCACCACCGAGCTGCTGATGATGTACTCTTCGGCGGCGGTGGCTCCAATCACGACATCGGCCAGTTGCAGATAACGCCGGAACTCCTCGAAGGGGACCGGCGTGCCCCCCAGATCACGTGCCAACTCGACCGCACGATCGAAGGTGCGATTGGTGACCAGGAGGCTGCCGATGCCTTGTGCGACCAGGTGGCGCGCCGCCAGCTCGCCCATTTCCCCGGTTCCAATCAGCATCGCGTTCTTGTCTTCGAGGCGATCAAAAATCTTGCAGGCCAACTCCACGGCCGCGGAGCTTACCGAAACGGCTCCGCCCGCAACGGCGGTTTCGGTGCGGATACGTTTGGCGACGCTGAAGGACTTGTGGAAACAGCGATGCAGGATCGTTCCGGCAGTACCGACCGACGAGGCCGCCAGGTACGACTCCTTGAGCTGCCCGAGAATCTGCGGCTCGCCGACGACCATGGAGTCGAGGCTTGCTGCCACACGAAACAGATGACGGACCGCCTCGCGACCACGATAAACGGAGAGATGCTCCATGAGCTGCCGGCGCGGAAGCTGCTCGCCCTGTGCCAAGAAATCGGTAAGCGAGTCGACCGCATTGTCGCCGTCCTCGGCGATGGCCACCACCTCGACACGATTGCAGGTCGAAAGGATCACTCCCTCCTCGATGGAAGGGACCGACAGCAGGTTGCGTAGCGAATGCTCGAGCGATCCGTTGAAGGCAACTTGTTCGCGAACCTCAACCGGCGCGGCGCGGTGGTTGACGCCGATGATGAGAATCTCGCCCTGCATCAGCCGAAGGTTCCGCCATGTTTTCCGGGGAACACGAGATTGACGCCCAAGAAGGACAAGATGACGGCGACGAAGCCGAGAATGGTAAGCGTGGCGGCCTTGCGTCCGCGCCAACCAATAGTGCGAGCGTGCAGCAAGCCGGCATAGAGCATCCAGGTGACAGCGGAGAGAACCTCGATGGGTTCCCACGACCACAAGGCGCCCCAGATCTTCAAGGCCAGAAGGGCGCCGCTGATGATGCCGATGGTGAAGACGGCAAAGCCCCAAGTGACGAAACGAAAATTCAGGTCATCGAGAGTTTCGAGGGACGGCAAGCGGCGAAACAGGTTGCCTTTGCGCTTGGCCTTGAGTTGATTTTCTTGCAGCAGGTAGATCAGGCTCATGCAAAAGGCGACGGCAAAGATGGCGTAGCCAAGAAAGGCAGGAGCCACGTGGGCAGGGAGCCAGACATTCTGTAGGCGTGGACTTAGCTCTGGTGGGCCGACGGCGAAAACGTAGGAAGAAAGTGTAAACAGGAATGCCAGCGGTGTAACCAAGCCCCCCACTACCGTGAGGTTCACGCGCCACGCCAGTGCCAGGTACAAGCCCACCATGATGAAGGCGATGCAGGACAGTTCGTCGGGAACGGTGGCTATGGCGTCGTATCCTAGCGTGACAGCCCGTTCCCCGAGGTGGAGGCCGTGAATCAAGAAGGCTGCGCTCAGCAAGGCGTGCGCAATACGTCGCATCAAATCGTTGGTGGTGATGGTATGCGAGACTAGGGTGGAAGTGGCGAGCAAATAGCAGCCGAGGGCAAACAGCAGCATAGAACCTTCAGGATAGGCGGATGCCGAGTGTGGCCAGGGAGATCTGGCTGCCGGTGGTGTTGGCTAACAGTTGATCGATTGCTTCCCCATCTCCGCCTTCGAGGTGATCTACGAGACTCGAATCGACAACCAATCCAAGGATGCGCTTGCGTTCTTCCAGTGGCAGCCGAGCCGCTGCGAGGTGTTCGCGCAGCTTGCCCAGCAGTACCAAGGCCTGGGCGTATGCGGGACCGAATCGAGACTGCAAGTCTTCACGGATACGGCGGGCCATGGTCGGACTCTGACCGCAGGTGGAGACGGCAATCAACAGATCGCCTTGTTCCAGTATCGAGGGCACGATGAAATCACAGAGTTCGGGACGATCGACCACATTGATTAGAATACCGGCCGCACGAGCGTCTTCGGCGATTTGGTTTTGCACGGCAACATCGTTGGTCGCGGCGACGATGACGAAAAAGCCGTGCACATCCCCTTGGCGGTAGGCGCGGCGATGCAGCGTGATGAGCCCCTGCGCAGCCGCCGCTTCGAGTTCACTGGAAAGAAGCGAACTAACGACGGTAACGGCGGCGCCGGCACTTGCGAGGGCGGAGACCTTCTGCGTCCCGACTTCCCCTCCGCCGACAACCAAACAAGCCCGCCCAGCGAGACGCAGGAAAGCCGGGTAGTACTTCATGGTCTTGCCGGTAGAGTAGGGCGAAGCCTCAAGCCGAGAACGAAGTTCCGCAACCGCAGGTACGAGTGGCGTTGGGGTTGAGAAACTTGAAGCCGCCGCCGTGTAGGCTGCTGACGTAGTCGAGAGTCATGCCTTGCAGGTAGGGGAGGCTGGTGGCATCGACGACCACGCGTACGCCGTGCTGCTCGACCACGACATCGTCGCCACGAATCTCGCGATCGAAGCCAAGGTTGTATTGCATTCCAGAGCAGCCGCCGCCGAGCACCGATACACGCAGCGCGGCACCGTCGTTGCCTTCCTTGCGCATGGCGGATCTAGCCGCGACAGCCGCCGATTCGGTAACCACGAGAGCGGAGCCGCCGTCGCCTTGATGGCTTGGTGTGGCAGCGGTGTGTTCATGAGCTTGCATAGGGTTTCTCCTCGCTTGAGCCACGAATTGTAGCGGGTGCATTGAACATAAGGGAGTAGGCAGCGTCTAGTGAGGCCAGTTTCACGTGTCAAGGAAGGGAGCGCGGGTGACATGTCTGCTTGCTGGCTGTCCACCCTCGGTTCGTTGCATTGTGAGTCAGCAGCCCGTTGAAGACGCCCGATGTGCTTCGAGACGCCCCTTCGGGGCTCCTCAGCACGAACGGACTTACCAATGATTCCGTTCGCCCTGAGGAGGCGCGTAGCGCCGTCTCGAAGGGCTCCGTTGATCTTCAGACCGCTGTCAGGCTGGTTCTGGGCACACGGCCCTGCGACGATGCGAAGCGGATCGAGGTGACTCGTGGAGCCTCTTCGCTGCCGAACCAATGCTCGTTTGCTTGAATTCGCAAGCTGCTTTCGACTATAGAAACCCTGGTTTTTCCGAATGAAACTCACGCCCCGTCATCTGATCTTCCTCAATCTCGTGCTCCTCGCCTTGGTGGCGTACACGGGGGCGTTGACGGTCAGCACGGCGATTGCGGAGCGCCTGGCCCCGGGCCCGGCCATACGATTGAGCCCTCCTCCGCCTGCACTCAAGAAGGAAGACAAGCGTCCTGCCACCTATTACGCGGCGATATCCACGCGTGACATCTTCAATTCGGTGAAACCCCAAGAGTTCGTTCCTACCCCGGCACCGGTGGCTACGGAATGTAAGGGCAAGCTGATCGGTGTCGTGGTGAACAAGAAGGACCCTGCTCACTCTTACGCGATTGTCGAGACAGCGGCCGACCACAAGCAGGACGCCTACCGCGTCGGGCGCACGGTGCCCAACTGTGGCATCGTTAAGGAGGTTGCCTGGGAACAGATCATTCTCTCCCATGCCGGGCGAGATGAGATCATGAAGCTGCAACTCTCCGCTGCTCTAACGGGACCGCCGGCGGGTCCGGGTGGTGCTGGGGCGGCTGTTGTAAGTGCACCGCCGGTGGCGGGCAGCGGCAGTGCTTCCTCGGCCACGGCCAACGTCGCTGCGGCCGGCGCCGGGGGCGCGGGAGGCATCAAGCAGCTCAGCGAAAACGAGTATCAGATCGATCGTAGCGAGGTCGACAGCGCCATCGAGAACATGAACCAACTGTTCACGCAGATGCGGGCGGTGCCGCATTTCGAAGGTGGCAAGGCAGTGGGCTTCCGCTTGTTTGCGATCAAGCAAGGCAGCTTGTTCGACAAAATCGGCCTGCGTAACGGGGACATCATTCAAGAGATCAACGGGCGCGACATCAGTGACGCATCGGCGGCCCTGCAGATGTTTCAGGACTTCAAGAATGAACCCCAGATCCTTGTTAAGGGAATCCGGAATAAAGAGAACAGGACCTGGAGCTACGGGATCTTGTGAGCCTGAGGGCGCGAGGAGATTGAGGGGCGGTATGCGGAATCAGTTGAAACGCTGTCAGGGGGTGGTGGAAAGTTTGCTCGCGCTATGGCTTGCCTTGGTGAGTCCCGCGCTAGCACAGGAGCCTGCGCCCGCGGCTGCGCCGCCCGCTACGGCGCCGGCTGCCGCCGCTCCGGCTGTACCGCCAGTGGCAGCGCCTGCCCCCGCGCCTGCCGAGCCGCCGGTGCAAACCGGCATCGTGATGAACTTTCAGGACGTAGACGTGGCGGCCCTGGTCAAGTTCATCTCCGACATCACCGGCAAGAACTTCATCGTCGACGAAAAGGTTCGCGGTAAGGTCACCATCATCTCTCCCGGCAACATCACCAAGGAGGAGGCCTATTTGGTCTTCCAGTCGGTGTTGCAGGTCAAGGGCTTCACGACGGTACCTTCCGGGGCCATCATCAAGATCGTTGCCACCAAGGACGCGAAAAGCTCGACCATCGACACGGTGTTTGGGGCGGAGCGCTCGGAGCCGCGCGACGAGTACATCACGCGCTTGATGCGACTCAAGAACGTCGATGCCAATAACATGATCAGCATCGTGCAGCCGTTGGCTTCCCCCGATGGCCTGCTGGCAGCCTATTCCTCGACCAACACACTGATCATCATCGACACCGCGGCGCAGATCGAGCGCCTGGAGCGCATTCTCAAAGAACTCGATGTCGAAGGTACCGAGCAGGGGATCGAGTTCATTCGCCTCAACTATGCCTTTGCCTCCGACATCGCCGGCATGATCCAGCAGATCCTGGAAGAACCAAGCAGCAGTGGCGCGGGCGGCGTGGTGGCAAACACGCAGCCGCAAAATGCTCCTGATGCTCGGGTGCGTCGCGGTACTGGTGGTGCGGCGCCGCGTCCTCCCGGTGCAGCCGGTGCCAGCGGCGTAAGCGGCGGCACGACTCCCGAGCATTCCTTCAAGATCATTCCCGACGAGCGGACGAACGCGTTGATTCTGGTTGCCGGTGTCATCGAGATGCGGCGCATCAAGGAGCTTGTCAGCCGCTTGGATGTTCCCTTGCCGCTCGGCACCGGTCGCATCAACGTTTACTACCTGAAGTACGCCAACGCCTTCGAGATCGTTCCGGTATTGGGCTCGTTGGTCGGTGGTGGTGGTGGCGGCGGTGGGTTTGGCGGGCTCGGCGGGGGCGGCTTCGGCGGGCTCGGCGGCTTTGGAGGTATCGGCGGTGTGGGTGGACTCGGGGGCGGTGGCTTCGGAGGTAGAGGGGGAGGCTTCGGCAGCCGTGGTGGCGGTGGCCGTAGCGTCGGTGGCGGTTTCGGGGGCGGGAGCGTCGGCGGTATTGGCGGCGGTTTGGGAGGGCTCGGTGGGCTTGGTGGTGCGGTGGGTGGCTTTGGTCAGACCGGCTTCGGCGGCGGTGGTTTCGGGGGCGGTTTTGGCGGCAATAGTCTGGGGGCCAGTGGCAGCATCGGTGGGCGTCGGAGCGGTGGCGGCGGCGGTTTTGGACAGTCGGGAAGCGGCGGGCAGTCGGGTGCGCCGGGTCAGCAGCCGGATTTCGAGGGCCAGGTGCGGATTGCCATCGATCCTTCGACGAACGCTTTGATCATCAATGCTTCGCCGCAGGATTTCGAAACCCTGAAAGAAGTCATCGAGAAGCTCGATGTGCGGCGCCGTCAGGTTTACGTCGAGGCGATCATCGCCGAGATTTCGTTGACCAAGCAGCGCGAGATGGGAATCGAACTCCAGGGTGGCACGGGCCTTCCCGGTGGCATCGGCATTGGCCGTACCAACCTCAATGGCAGCATCAACCAACTCGCCAACGGTGCCAGCCTGTCCAATCTTCAAGGCATGATTCTCGCGGCCCTGAGCAGCCAAACGGTTACCATTCCAGGAATCGGCGAGATTCCCGCGCAGCAGGCATTGCTGCGTGCTTTGGAGAATAACGCCGATGCCAATGTTCTTTCGGCACCGACAGTGCTGACGACGGACAACCTGCCGGCAGAAATCGTCTCCGGTACCAACGTTCCCTTTGTGGCGAGTCGGTCCACGAGCGACGTCAATCTTGGCAACCAGTTCCAGACCGTCGAACGACGTGACGTCGGTATCACCCTTCAGATCACACCGCAGATTTCCCAAGGCGGTACGGTGCGGCTGCAAATCTTCCAGGAAGTCTCGGACGTGATTCCAAGCGCCAACGAAGCTCAGCTCGGACCCACCACGACGATTCGTTCCGCGACGACCAACATCGTGGCGCGCGATGGGCAGACCGTGGTCATCGGTGGTTTGATCTCGGACAACGTGTCTAGCACCGTTACCAAGGTGCCGTACCTGTCGGACATTCCGGTAATCGGCAACTTGTTCCGCTTCAGTGCCGCGAACAATCGCAAGCTCAACCTGCTGATCTTCCTGACGCCGCACATCATTCGGACCGAGGAAGAACAGCGTGAGATGGCCGTAGCCGAACGCAAGCGCATTATTTCGGACACCTACGTTGCGACTGGAGATAGGCCCCCGCGCTGGCGTCAATTGGGTGGCCCAAGCTGGGAGAAACGCCCCTCCTTGGATCCGCTGAAGCCGCAAGACGGAACATCCGAGAAGTCCAGCGCCGACGAGAAACCACTAAATGATAGTGGTGCTTCGCTGCGTAAGACGGAAGAGGCTCCTGCCGTGTCGGCCAAGGCATCGTTAGGCGACGGACAAGGTGGGGCGCATCGTTATGTATTGCTCGCGGTAGTGTCGGAATCGGGAACGGCTCCGGACAGCTTGGCAAGCAACAACGGCTTGCTGCCTCTGGCTGTGCCGGAGGGCTCGGCGCTCGACGGTACCTTCCAACGTGGTGGCACCTATCGCTTCGAAGGGCGCGACTTCGTTGGCCGCTACGTTTGCCTCGAAGTGTTCGATACGCCGCAGGCCGCGTTTGCTCAGTATACCGAGGGAATGCGTGTCGGTGGTGAGCCCGCCAGTCACCTGCATTGGCGTCAGCCGAGCGAATCTTCGACATTGTCATCGAATAATTGGAAGGCAACGAACGGCTAACTGCCATCATGAGTATTGGCACACAATCTTTCGAAGAGTCGCTGGTTGCCCGCGGCGTGATCACGGCGGAGAACCTCGACAAGGCGCGGGAGCGCCAACGCGAGGGCAAACCGCTGAGCGATGTGCTGCAGGAGATGGGCGTCATCGATAGCCGCTCCTGGGCGCAATCGTTGGCCGAGCATTTCGGTTTGCCCTACCTCGACCGTCTTCCCGACGCCGATTACCTTTCCACGTTGATCAGTCCCTTACCCATCAACTTCGCCAAACGCTGCACCTTGATGCCCATCGGCACCGACGGTGACTCTGTCACTGTGGCGGCGGCCGACCCGGGTGGGATTGGGCCGCTCGATGACTTGCGGCTTCTGTTTCGGAAGCCGGTTCGCGTCTGCGTTGCGCCGGCTCCTGCCATCGTCGATGCCATCAACCGTGCCTACGACTTGGTTGCCGGCACGGCTTCCGAAGTCGTCGACGAACTCGAGGGCGAGCGCCATGACCTCGAAGTGGCGGATCTCGAGCGGCAGGACTTGATCGACGTCGGCGAAGACGAAGCTCCGATCATTCGTTTGGTGAACTCACTCTTGTTCCAAGCCGCGAAGGATCGGGCCAGCGATATTCACATCGAGCCCTTCGAACGCTCACTGCGTGTGCGCTTCCGCATCGACGGTATTTTGTACGACATCATTTCTCCGCCCAAACGTTTCCAGCCAGTCATTACCTCGCGCGTGAAGATCATGGCGGGTCTCAATATTGCCGAGAAGCGGCTGCCGCAGGATGGTCGTATTCGTGTGCGCTTGGCCGGTCGCGACATCGATATCCGCGTGTCGACAGTGCCGACGGCTTACGGTGAGCATGTCGTAATGCGTTTGCTCGATCGTGCGACCACGGTGTTGCAACTGGAGGATCTGGGTCTCCTCGGCATGAAGCTACAGATCGTCGAGAAGCTGATTCATCAGAGCCACGGAATCATCTTGGTGACCGGCCCAACCGGTAGCGGTAAGACGACGACGCTGTATGCCTGCCTCACGCGGATCAACACGCCCGACAAGAACATCCGCACCATCGAGGATCCCATCGAATATCAGTTGCACGGTGTCGGGCAGATCATGGTGAACCCGAAGATCGAGCTCACCTTTGCCAGTGGCTTGCGCTCGATTCTGCGTCAGGACCCGGACGTCATCATGGTTGGCGAAATTCGCGACCTGGAGACCGCTGAGATCGCCATTCAAGCGGCGTTGACCGGCCACCTCGTGTTCTCGACGCTGCACACCAACGATTCGTTTGGCGCCATGACGCGCTTGCTCGACATGGGCATCGAGCCCTTCCTGGTTTCCTCTTCGGTGATGGCGGTGATGGCGCAGCGTCTGGTGCGGCGTGTCTGTGATCAATGCCGAGAGCCTTACGCGGCCACACGCGAGGAGATGGAAGAAATCGGCATCACCCCGCAGCGCTTGGCCGGGCGTACGTTGTACAGGCCGGGACCCGGATGTCAGGCCTGCAAGCGTACCGGCTATCGCGGCCGTAGCGGGATCCATGAACTGTTGGTGGTCGATGACGAAGTGCGCTCTCTGGTCATGAAGAATGCCGATGCGGCTTCGATCCGCCGTGCGGCCACGGCGCGCGGCATGAACACATTGCGGGAAGACGGTGCGGACAAGGTGATGGAAGGTGTCACCAGCATTGAAGAGGTCTTGCGCGTGACCCAGGAAGATCTGGTTTGAGCGCGACTGCGGCGCGCGCCGATTCGGACTGATGGAGCACCGGAGCTGGTTGCATGCCCGTTTACGCTTACAAAGGACTCAACGCTGCTGGCCGTCAGGTGAACGGCGTCGTCGACGCCGAGAACCCCAAGGCGGCGCGCAGCCGTCTGCGTGGGGACGGCATCTTTCCTACCGATCTAGTCGAGGAGAAGCAGAAGCAAGGCGGTGTCGCGGCTGGCCTGTCGATGAACGTGAGCCAGTACTTCGAGCGTATCACGCCACAGGACCTGGCTCTGCTGACGCGGCAATTGTCGACGCTAGTTGGTGCCGGGCTGCCGCTGGTGGATTGCATCTCGGCCTTGATCGAGCAGGTGGAGAAGGCCGGTATCAAGCGTGTGCTGTCGCAGATCCGGGAGCAAGTGACGGAAGGCGTGGCCCTCGCCGATGCCATGAAGGCGCATCCGCGCATGTTCAGCGATTTGTTCACCAACATGGTGCGCGCCGGTGAGGCCAGCGGCGCCTTGGATGTCGTGCTGCTGCGCTTGGCTGATTACACCGAGAGTTCCGCGGCTTTGCGCGACAAGGTTAGCTCGGCGCTGACCTATCCAATTTTGATGGGAACGGTAGGCTCCGCGATCATGCTGTTCCTATTGGCGTATGTTGTTCCGACGATCACCAAGATTTTCAGCGAAAACAACGCGCAGCTACCGCTGATGACCACGATTCTGCTGTCGATTAGCGGCTTCATGCAGGACTATTGGTGGCTCGTTGTCGGCACGGCTTTGATCCTCGTGGTCTCGGTTCGGGTCAGCATCCGCACGCCGGCCGGGCGTCTGCGTTTCGATCGCTACATCCTGAACATTCCGTACTTCGGCAAGGTCATCAAGAAAGTGGCGTTGGCGCGCTTCTCGCGCACGCTGGCGACGCTGCTCACCAGCGGCATCCCGCTTCTGACTTCGCTGGATATCGTCAAGAACGTGGTCAGCAACTTGGTGCTCAGCCAAGCCATCGAGGACGCCAGGGCCAGCATTCGTGAGGGCCAGAGCATCGCCCCGCCGCTCAAGAAGAGCGGGCTGTTTCCTGCGATGCTGATTCATATGATTGCAGTCGGCGAGAAGAGCGGCGAACTCGAGCAGATGCTATCGCGTGCCGCCGATGCCTACGACCGCGAGGTCGACTCCTCGGTGTCGTCGCTGACCAGTATTCTCGAGCCGGTGATGATCATTTTTGGTGGCGGCGTCGTCTTATTCATCGTGATGGCGATTCTCCTGCCGATTTTCTCCATGAACGAGCTGGTAAAATAGAGGACGCGAACGATGCACAAGACGGAACTGAGATCGAAGTTAGCCAGTTGGCTGTTGGCCGCCGGCAGGCGCATTGGGAGGAAACGCAACATGAAACGCTTGGGAAGTAGCAGTGGCTTCACGCTGATCGAGATCATGGTCGTGGTATTCATCCTCGGCCTGCTGGTGACTCTAGTGGCGCCAAAGATCATCGGCCGCACCGACGAGGCGCGACGGGTGAAGGCAGCAGCCGATGTAAAGGGCCTCGTAGAGGCTCTGCATCTCTACAAGCTCGACAATGGCCACTACCCGTCCACGGGGGAAGGCCTCAATGCACTGGTGCAGCGCGGAGCGAACGCCAAGAACTTCAACCCGGACGGTTACATGGATCGCGTTCCTGAGGACCCCTGGGGCAACACCTATCAGTACTTCAGTGATGGCGGGGATTTTATGGTGAAGTCATACGGCGCCGACGGCCAAGAGGGCGGCGAGGGCAAGAATTCCGATATCAGCAGCCGCGACATCTGAGCACGGAGGTGCCACCTGCCCAATGTTGGTCGTGGGTCGCCTGTGCCCCTCTGTCCCTTGGCCCCTTTGCCCCTAGCTATTGCTTCCAGATCCACGCGCTCACGCGCGCGGCTACACGGAGTGCGCGAAGACGCAGTAGCCGCGGCTGTGAGGCCGTGGATCTCGGATGAAAGCCAGGATGCCGGATTCACGCTCCTCGAGATTACACTCGTCGTTCTGATCATTTCCGTCATGATCACGCTCGTGGTCCCGCGCCTGCGCGATCCGGGCAAGATGGAAATGCAGGCGCAAGCCAGCCGCTTGCAGAAGATCTTTCGCTTGGTGCGCAGTGAGGCCGTACTCAACGGGGCGACGTACCGTTTGAACTACGATCTGGATGGCGAGCGCTACTGGGTGACGCCCGACGAAGGCGGCACCGACCTCGTCGACTTTGCTCGCAGTTTTGGCTCATTGGCACGGGGCACGCAGATCAAAGAGCCGGTCGAGATCATGGATGTCGACCTGCCGACGCTGGCCGGGAAGATTGGCCAGGGCCAGGTTTTTACTTTGTTCTATCCGGACGGGACGATTGATCCGACCATCATCCACATCGGTGACGGCAAGACTTCCTTCACCCTCTATGTGAATCCAATGAACAATCGGCTCGTCCTTGTGAACAGCTACTCCAATGTCTCCTACTGACTCACACCACGCCTGCGCACCGGCACGCCAGCACCCCGGCACCGCCGCACCCCGGCACTCCCGCACCCAGCGAGGCTTTACCCTGCTGGAGGTTCTGATTGCTATGTCGATCATTGCCTATGCTGTCGTGGGGCTCCTGGGATTGCAGGCCAAGAACATCAGGGCGGTGGCGCGCGGGCAGAACCTGACGCGGGCCACGCTCCTGGCACGCGAGCTGTTGAGCCAAGTCCAGTACGAGGTTCTCCTCAGCGGACTCGACAACCTCGGCAACAAAACTGGTAGCTTTGGTCGCGAGTATCCCGGCTTTCGCTGGGAGCGCGAAGTAATCAGTACCGGGCTCGACGAGATGCGCGAGGTCATTGTGCGCGTCA
>CAZGSN010000605.1:0-3741 GCA_964528465.1 uncultured Binatia bacterium (SeqCode)
GCTGTGCGGCGTTGTGGTTGTTGTCGTTGAAGACGATGCCGCTGGTCAGATGCACGCTCAGGAAACGTTGCCCGTTGTGCTCGTCGAAACCCTGAATCTTGGTCTCCGCTTCGAGGATGGCACCGTGGCGTACGGCCAGGCTCAGGGCGTAACCGGAAAGCAGGACGGCGTCCCGGCCATACTTCCTCTCCAGACGCCGGAGGGTGTCCATGACCTGTTGTTGATTGCGCGCGGCCACGGAATCCGCTGCTGGGTTCTCGGGAATGGCTGCGGTTGGCGTCGTCTCTTGCGTTTGCGCGAAGGCGGCAACAGTTCCGTGCCCTCCGAGCGTCGGTCCGAAGGAAAGCAGGAGGCAAATACCAAGTTGCAGCCCCAGGGCACTGGGCGGCAGGCACCTAAGACATCCCGAGATCGACGACGGCAGGTTAGAGAACACCCGCGCCCATGAAGGAGGATCCTGGAATCGAGATTTTACCCTTGGAATTTGGCGTGAGCCCAAGCTTGGGCCAAGACCGAATAAACCACAGAGAACACTGAGAGCACAGAGAAGAAAGGATTGCATTTCTTTATGCCTCTCTGGGTTCTCTGAGGTCGAGAATCCGATATCTCTGATCAACTCAGAATCGTCGAGATCAGGAGTTCTGAACTTGTTGCGCATGAGTCCAGTCTTACCAGCATGCTGTCCAGCGACCAACGCCGCCGGCAATCCGCAAAGACGCAGGGCGCAGCCCGCTAGCATTTGTTTGAAGTGGGAGATGATGTCAGACTCCAAAGCAGCCGTGCGAAGAAGCCCGACAGATCCTTTTATCGAACGCGTGCGCACCACCATCGTCGAGCATCAGATGCTGGTGCCCGGAGAACGTGTCGTGGTTGCCTTATCGGGTGGACCCGACTCGGTAGCACTGTTGGCAGCGCTCGTGGCGCTATCCCGGGAGCTGCAAGTGGAACTGTTCGCAGCACATCTGAATCATGGCTTGCGTGGAACGGAGTCGTTGCGCGATGAGGATCACGCCCTGGCCGTAGCGAGCCAGCTCGGAGTCGCGTGCGTTGTGGATCGTCTGGATATTTCGGCAACGTGCAGCAACCTGGAAGAGAAGGGGCGCGAACTGCGTTACGGATTTTTGCGAAGGGTCGCGAGGGATATCGCTTGCCACAAGATTGCCACCGGCCACACCCTGGACGATCAGGCGGAGACGGTGCTGATGCGCATCGTTCGTGGTGCAGGATTAGACGGCCTAGCCGGCATCCCGGCCGTGCGCGCTGGCATCATTCGTCCTCTCTTAGGCTGTGAGCGAGCCCAGGTGGTAGAGTTCTTGGCCGCGCAGGGTCTGGAGGCATGCCAGGACAGCAGCAATCTGGATCGCCGCTTCTTGCGCAATCGGATTCGCCAGGACGTGTTGCCCATGCTCGACGCGGCTCATCCGGGCGTAACCCGACGCCTTGCCGCCGCGGCGATTACGGCAAGCGCAGAGGCGCGGCGGCTCGATGCGCTGCTCGCCCCGCAGCTTGCACGCTTTTGCGACGCTTCCGACGGAAGCCTCGCTGTCGAGGTGTTCGAGGAAATCGACTCGGGCCTGGGCGGACGTTTGGTACGTTCCTGGTTGCGACAGGTGCGTGGCCATCTGCGACAGCTCAACGCGGCGCACGTGGAGGCGATTATCCATATCGCGACGGATACACGCCCGAACGCCTGTGTCGATCTTCCTTCTGGCGAGCAAGTCTGGCGCGAATACGAGAAACTCCGTTGGCTGAAGACGACGCCGCAGGAACTCGGTTGCGTGCAGATCCATCCGGAGGGACGCCCGGTTGTGGTTACGTCGGGTTGGAAGGTGCGAGCGTGGACACAGATGTTCGCTGGGACGGTGCCACGCGATCCGACGCTCCTGTCGTGCGTTGCAGATGCGGATGCCGTCTCGCTGCCATTGGTAGTCCGCTGCCCTCATCCCGGGGATCGTATCCGGCCCTTCGGCATGGTCGGCCGTAAGAAGCTGCAAGACCTGTTTGTCGATCGTAAGGTGCCGAAGCGTATCCAGCAGACACTCCCGATAGTCGAGGCGGGTGGCGAGATCCTTTGGGTGCCGGGCGTCGTACGATCCAATATGGCCGTGATCACGGCCGAAACCCGGCGCATTTTAGGCATGGCGGCGGAGCAAGTTGGCATTGCTGGGGTATAGGGGCTGTGTTACGTAGCCGCCGTTGCTCAGCTTTTCCTGAGGTAGAACGTGAATCAATTCTCTCGAAACATCGCCCTTGTCCTCGTCCTTGGCCTGATGCTGGCGTTGTTCTTCAACGTCTACCGCGGCCAACAAGTCAAAGAGCCGGAAGTCATTTTCAGCGATTTCGTTGCTTCGGCGGACCGCAACGAGGTCGCCGAGGTGACCATCCAAGGCAATAACATTCGCGGCAAACTGACCAGCGGCGATCGCTTCAAGACCTATGCTCCGGAAGATCCCGATCTGGTGAAGATGCTGCGCGAGAAGAGCGTCAAGATTTCCGCCAAGCCGGAGGACGACGAGCCCTGGTACATGTACGTGTTAGTGCAGTGGTTCCCCATGCTGCTGTTGGTGGGCGTGTGGATCTTCTTCATGCGGCAGATGCAGGTTGGCGGTGGCAAGGCCATGTCCTTCGGTAAGAGCCGGGCCAAGCTCCTCAACGAGAACACGCACAAGGTCACCTTCAATGATGTCTCGGGTATCGACGAGGCCAAGGAAGAACTCGAAGAGATCATTGCCTTCCTCAAGGATCCTAAGAAGTTCACCAAGCTCGGTGGGCGCATTCCCAAGGGCGTGTTGCTGGTAGGGCCTCCGGGCACCGGCAAGACCTTGCTGGCCCGTGCGATTGCCGGAGAGGCTGGGGTTCCGTTCTTTTCCATCAGCGGCTCCGATTTCGTGGAGATGTTCGTTGGCGTCGGCGCCTCGCGTGTGCGCGACCTGTTCGTGCAGGGCAAGAAAAATGCCCCGTGCATCATCTTCATTGATGAGATCGACGCCGTCGGGCGCCACCGCGGTGCCGGACTAGGCGGTGGCCACGACGAGCGCGAGCAGACCTTGAATCAATTGCTGGTAGAGATGGATGGCTTCGAGACCAATGAAGGGGTCATCTTGATTGCCGCCACCAACCGGCCCGATGTGTTGGATCCGGCATTGATGCGGCCGGGCCGTTTCGATCGTCGCGTTGTCGTGCACCGGCCCGACGTGAAGGGGCGCGAGGGCATTCTCAAGGTGCACACCCGCCGCGTGCCCATGGCGGAAGACGTTGATATCTCCTTGCTGGCCCGCAGTACTCCAGGCTTTGCCGGAGCCGATCTCGAGAACCTGGTAAACGAAGCGGCCCTGCTCGCGGCCCGTGGTGGCAAAGAGCGAGTTGCCATGGTCGACTTCGAGGTCGCGAAGGACAAAGTCATGATGGGTGCCGAGCGCAAGAGCATCGTCATGAGCCAGGAAGAGAAGCGCAACACGGCCTATCACGAGGCTGGGCATGCCTTGGTGGCCAAGCTGTTGCCAGGCACGGACCCGGTGCACAAGGTGACGATCATCCCGCGCGGCATGGCCTTGGGCGTCACCATGCAGGTGCCTCTCGACGATCGCCACTCGTATGCCAAGGACTTCATCTTGAACATTCTGGCGATTCGCTTTGGTGGCCGAGCGGCCGAGGAACTGATCCTCAGCCACGTCACCACCGGCGCCTCGGATGACCTGGAGCGCGCCACCGAGTGGGCTCGCAAGATGGTGTGTGAGTGGG
>CAZGSN010000606.1:0-9510 GCA_964528465.1 uncultured Binatia bacterium (SeqCode)
CAGCAGCACCGGTGGTTCCCAAGAACATGAAGGTGGTCAAGCTGGACAAGCCGCCACCACCCAAGCCCCTGGCTGCCCCTAAGGAAATGCCTCTCGAGGCTCCCAAGGAAGCCGATCCCAGCCTGGATAAGGGAATTGCTGTTTATGGTGAGCCGGGAGATGGCGACCCGGCTGGGCTCGAGGGTGGCTCGCGCGATGGTGTGGCCGGCGGGCATGTTGGAGCCATCGCGCTTCCGGAAAACGCAGACCCGCCGCAGGCCGTGGCTGGCAACATCGTCCCGGACTATCCGCAGGTGGCACGGGCCGAGGGCAAGACCGGTATGGTCATTCTCAAGGTCGTCGTGCTTGCCAATGGCAATGTTGGCGACGTAACTTTGATGCGAGGGGAAGAGCCCTTCGCCAGCGCTGCCATCGCTGCCGTGAAGAAGTGGAAGTATGAGCCCGCCAAGTTCAAGGGCCAGGCGATTACCGTTTACCACGTGGTGAAGATCCCGTTTAAGTTGACCGTGTAGGGTAGGCAGTCCGAGTAGGAGAAGGAGTAGGCAATGCAGTTTAGTTTCGCCGAGATGTGGCAGCACATGGGTTGGCCCGCGGTAATCGTAGCTGTGGTTCTGCTGACCATGGGTCTGGCGTCTCTCACCGTATTCCTGGAGCGGATTCTCACCTTGCGCCTGTCGCGCGCCGCCTCGCGGCGTTTCGCTGCTGCCACCGGTGCGCAATTGGAAGCCGGGCAGTTCGAGGCTGTGATTACGGAAGCTGACTTGCACCCCCGCAGTCATCTCGCCAGGGTGATTCGTTCCGGGCTTGCGACCTATCGCCATGCACAGGAAACGCGCGATACCACCGGTCTCACCTCTATTGATCGCACGCAGCGCTACATGGAGCGTTACATGGAGGAAATCAGCGTCGACCTGCGCCGCGGCTTGAGTGTGCTTGCTTCGGTAGGTTCCACCGCTCCCTTCGTGGGTTTGCTTGGTACCGTGCTCGGAATCATCTCGGCCTTCCAGGGAATCGCTGCCACCGGCTCGGGTGGCTTGTCGTCCGTATCTGCGGGTATCAGTGAAGCCTTGATCGAAACGGCCTTGGGTCTGGTCGTCGCCATTCCTGCCGTGCTGGCCTTCAACTACTTGTCCACTGAGATCGGTCGCGAGGAACAAACGCTTAATCACGCATCCGGCCATATGCTCGATACTTTGGAGGACTGGGCCGAACGCCTGGAGCAAGGGAGCACGCGCGTCCTTCCGTCAAGTGAACGCAGCCTACGTAGTTCGAGCGAGATTCGACCACGGCGCGAGGTTGGGCTTTCCACCCAGGAAGCGGTGGCGTGAAGCACATTCGCAAACAGTTCAAGGCGGCGGCACCGGTGCTGCCGGATATGAATGTTACTCCTCTCGTCGATGTCGTACTCGTTTTGCTGATCATCTTCATGGTGGTGGCACCACGCATGGATCAGGACGTTCCAGTAGACTTGCCCGGCATTTTCAACCCTGATCCCGACACCAAGGGCGCTGTGGATCCCCTCAAGGTCACGGTAGCCAAAGCTGGTGAGTACTATGTCGAACAGGCGAAGTACGATCTCGATGGCGTGGTTGAGCAACTCACCACCGAGCACGCAATGGATCCTTTACGCAGAGTCGTGCTGCGGGCCGACGCCAAGCTGACCTACGGCGATGTGCGGCCGGTGTTTGCACGCCTGCAAGAGATCGGCTTCCCGGGAATGTCCTTGCAAGTAGGCGAGCGCCACAATCCAAACGAAACGCAGGCACGCGAAGATGCAGCGCAGGATGCTCTCTAGCTTGACGTTTTGGAGATTGTGTAATGACGCGCAGTTCCAGGGGCAGAGGGGTCAGGGGCAGAGGGAGGAGTCCGATGGCCGGCAAATTCTCCCTTTGCTCCTCTCCCTCTACCCTATTCCCTATTCCCTCTGCCCCTCGGTCCCTCTGTCCCTCGGTCCCTATGCCCCTCGGTCCCTTTGTCCCTTTGTCCCTTTGTCCCTCGGCCCTAGCCGATTTGCGCGAAAAAAGGTGATGCCATGGCAATGACGGTAGGCGGCAGTTCCGGCAAGTCGGTGACTCCGACAATGAACGTGACACCGCTCGTCGACGTTGTCTTGGTGCTATTGATCATTTTCATGGTGATCACGCCGTTGCTCACCAAGCGCTTCTGGATTCACACGCCCAAACAGGAGAAGCAGGAAGTGCAGCAGCAGGATCTCACGCAGGACCCATCCCCACCGCTCGTTTTGCGCGTTGCAGCCGATCGGGCGATCTCCGTCAACGGTGCCAGTGTAACCTTTGAAGAGCTGGCGGAACGTTTGCGCCGCATGTTCGCGGCGCGGGAAGACCACATTTTATTCTTTGATGCGGCCGATCAGGCTCCCTATGGATTTACGGTGGAGGTGATGGATCGTGCGCGCGAAGGCGGTGCCGTGACCATTGCGACTCTAACCGCGCCTCTTGGGGAGAATCCGCCGGCGGCGATGAACAACTGACGCCAATCCTATGCCTCGATCCCGTACCCACTCTGCTACTTCTTATGCCCTTGCTGGGGTGTCGGTTCCGGATGCCGCCGGCGTCTACGAGAACGGCAGGCTACGCATCGACTTTGACGCCTATGAAGTGTTCCTCGATGGTCAGGAGGTTCGCCTTTACCTGCGCGAGTTCGAGTTACTGAGATTCCTCGTGCAGTACCCCAATCGTGTGTTCAGTCGCGAGCAACTCCTAGAGTCAGTTTGGGGCAACAGCATCTCTGCCGATCCGCGCACCATTGACGTCCATGTTCGCCGCCTACGCATGCAAATCGAACGCGACGACGCCCATCCCGAGATCATTCTTACGGTGCGTGGAGTCGGTTACAAATTTGCGGATCGGGCTCTGAGTGCGCCAAGAAAGGACTCTGTGCGCCAGCACCGCACGGACAAGTCCGTAACTCGATTGTAATAAATCCTTAACCTGACTGTCGCTAGCTGGAGTTAGTCTCCGCCCATGTCTGCATTGGGTCGCCGCATTCGGTCCATAGAATTAGGGACGCGGCCATCTCCCGCACGAGAATCGCAAAGCGAATCAGAACCAAAGGAGAACAGGGATGAAGCTCAATCTTCGCGCTAGCGCTACGGCACTTGTCGTAGCCGTCCTCGCCGTAACAGCATCGGCAGAAGAGGCCACGATCAAGGTGGATGCGAGCCTCCCGTCTTACGAAAAGGTCAGCGGTGTTTCCGGCAACCTCAACAGTATTGGCTCCGACACCATGAACAATCTGATGACGTTGTGGGCCGAGGGCTTTGCCAAGTACTACCCCAACGTGAAGATTCAAGTGGAAGGCAAAGGTTCGAGCACTGCCCCGCCGGCCCTGATCGCCGGCACCGCACAGCTTGGTCCAATGTCGCGTCCAATGAAGAACACTGAGATCGACGCTTTCGAGGCGCAGTTTGGGCACAAGCCTGTGGGGTTGCGCTCCGCCCTCGATTCCCTGGCTGTCTACGTCAACAAGGACAACCCGCTGGAATCGCTGACCCTACCCCAGGTCGACGCCATCTTCTCCCGTACCCGTGCCCTTGGTTACAAGGACCCCATCAGCACTTGGGGCAACGCTGGACTGAGCGGAGAGTGGGCGTCGCAACCCATCAGTCTCTACGGCCGTAACTCCGCTTCGGGGACGTACGGGTTTTTCAAAGAGCACGCTCTTGGCAACGGCGATTATCGCGATGAGGTGAAGGAGCAGCCCGGCTCTGCTTCCGTCGTGCAGGGGGTGACCGAGGATCGTCTCGGCATCGGCTACAGCGGCGTTGGCTATCGGACCTCCGGCGTCAAGCCGCTTGCCCTAGCCGCAAAACCAGGTGGGGCGGTCGTCGCACCGACAGCGGCCAACGTTTACAACGGCACCTACCCGCTGTCGCGCTTTCTGCTTCTCTACATCAACAAGGATCCCGACAAAGCTCTTGATCCTCTGGTTCGCGAGCTGGTCAGGTTCATCTTCTCCAAAGAAGGTCAGGAAATCGTCATCAAGGACGGCTATCTCCCGGTCCCCGCCAAAGTGGCACGTGAAGAGATCGAAAAGACCAAGTAAGAGGTTTCGCAACCTTCAATGCAAACAAGCCAGGCCACGTACGGCTCCTCAGTGAGTCTGGTAGCGGCAACCAACCGACGCCGATGGCTCGACCGGGTTGCTGGTTGGATCGTGGGTGCCGGGGGCCTGGCCACCATTGCTGGTGTCCTCGCAATCCTGCTCTTCATCAGCTTCGAGGTAATACCGCTGTGGCGGGCGCCGCGAGTCCAGTTGGAAGCGAGCTGGTCGCTAGCCGGCGGCGATTCTCTCTTCGCGGTTGGTACCGATGAGTACCGACAGCTTCTTTACGGAGTGACCAAGAGCGGCCGTGTGCGCTTCCAAGACCTAGGTAACGGGAGCCTCTTGCAGGAGATCGGCATCGAGAGGTTTAGCGAGCAAACGGTTGTCGAGGTTAGCCGCCATGGGGAGCAGCTCTTGGTGCTCGCCAGTGGTGGTGAAGCCATCGCCGTGCAAGTTGCCTTCGACAGCAGGCGTGGAAATGTCGCCAAGCCCGCCCGTGGGGCTCGACTCACGGAGATGGGTCGGTGGCGCTTGTTTGCCGACGCCTCGGGGCGTCACGTGGCTGGCAGTCAGGTGAAGGATGGCAGCGTGACCCTTGTGGCTGCCGCTGCCAGTGGGGCTCCCGTGCTCTTGGCGATTCGCGAAAGTACCAACCTGTTTGGCGACGTGCAGCGCTCCGAGACGCGTCGCGATTTGCCCGTCCGTTCCGATGCGGCTGTCTCGGCGCTTGCCGTAACCGGTGACGGCAAACGGGCTTTTGTTGGGACGCTGGATGGCTGGGTTCACTACTGGGATCTGCGCGACCCGGAGTCACCGCAGCTTGTCGATGCCGTGCGCGCTGCCGTGCCAGGGACTGCGATTACCGCGATGCAGGTCTTGATTGGCGGAACCTCTCTGGTTGTGGGCGATGCCAGCGGCAAGGTCAGTGTTTGGTTCCCCGTGCGCGATGCAGTACAGGATAGCGGCTGGCGTTTGCAGCGAGTGCACGACCTCGATGCGCACACCGCAGCGATCGCCACGCTTTCGGCTTCTCCAAGGGACAAAGGTTTTCTGAGCGCCGACGTTGATGGCAAGGTGGCGCTACGACATGCGACCAGTGCCCAGACGCTGCTGTGGATCGATGCCGCGCAGGGCGGTAGCACGGTTACTTTTTCTCCGAAGGCTAATGGTGCCGTGACCGTGACGGCTTCGGGCGGCGTTCGCAATTGGGAGATCTTCAATCCGCATCCCGAGGTCAATGTTGCGGCCTTGTTCGGCAAGATTTGGTACGAGGGCTACGAGTCACCGGGGTATGTGTGGCAGTCGAGTGGCGGCACCGATGACTTCGAAGCCAAGCTGAGCCTCGTGCCTCTGATCATCGGCACGCTCAAGGGAACTCTCTATGCACTGTTGTTCGCAGTTCCCATTGCGGTTCTCGCGGCAATCTACACGTCGCAGTTCCTTCATCCCAGCGTCCGTTCTGTCGTTAAGCCGGTGGTAGAAATCATGGCTGCTTTGCCCAGCGTGGTGCTTGGGTTCCTGGCTGGCTTGTGGTTAGCGCCGGTCATGGAAGATGTGGTGCCTGCGGTTCTGGCAATGGTCTTCGTGTTGCCGGCCTTAACCTTCGGATTTGGTGTGGCTTGGCAGGCGCTCCCCGCTCCCACGCGCGCGCACCTGCGTCCCGGCTTCGAATTGATTGTTCTGGCTGTCCTTCTCATTGTGGGCGCACAAGTTTGCTTTGCCTTGAACGATGCAGTCGAGCGCTTGTTCTTTGCCGGCGACTTCCGCACCTGGCTGTCGCAGCAGGCGGGGCTACGCTTCGATCAGCGCAATTGTCTGGTGGTTGGCTTTGCCATGGGCTTTGCCATCATCCCGATCATTTTCACCATTTCCGAGGATGCTCTGTCGAACGTGCCGCAGCGCTTGATCTCTGGGTCGCTGGCTCTCGGTGCGACGCGATGGCAAACAGCTACGCGTGTGGTGTTCCCTACCGCCAGTCCGGGAATCTTCTCTGCCATCATGGTTGGTTTCGGAAGGGCGGTAGGGGAAACCATGATTGTTCTCATGGCGACCGGCAACACTCCGGTTCTCGACTTTAATATTTTCTCGGGGATGCGCTCGCTGTCCGCCAATATCGCGGTGGAGATTCCTGAAGCTGCCCAAGGTGGCACTTTGTATCGTGTCCTGTTCTTGGCGGCGTTGCTGCTGTTTGTGGCCACCTTCCTGGTGAACACCATCGCCGAGCTGGTGCGCCAGCGTCTGCGCCAACGCTACCAACACATGTGAGGCAGAGGCTGGCGCATGCGACAACTGCTGAGAAATGGCGAGCCGTTCATCTGGCTCACGGGTGCGGCACTGGTGACCAGCCTGTTGATGATTGTGGGCCTAATCCTTGTCGTGGCCACCCAGGCGTTGGGTTTCTTTTGGCCCGCAGCGCTGGTGCAAATGAAGCTAACGGACGGTACTCAGGTGCTCGGCGTGATTCGCAATCGCGAGGTGCTGCCGAGCCAGAAAGAGCCCGGTCGGCGCGAGCAACGTGTGCAGTTACAGGTTGGTAACCGCGATCTAGTTGCTGCTGATTTTCGCTGGATCGACGAATCGCAGATTGCCGAGCGCAGCGAACCTGCCGAAGCAGTGTGCCTCGAACGCAAGGAGTGGGGCAGCTTCTTTGGGTTCCTCAAGGCGGTTCGTAGCGGCGACAGTACGGTTGCCGGCCCTGGTCGGGAAGCCTGGCAGGAACTCAACCGCCGTCTGCCGGCGGCGCGAGCCTTGGCCAAACGCATGGAACGTTTGGAGCGGAGTGAGATTGGCGATGTGAATCGCGAGATCGAGGCGGCGCGTTTGCGGCTGAAGGGCAGTGCGGACGACCAAGCTTCAGGCTCGGCGTTGCACCGGCGCATGCAAGAACTCGAGGGCCTCTATGCGAGGTTACAGGCCGAGCTGGAAGAGTTGGTGACGCAAAGTCGTGCCGATCGTGTGTTGGTAGAGACGGTCAGTGGGCGTGAAAAAGAGATGCCTCTGGCGCAAATCGTGCGCGCCTACCAACCCAACCGCATGTCGATACCCGGCAAGCTTTGGCTCTATGCCTCGCGCGTGTGGGAGCTGCTGAGCGAGGACCCGCGTGAGTCGAATACCGAAGGCGGCATCTTCCCCGCCATCTTCGGCACCGTGATGATGGTGCTGCTGATGAGCATTGCCGTCGTACCGTTCGGTGTATCGGCCGCTTTGTACCTGCGCGAATACGCTCGCCAAGGAGCGGTGGTGCGTGCCGTGCGTGTCGCCGTGAACAATCTCGCCGGCGTGCCTTCCATCGTTTTCGGAGTGTTTGGTCTTGGTTTCTTCGTGTACGGCATCGGCGGCAGCATCGATGCTCTCTTTTTCGCTGACCGACTGCCGACCCCCACCTTCGGCACGGGAGGAATCCTGTGGGCGGCACTGACCCTGGCTCTTCTCACCGTGCCGGTGGTGATCGTTGCCACGGAAGAAGCCCTGGCGGCGGTACCTAAGGAGAATCGCGAGGGCTCGTTGGCCCTGGGTGCGACGAAATTCGAGACCATTTGGCACATTGTCCTCCCCAATGCCATGCCGGGAATTCTCACAGGGTTGATTCTAGCGATGGCCCGCGGAGCAGGAGAGGTGGCGCCGTTGATGATCACCGGTGTGGTTAAGCTGGCGCCCAACCTACCGCTCGACGCCGAGTGGCCCTTTCTTCATCTTGATCGCAAGTTCATGCATCTGGGGTTCCACGTCTACGACGTCGGATTCCAGTCTCCCAACGTCGAGGCCGCCAAGCCCATGGTCTACGCGACGACGCTGCTGCTCCTTGTCATCATCCTCACTCTCAACCTGACGGCGATTTTGATTCGTTCTCGCCTCCGACGCCGATTTACGACTGCCACTTTCTGAGGTAGACGATGAACAGTGAATCCGTTGCCCAACCCCTGCACATGGACCAGAGCCTCCTGAAACGTCCTCAGATCGTTACGGTCGGCGAAAGTACAGCGCCTGCTGTCATGGCACCACCGCTGATTTCCGTCCGCAATGTCAACATGAGCTATGACGGCGGCAACCTTACCCTCAAGGACATCAACCTTGGCATCCAGAGGAACAAGGTGACGGCGTTCATTGGCCCTTCGGGGTGCGGCAAGTCGACCTTGTTGCGCTGCTTCAACCGTCTCAACGATCTCGTCGAAGGGGCGCGTGTTTCCGGAAGCATCGAACTCGACGGTATCGACATCTACGACCCGAGCATCGACGTGACGCAGTTACGTAAACGCGTCGGCATGGTGTTTCAGAAATCCAATCCGTTCCCCAAGTCGGTCTACGAGAACATCGCCTACGGCCAGCGGCTCATGGGCGTGCGTGACCGTGCTCGCATCGATGCCGTAGTCGAGCGCAGCCTATGCCAGGCGGCCTTGTGGGACGAGGTGAAAGATCGCCTGCACGACTCTGCCCTTGGCCTTTCGGGCGGGCAGCAACAGCGCTTGTGCATCGCCCGTGCCCTAGCGGTCGAGCCGGAAGTGTTGCTGATGGACGAACCGTGCTCAGCCCTCGATCCCATCGCCACGGCTCGCATTGAGCAGCTCGTGCACGAACTCAAGGAGCGCTATACGATCGTCATTGTGACCCACAATATGCAACAAGCCGGCCGCGTGTCCGACTACACGGCCTTTCTTCTCCTAGGCAGTCTCATCGAGATGGCTTCCACCAGCCGCATTTTCACCAACCCGGAGAAGAAGGAGACTGAGGACTACATCACCGGGCGCTTTGGTTGAGACGCAGGAGGCTAGGTGTACAGCCGCGAACATACCGACCGGCATTACGAAGAAGAACTCAAGGAGCTGCACGTGAGGGTCTTGGAAATGGGGGGCTTTGTGGAGAAGCAGATTGCCAACGCGGTGATTGCCTTGATGCAGCGCGATGACGATCTAGCCAAGCTCACCATCGATCGCGACCACATGGCCAATCGTATGGATGTAGAAATCGACGAGCTGTGCTTGCGCTTGCTCGCACTACACCAGCCTACGGCGCGAGACCTGCGATTGATCACCACCGTCCTCAAGATCACGGTCGATCTCGAGCGTATCGGCGACATGGCCGTGAATCTGAGTGAGCGGGCTCTGGAACTGAACCTCGAACCGCAATTGAAGCCGTTCATCGACCTGCCGCGGATGGCGGACATTGCGCAAACCATGTTGCGGGAAAGCCTAAACGCCTTTGTGCGTGAAGATGTCGACCTGGCTCTCAAGGTGTGCCGCGACGATGATCGTATCGATGACCTGACACATCAGCTATTTCGCGAGCTGCTCTCCTACATGGCTGAGGACGCACAAACCATTGGCCGTGCCATCCGCTTGATCTTCATCGCCAAGTATGTCGAACGCATCGCCGATCACGCCACCAACATTGCCGAGATGGTGGTCTTCATGGTGAAGGGCAAGAGCATCCGCCACCTCGACGTAGTAC
>CAZGSN010000607.1:0-13373 GCA_964528465.1 uncultured Binatia bacterium (SeqCode)
CTGGAAACGTTGCGACTCGAAGTGCCCGACGACCTCCGCGAAATGATCCGATTGCAGTTCCACAGCATGAGCCCTGTGGACTGCTCGTTGTTGGAAGCCGCCGCCGTGAATGGTGGCACGTTCAGCGCGGGTGAGATCGCGCAGGTGGTCGACAACGAACTACTCGCCGCTGAAAGCGCCTGTGAGCAAATGGTACGCATGCATCGCTTCCTGTGCGTTGCCGACGCTAAGGCAATGTCCGGAGCGCGCACCGCGAGGCAGTATAAACTCGTGCACGCCCTGTACCAGCACGTCATCTACGAGGCGATCCCGGTCGAACGGCGCAGGCGCTTGCACCTGAGGACCGGCGAGGCACTCGAGCGGGCAAATGACGGCAGGCGCGCGGAGGAGGTCTTTCGCCTAGCAACACATTTCGAGCGCGGCGGCGATCCTGTGCGCGCCATCACCTATCTGGCGGCGTCCGCGGCCAAAGCCCAGGAACGGTTTGCGCCCCGCGAAGCGATCGACTGCCTAGAGGTTGCACTGCGGTTGACAGAGCATCTGCACGATCCGGCGCAGCGGCGCCGACGGGAGATCGATCTGCGCGTACCTCTCACCGCCGCGCTCAATCTCGTATACGGATATCCCTCGGCTGAGGTTCGCGCGAGCTGCGAGCGGACTCGTGTGTTGTGCGAGCAAAGCGGCAACCTCCCTGAGCTTTTCGAAGCTCTGTACGCGCTCTGGTACTCGCAGGCGATGCGTGCTGAGAAAGACACGACGCGAGAGACGGCGGATCGGCTCGTAGAGGTTGCGGAGCGGCTCGGCAATCCAGAACAGTGCCTGCGGGCGGCCACCACGCACGGCCAAACCGCCCTGTATGAAAGCAAATTTCAGGAGGCTGACGACACCCTGCAAGCGGCGATCACCGGCTGGGAAACCATCTCGAACACGCTCAACGGCTGCGTGTTTGGGCCCGACCCTATCATGGCCGCGTATGCGAACCGCGGCCTGGTGCTCTGGTTTCTCGGCTACCCCGATAGCGCTCGACTCAGCTACTGCAAGGCATTGGCGCTGGCGCAGGAAGCCGCGCGGCCCTTCACGCTCGCGGCAGCCCACGTCCACCTCGCGTTGGCGGAACTGCTCTGCGGCAACGCCACCGAAGCCCTCCGCTTGACCGATCAAGCCTTGGCGCTGGCAACGGAGCACGCCTTCCCATTTTGGTACGCCCTCGCCACGGCGTTCCGCGGCTGGGCGCAGATGCACCTGGGCAAACCCGCCGCCGGGGTCGAGGACGTGAATGCTGCGATTGCGCGTTTCGACTTCAGCAAGATGCAGTTGATGAAGCCGCTCCTGCTGGCCCAGCTCGCTGAGAACTGCCTGCGTCTCGGAAATCTTAGTGAAGGACTGGCGAGCGTAGACGAGGGATTGCACTTGATACCAACCACACTCGACCGCTTTTACGAACCGGAGCTGTGGCGTCTGAAGGGGGAGCTCTTGCTCGCGCAGTCCAGGGAGAAAAGGAAGACGGCGCAATCGACGAGCTTCAATGCACAAGGGAAGGAAGCGGAACAGTGCTTTCAGATTGCTCTGAGGATTGCGCACGACCGAGGCGCCAAATCTCTGGAACTGCGCGCCGCGATGAGCATGGCGCGTCTGGAGCAGGTTGCCGGTGAGAGAGGCACAGCGCACGATCTACTCGCTGGCGTGTACAGCTGGTTCATCGAGGGCCATGACACGCAGGACCTCCAGGAGGCGAGGAGCCTCTTGGGATGACTGGAAATACTCATCGGGCCGCAGCGGGTGTGGCGAGGGGGGGCGGCTGCACCGAAGACAGATTAGTTCATGACTTCTGGGCTGGGAAACAGCTAGCCAAATTCGTCAACGCCGTATTGGAATGGTCGGGAATAAGCGGTAGGTAGGCTGGAAAGACCGATCGACAGAATACAGAATACAGTTGCGTTACAGAGCTGAAACGAGGAGGAAATCATGAAAACATCCACGAACCGCAAAGCGATATTGTGTGTGGGCACACTGTTGGTTGCATCGCAGTTGGCTGCCTGCGCGGCGACACGAGGGCGTTACTTCCAAGAACCCGAGCCTTCCGGATTCTTGCGCGATTACTCGCAGCTCGTCGAGCATCCCGATTTCCCGGCGGCGCGTGTCTATCTCCTGCCTTCGGTGCAGTGGTCGCGGTACGACGCGATTGAGCTCGACTCCGCGGGGCTGTGGGTGAACGAGGAGACCAAGAGCCTCAGCGCCGAAGATCAAAAGCTCCTGACGGATACGCTCTACACCAAGATGTCGGCCGAGCTCGGCAAAGTGTTCCGGCTGACCGATGCGCCCGGTCCCAATACGCTTCGTCTGCGCGTAGCCCTAACGCAAGCTCAAGGGGCGAAGGTGGCGATGCGTGTTGTGTCGACGATTGTCCCACAGTTGAGAGCCGCAACAGGGCTCCTCGGGCTGGGAAGCGACACTGCGTTTACCGTGGGGTCGGCGACCGTGGAGATGGAGGTCCTGGACTCGGTAACCAATCAGCGATTGGCCGCCGGGGTCGATAGCCGCGCCGGCACAAAGGTGTTGTTCGCCAAGCGGACGTTCCAAACCTGGGGTGATGTCGAAGCTGCGTGCGACCGCTGGTCGTCGCGCATCGCCTGGCAACTGGCTCGGCTTGGCGTGCAGCGTAAACAGGGCGTGGCGATGCCCGAAGAGCCGTCCGAAAGCCGCAGCTTCTGAGGGGGGCTGCGCGCAAAATCGATTTTGCGCGCGGCAGATAGGGACAGACTCCTTGGCATTCCGGAGTGTTGTGGGCCTTGCCTCCCTTTGTCACGGGCAATGTTCCACCGTCTCTGCGGCCATCGAAGAAGCTGATAGGAAAGAGTCATGACAAGAAGGATGCGGTTGCTGTTGGTGTCTGTAGTGCTGCTGGGGCTGTGCCCGTCCGCTCGTGCATTCGAGCTGAGCCATTACATGGCCGGGATGCCCAATGCCGACGATTTTTTCCTACCCCCGGCCGAAGCCGGGCAATTCATTTATGCGCAGTACAACATGTACTACGGAACCAATACCATCCGAAATGCCAACGGGGACAAGGTCCGCAAGGTCAGCAAGACGATTGCCGGCCCCCTCGGCGAGCCACGAACCGTTGAAGTTGATCTAGATTTCAGCCTCGACGCCTTTTACCTCGTGCCAGTCATGATGTGGGCTCCGAACTTCACCATCCTTGGGGCACGCTTCGGTGCCTTCGCCGCACTGCCGGTCGGCAACCCTTCCATTGCCGCTGATCTCAACACCGCAAGGGGGAGGTTAGATAGGTCGGTCGACGATTCCACCTGGGACGTTGGCGACTTGTACGTACAACCGCTGTGGCTGATGCGCAGCTTTCCCCACGTCGACGTGGCGTTCAGCTACGGCTTCGATGCCCCGACCGGAAAGTACGAAGGTGGGGCGACCGACAACGTGGGTCTCGGCTTTTGGGAGCACCAGATCCAGAATTCCGTGCGCGTACACATCGACGAAGAGAAAACGTTCTCTCTGGTTCTGGCCAGCACCTTCGAGATTGGACAGAACAAGGAAGACGCCGACGTGATCCCAGGCGCGCACTGGACCCTCAACTGGGGCGTGCGCAAGAACTTCCTGGACAACTGGGCACAAGTGGCCGTGCTCGGCCTCGACTCGTTCCAAATCAGCGACGATGCCGGTAGCGACACAGCGTCAGGTGGCCAATCCCATCTGGATCAGGTCCACGCCGCAGGGCTCCAGCTCGGCATCCCGAAACTAGGGCTGGCGGTGAAGTACCTGCATGAGTACGGCGCGCGCGATCGTTTCGAGGGCCAAGTGGCGACGATCTTCTTCGCGTTGCCTCTGGAAGTGATCGCCGAGAAGCTTGGGATGTAGGAAGCAGGGGGAAGTTCGTCGGGACACACTCCTTCGAGAGCAAGAGGTCCTTTAGAAATTTCACCACGGAGGCACGGAGAACACGAAGATGAACCAGCAAGAGGAGAGTTCTTTTCTTCTTGGCTTCCTCCTCTCGGTGTTCTCTGTGTCCTCGGTGGTGAGATTTCTTCCAACCCGATCTGTGTTTGACTCCGCAACTAGAGGATGAGGTGAGATGAGAACCGTAGCAATCGTAGTCTTGGTGGCCGGCAGCCTGGTGATGGCCACTCCCCTGATGGCGCAGCAACCGTTTGTGTATCCGGCGAAGGGGCAGAGCCAACAACAGCAGGACATCGACACGGCCGAGTGTGGTCGTTGGGCGAAGGAGCACAGCGGCGTCGACCCGAATGCGCCGCAGCAAGCAGGAAAACCGGGTCAGCATCTGGGGGGAACTGTAGGCGGAGCTGCACGCGGCGCGGCTGTGGGAGCCGCGGTGGGAGCGATTGCAGGCGATGCGGGTAAAGGCGCCGGGGCCGGGGCTGTGCTTGGCGGCGTCCGCGGGCGCAGAGGGTCGAAGGTAGCGGGACAGGCCAAGCAACAAGAGGCCCAGTCCAGCTACAGCCGCGCCTTTGGCGCCTGCATGGAAGGCCGCGGGTATACGGTTAAGTAGTCCGGTGGCTTGTGGCTGGTGGTTAGTGGCTGGTGACTAGTGATTAGTGACCGGTGGCTTGAGATTGATTCGATCTCACAAACCACAAGCCACAAACCACAAGCCACCAGCCACAGGCCACCAACCACAAGCCACCAGCAAGGCTTGAGGCAGCAGGAGAAGGAGAGAAGTATGATCAAGATATCGCGCGTGCACGGATCGCGGCGGCGCCCCTTCTGGGGGCTGGTGTTGGTGGGCATCGTCAGTGGGTTGCTCGGGTCCTGTCGATCGAAGGATCTCGTCAAACCCGAATCCAAGGTGCCGGCATCGGGGCAACTCGATCGCACCGTGTTGCCGATTGCCCAGCCGGCCCCAGAGTCGATTACCGAGGTCGACGCACGCAAGGCAACTGCCCCTGCCCGCTTTGAGGTGAAGGCACCGAGCGACGCCCCCAACGTTGTCATCGTCCTCGTCGACGACTTCGGCTTTGGGCAGAGCAACTCGTTCGGTGGACCCATCGAGATGCCAACGCTGGAGAAGCTGGCCAATTCGGGCCTCCGCTACAACCGCTTCCATACGACCTCGCTGTGCAGTCCGACGCGCGTGGCCTTGCTTACCGGCCACAACCATCACGCCAACAATGCCGGCGCGATCATGGAGCTGGCCACAGGGTTTCCGGGCAATACCGGCGTGCGCCCCGATTACATCACGCCATTGGCCGAGATCCTGAGACAAAACGGCTACAGCACAGCCGCCTTCGGGAAGTACCATGAGACCCCACCCTGGGAGGTTTCTGTCTCCGGCCCTTACGATCGCTGGCCGACACGTTCTGGGTTCGACAAGTTCTACGGCTTCATTGGCGGTGAGACCAATCAATGGGCACCAGCAATTTACGATGGAGTTGTCCGCGTCGAGCATAAGCCTTCCAAGGACTACCATTTCACCACCGACATGACGGATCAGGCAATCAATTGGGTCAGCGCCCAGCAAGCGCTTTCTCCCGACAAGCCCTTCTACATGTACTTCGCCCCCGGTGCGACGCACGCACCGCACCATGTGCCCAAGGAGTGGATCGAAAAGTACAAGGGCCAATTCCACGGTGGCTGGGACAAGCTACGCGAGGAAACCTTTGCTCGCCAGAAGAAGCTCGGGATCATTCCCGCCGATGCCAAGCTGACCCCTCGGCCCAAAGAAATCCCTGCTTGGGATGACATGGACGCGACCCAGAAGCGGTTGTTCGAACGGCAAATGGAGACGTTCGCCGGCTACGCAGCACACACGGACCACGAAATCGGACGCTTGGTCGCCCAGCTCGAGGCAATCGGCGAACTCGACAACACCATCTTTTTCTACATAGCCGGCGACAACGGGGCGAGTGCCGAAGGTGGGCCGGAAGGCACCTACAACGAAATGATGGCACTCAACGGCGTCATTGGCCGCGCCGACCAGATGATCAGCCACCTCGAGGATTGGGGCAGCCCGAACACCTACCCGCACTACGCCATCGGCTGGGCCTGGGCGGGCAACACGCCATTTCAATGGACGAAGCAAGTCGCCAGTCACTTTGGCGGCACGCGTAACGGCATGGTGCTGCACTGGCCACAACGCATCAAAGCCAATGGCGAGGTGCGCAGTCAGTTCCATCACGTCATCGATGTGGCCCCTACGGTGCTGGAAGCAGCGACGCTGCCGCAACCTAAACTTGTGAACGGCGTGGAGCAGCGGCCGATGGATGGTGTCTCGATGCTGTATTCCGTTGCTGATGCGAAAGCCGCCGATCGCCGCACGACGCAGTACTTCGAGATGTTCGGCAACCGCGCCATCTACCACAACGGCTGGGTCGCCTGCACCAGACATTCGACCCCGTGGCTGGTGGGCAAGCTCCCCGATCTACAGGATGACGTGTGGGAGCTTTACAACGTGGACGAGGACTTCAGCCAGGCAAACAACCTGGCACAGCAGAACCCGGAGAAGCTCAAGGAACTGCAGGAAGTCTTTCTTCAGGAAGCCGTCCGCAACCACGTATTGCCCATCGACGACCGACGCGTAGAGCGGTTTGTCGCCTCCATCGCAGGGCGGCCAGACTTGCTGGGAGGGCGCAAGTCGCTCACTGTTTATGAGGGGATGACCGGCATGATGGAGAACGCCTTCATCAACGTGAAAGGTGTGCACCATACGATTACCGCCGAGGTGGAGGTGAAGGACGCTCGTACGGACGGAGTTATTCTTTCGCAAGCCGGAGCCTTTGGTGGTTGGTCGCTCTACATGAAGCGCGGCAAGGTGCATCACGAATACAATTTGTTTGGTCTCGAGCGCACCAAGGTGGCCAGCTCCTCAACGCTGGCTCCCGGCAAGCACACCATCGTCTACGAGTTCATCCCAGACGCCGCCAAGCCTGGGACCGGCGGAAAATCGCTGGTCAGCGTCGACGGCAAGCTCGTCGGCGAGGGGCACATTCCAAAGACCCAACCCTTCGCCTTCTCCGCGGACGAAGGAGCAGATGTCGGCATGGATGGCGAGACGATGGTGTCCAATGATTATACGCCCGACAACAACGCCTTCACCGGCAAGATCGTCAAGATAACGGTCGAACAGAAGTAGCCATACGGGCTCCACTGGCTTCCCGATCCGGTGTCAGTACCGGATCGGGAGGTGCCCAGCTCTCCGGCGAGCTAGGTGGAGTTCACGACTGCGATGGGCCAGCCTTCCGGCAATCCGACAGGACGGCAGCGCAGGTCATTCGCCAGGGAGTCGGCTTTTGTTGTGCTGGTCCTCGTCGCTGCCGTGCGTGGGGAGGGTGAAGAGCCTGCGGGGGGCAGTGACACGGAGAGGGGCATGGCAATGCGGCTGCGTAATCCCGTCGCTGACATGATCAGCGTCTCGCTTGAAAACGACATGGAATGGGGGATCGGCAGCAACAGCAAGGGTTTTCGATACACGTTGAACCTCCAACCCGTCATTCCAGTTGCGCTCAGCGACGACTGGAATCTCATCGTTCAAACAGTGCTCCCAATAGTGCATCAGACAGATGTCGTGCCCGGGAAGACCCAAAGCGGGATGGGAGATGTCCAGCAAAGCGCCTACCTGACCCCCGAGTATCTCGATGCGGACGATATCACTTGGGGTATCGGTCCAACATTCTTGTTTCCCACCGCCACCAGCGATTCCATTGACGAACAGCAATTCGCTCTTGGTCCGGCAGCCGTTGTGCTTAGGCAGGACGACGTATGGACCGTTGGAGTCCTTGCCAATCATCTCGTTTCAGCCTCTGATACGAAAAACCGCAACAGCATAAACCAAACCTTGGTGCAGCCGTTCTTGTCTTACACGACGAGTTCGGAGACTACCTTCGCCATAGACATGGAGGCGGAATACGATTGGCAAGACAGCAAGTGGACCGTACCCGTGAACCTGTCGGTAGCCCAGATGCTCCACGTGTGGGAGCAAGCAATGCAGTTCCAGCTCGGCCCCAGATTGTATGCCGGGGGCCCGAGTGATGTTCCCGATTGGGGTATTTCCGTAACTTACGTACTTCTGTTTCCGGAGTGATCGGGTGGGTACAAGCGGCTTCCACTCACGGACACGACGGTCAACGGTCGAGAAGTTGAGGTGCTTATGAAGGAGGCTATCGCATGATCGCAAAGAGTCGCTGGTTCGTCGGGGCGCTCGGCATCCTCGGCATGATGGCTGCAAACGCGGCACTTGGGGAGGATGGTGCAGCGGCGGATACATCCACGCAGCTTGCCCTGAAATTGCAGAATCCCGTGGCGGCACTGATCAGCGTCCCCTTCCAGAACAATTTCGAATGGGGCAGCGGCAGGCGCAGCGAGGGATTCAAGTACACGCTCAACTTTCAACCGGTGATTCCGATCACACTGACACAGGATTGGAATCTAATCTCGCGAACCATCGTGCCAGTCATTCACCAGGATGATGTCGTGCCTGAAAGCACGCAGGGTGGCCTCGGCGATATTCTGCAGAGCGCCTTCTTGTCGCCGGCGGCGCCAGGTCCTGGCGGTGTCATTTGGGGCGCCGGGCCTGCGTTTCTCTTGCCTACCTCAACCGAAGATTTTCTCGGGGCGCAGAAGTTTGCCATCGGTCCGACCGCCGTTGCCCTCAAGCAAGATGGAGGGTGGACGTATGGACTCCTCACCAACCACCTCGTCTCCACCGGCGGCACTGGCAGCACGCCTGATATCAACGCAACCTTCCTGCAGCCGTTCTTGTCCTACGTAACCAAGACCTACACCAGCTTTGCCCTCAACACCGAGGCAACCTACGACTGGGACGCCAGCAAGTGGACGATCCCTTTGAACGCATCGGTGGCCCAGTTGTTCAAGATCGGTGACCAGCCCATGCAGGTACAAGTCGGCCCCAAGCTCTATGTCGAAGGCCCCAGCAGTGCTCCGGACTGGGGGCTACGGTTTGCCTATGTCTTGTTGTTTCCAAGGTGAGGTGAGCTTTGCCTGCCAGTTCATGTTGCCTTTGGAGACGGGCCGAGGGCGGCCCGTCTCCAAGGAGGAATCCTCAATGTTCGTAAGCACTGGAGACACCCCTTCGACGCCGCTCAGGACAGGCCCCTCGACTGGGCTCGGAACAGGCGCGCCCTCGCGGCGCATCGGCCGGATTGCCTGCCTAATCGAGTTGGCGGGCAGAGCCCAATGCCGGTCGGTTAAGGATCGGTGTCTACAAGCGGCCCCCTCTCCCGCATTTTCGCGGCTTTGCACGCCAAATCGTTCCTACGCCAGACGCGGGCCGAGGGCGGCCCGTCTCCAAGGAAGAATCCTCAATGTTTACAAGCAATGGAAACGCCGCGCCCCCGCGGCGCATGAGCCGGATTGCCCGCACAAGCGATTTGGCGTGCACAGCCCCCTGCTTGATTGTCTATCGAAGAGATCGCGTATTCTCCTTAACCGACCGGCATTGGGGCAAAGCCGGGTAAGGTGCGCAAGATGACCTGGCAGCTCAGATTCCAAGCCGTTTGGTGCCGCGAATGATGAACCCGGTGTTCGTGGCCGTCGCTTGTGCCCTCGCGTTGTTCGGCGGCATGTTGCTTTGTTTGAACCTTGGCCGGCGTATCGGCAAGCGACGCCTCGTTGCGGATCACGAAGGCACGCATGCAGGCGTCGGTGCAATTGATGCAGCAGTATTCGGCTTACTCGGGTTGCTCATTGCCTTCACCTTCTCGGGTGCGGCGGGCCGTTTCGATAAGCGCCGAGAGCTGATCATCCAGGAGACCAATGCCATAGGTACCGCGTACCTGCGACTCGACTTGTTACCAGCAGAGGTACAGCCTGCTCTGCGCCAGGCCTTTCGCCGCTACGTGGATGCGCGCCTGAATGTCTTTCGCAGGGTGCCGGATCTAGTGGCGGTCCAACAGGGGTTGGTCGAGTGCGAAAGACTGCAACGCGAGATCTGGGGGGCTGCCGTGCAAGGCAGCGGCGGTGATGCCCCGTCTTCGGTTGCAATGCTGCTGCTGCCGGCGCTGAACGAAATGATCGATATTGCTGCCGCGCATACATTGGTTGCCGCGATTCACCCGCCCCCCATCATCTTCTTCATGCTCGCCGGCCTGGCCTTAGCCAGCGCCCTGCTGGCTGGATACGGCTTGGCCGGAAGCGGCGCGCGTAGCTGGATGCATAGCTTGGTGTTCGCCAGCACCTTGGCAATCACCACATACGTCATCATTGATATCGAGTATCCCCGCTTGGGGCTGGTTCGCGTCGACGCGTTCGACCAGGCATTGGTCGATCTGCGTTCGAGCATGGAGTAGCAAACCAAGAGATCTGTCGTAAGCATCGAACTACCAAGCAGAGAAGCTCGGAGGACTCGCCAAGGGATCTAGAGGAGAGGGATATGTTGGATTTGCGTCTACACACAGCATCCGTGAAGAACACACGCTGGATGCCAACAGCCACGGGATGCGTGCTGATGAGCCTGCTGTGGGCCGGCTGCGCGGCGCCGTTTGGCGTGCGCCAAGCCTCGCCTGAGGCCGTGCATCGGGCTCTTACCGGGAGTGTGCTCTCGACCGGTAAGCTCAGCGGTTTCAGCGAAATCGCCTTGCGCCGCCACAATCTGGTGGAGCGTTTCGACGCCGACCCTGCCGATGCCTTGATCCTGCTACGCAAGCATGTGCTTGAGACAAAAGCAGCGAGTGAAGATCTGTTTGCTCTGGCTGAGATCTCCTTCTTCCACGCGGAAGCCTCGCGGCAAAAGCCCTTCTTCCTGGCAGCAGCGGTGTACGCCTACGCCTACCTCTTCCCTATCGACAAGGAGGACGCTCCAGATCCCTTCGATCCTCGCTTTCGGCTGGCATGCGACCTTTACAATCGGTCCCTAACGGAAGCCTTCAAGGCGGATGAGGATGGCCACGTAGAGTTAACTTCAGGTTCGCATGCCCTGCCGTTCGGCACCCTGGTGATCGACTTTGACGAAGCCCAATTGCGGTGGGGCTCTCGTCGGCTCACAGACTTCTTGGCAGTGGGCGAGATCGAAGTGACAGGCTTCCGCAACCGTTATCGCCAGCCTGGCCTCGGCGCTCCGCTCGCCGCCAAGCCTTCACCTGTCGGCGCCGATGATCCGACACTGTCGTTAGTTGGCCCGCGCGTGCGTGTCCCCGTAACCGCGTTGCTGCGGCTGGAGCATCCACGCAAGCAAATCGTCAGCGGCGAACTCCGCGGGCATCTCGAATTGCATCCGGCGAGTATCGACGATCGAGTATCCCTGGATGGATATTCGGTTCCCCTGGAGCTCGAGCCGACTGCAGCATTGGCAGAGACCCTCGCCGAAGGGCGGCCATGGGAACTCGAGCTGAGTGCCTTCTTTGGCACCTTGTTGAATGTGCATCGGCCTCTGCAACTTGTCGCACGGGAACCATATCGGCCCGGAGTCATCCCGGTCGTGTTCGTCCATGGGACAGCCTCTAGCGTGGCGCGCTGGGCCGACCTGGTAAACGACCTAGACGCAGATCCTCTTCTGCGCGACCGCTTCCAGTTTTGGTTCTTTAGTTACGACAGCGGCAATCCCATCGGCTACTCGGGAATGGTACTGCGCAAGGCATTGACCAAGGCCGTGCAGGAGATCGACCCCGAGGGGAAAGATCCGTGCTTGCGTAAGATGGTGGTGATCGGGCACAGCCAGGGGGGCTTACTCACCAAGCTCACCGCCATCGATGCTGGCGACAAGTTTTGGCGCAATATCAGCGACGTGCCGCTCGATCAGTTGGATGTCAGTGAATCCACGCGCAACCTCTTGCGCGATGCCACGATGGTAAAACCCTTGCCCTTCGTGCAACGCGTGGTGTTCATCGCCACACCGCATCGCGGCAGTTATCTCGCCAGCCCCGACATCATCCGCCGCCTGGCGCAGCGGCTGGTCGCCATGCCGGCCTCCTTACTGCAAGGGACGGCAGATCTGTTCCTGCGCGACGACGTGCGGCCTTACCTCAAGATGCAGGTATTGCCCACGAGCATCGACAACATGTCCCCCGGCCATCCCTTCATCCGCACAATTGCCGAGATCCCCGTGGTGTCGGGAGTGCCGGCACACTCGATTATCGGCCTTCCCGATGGCCAGTCGAAAGAAGACGGCGGCGACGGCGTGGTGAAGTATCAGAGTGCACATATCGACGGCGTCGAGTCGGAACTCATCGTCGACTCGCCGCACTCGATGCAGTCATACCCGGATGTCGTCAGCGAAGTGCAACGCATCTTGCACGTGCATGCCACAGCAACCTCCTGCGTGCAGGCAGAAGCTGGCTCCGGCCACTGATCATCAATGCGGCGGTCGATTCTGCTCTTGGTATTTGCCGTGGCGGTAGCCAGGCTAGTTGCTGGCAATACGGCACTCGCGCAGGACCGCGAACGCGCCTTGCGCTTATTAGGCGTCGAGAGCGACAGCTTCCCCGCGCAAGAAAGCGCTGCAGACGTAGGCCATGACGACGAGCACATAGACGTAAGCAACCGCGCCCGATTGGCGAAGGAGTTCAGTGATCCGCTCACCACTCTGCCGCAGATTTTTCTTCAGGACGCGTATACCCCGTCGAACTTCGGCACCGACGCTCCTAGCAATCGCGTTATCGCACGTGCCATTGTGCCACGCATTCCGCACTTCTCCCTGCTGCCCTTCGTGCAATTGATTCGCCCAAGCGTGAGCCTGGTGACCGTTCCTACGGGCAAGGGCAGCGACACACGCACGGAACTCGGCGACGCTCAGTTGTTTGATGCGTTGGTATTGCCGTGGCCAAGTCGTGAGAGCGGACTAACTCTAGCCTTTGGACCGACCCTGGTATTCCCAACCGCAACCCACAAGACAGCGGGGCAAGGGGCGTGGCAGGCAGGTCCTATGTTTGCCGCCCTCTACAAGGGTGTGCCTTGGCTGCTGTTGGGGGGGTTGCTTCAGAATCCAATTTCCTTTGCCTACACCTCATCCGATCGGCCTCCAGTAAGCACCCTGCTCTTTCAGCCGCTTCTGCTGGTGGCCCTGCCGGGCGGTTGGTACGTGAAGTCGGCTGATGCCACGTGGTCGGTCAATTGGCAACATGGCTCGGCAACCCTGCTTCCGGTCAGCTTTGGCATCGGCCGCGTGTTTCTGCGTGAAGGGATGCCGCCTCTCAACCTTTTCGTGAGTGGCGAGTGGATGGCGTATCGCCAAAATGCCCCGATGGCCGCGCAAACGACGGTGCGGTTCGGCGTGACCGTTGCCTTTCCGGAGTTTCGGCCGTGGAAGTAATAGCGGTAGGCCTCAAGGGGCTTTGCCCGCCAATTCGCGTTTCCGTCAGATGCGGGCCGAGGGCGGCCCGTCTCCAACTCAGATTCATCAATGTTTACAAGCAATGGAGACGCCGCGCCCCCGCGGCGCACCAGCCGGATTG
>CAZGSN010000608.1:0-15564 GCA_964528465.1 uncultured Binatia bacterium (SeqCode)
ATAGGCAAGAGCCGCAAGGGCAGAAGGAGCGACATGTTCGGTTTGTCGGCTCACAATTTCGTGTTTCTTGGTTTTGATCCATTGCGCAAGCAATCCGCGTCTATCCGCGTCCATCCGCGGTTCCAACTGATTTTTCTGGACAAATAGCCCGAATCGGTCGAATGGAACCCTCACCCCTCCTCATCCCGCAAAAATGCGAAAGTGCGGGAGAGGGCGTTGCTTGCAGACACCGGTCGTTAACTGACTGGAATTGGAGCTAAGCTCACCTTCCGTTGTGACTCACCAGTTGCCGGGCAAGATATCGGGAGATGGTGAGGATAGGGGTCATGGTGTGGCTGGAGGCGCTGGAAGGGAAGCCGGAAGAGTCGAATACATAGACACCACGGGTGCCGTACACCTGGCCTTCCGGGTCGGCACCGCCTTGCCTCGGGCTTGGCGAGAAACGGACACTGCCCTGTTGGTGGGCGCTAATCAGCGGGGCGCTGGCTGGGCGCAAATCAAGGTTGTCCAACAAGGCGAGATCGCGTTGCGAGCGCAAGGTGACGGCAGGTGTCGTCGGCACCACCACTTCGCTGGCGCCTGCCGTGAGATAAAGGCGGGCGGCCGCTTTCGCCGCGGCACGAAAGCGCGTCACTTGTTCGCTGGTCAGCGTGTAGTCGATGCGCACACGTCCGGAACTCTCCACGCGCACGCGACCCGACGGGTCGTCAGGAAGGAGCAGCAGCGCCGACGCCGTATGCGCATAGTGCTGCATCAAGCGTTTGCCGGCGTCGCCATAGGTCGAAAGATTCCCCGCCACGATTCCCGGCGTGCCGCCGATCGACTCGATGCGATACCCCCACCAACCATGCTCGGCGTTGTCGAGATCCTCAAACTCCGTCACCGCAAACGACTGCGGAATTCCTCGGAAACTGCGCACCTCGTCCTTGAACAACGCGGAGATAGGCAACTGCGGCTGCAAGGTAAGGTGGCGCCCGACGTGCTCGTTGCCCAGCCCCGAGCGCAGCAGCAACTGCGCTGAGTTGATGGCGTTGGCGGCCAGAATGACAACTTTGGCGCGAACCTCAAACGCCTCACCTTCGTGGTAGCCGCGGGCATCGAGCCGACGCACGTGTAGAACCTTCTGTTCAGCGGTAGCAGCCTCGATGCGCACCACTCGGGCACGAGTAAAGAAGCGTGCGCCTGCGTCGATGGCGTTCGGAATGGCAACGAAGCGCGGATTGCGTTTGGCATTCACTGGACAACCGATCAGGCACACGCCAACCCCGGCACAACCGACACGATTGTGCAGCATGATCTCCCCACGCCAATGCAACGCTGCCGCCCCCGCCCGCAGAATCTGGTTGTTGCGGTTGATCTGCGCTTCATCGGGGTGGCTGGCGACCAAGTCGGCTAAGGCCATGTCGCGAAATGGCCTGATGGTGCCAGGTCCGAAATCACTGAGCCCGTAGTGCTTCTGCCAGTGGCGCAGCACGCCGTCAGGAATCGGCACGACGTCGCAAGCATTGATCACGCCGCCGCCGCCGAGCACTCGTCCCTGCATTACGGTGATGCCCATGTCGCTGGTCGTGCGCCCGCCGCGTTCCATGTAGAGCTGGTCGTACATCTGCGACTCACGCTCACTGAGCTTGGGGCCGGTGAAATCGCCGCCCTCTTCGAGCACCACAACTTCGCGCCCGTTCTTCGCCAGCTCCCACGCCGCCGTCGCCCCGCCCGAGCCGGAACCAATGATGCAAACGTCCACGCTTAGATCACGGGGCGGCGCAGCCTGGGACAAGTCAAGGATGCTCATGGCTATGCGCCCGCCTCGCTCACGTTCACGAGAGGACCTTCGTAGCCGATGTGCTTCCACACCTCCGCTCGATCGTAGAAGGCTAACGACAAGAAGCGACGAAACGCCAAGGCCACCTGTCGTCGAAGTAGCCAACGGCTGTTGGCCCAGCCGGCAAAATGCTCGACACGTTCTTCGAGATCGAGGTGACTGAATGTCCGTAGCTTGCCGGCAAACAGCACGGGTGCGATTTCGAGGAGAAACAATGCCCGCTTGAGGTCGGCTTGATTCCATTCGGGCTCGTCAGCCAGGAACTTGTCGAAGTCGCGAGCCAAATCGAGGTCCTCAGCTCCAATCGCAATGCCGCCGCCGCGCGGGAACAAGGCCTGCGCTAGGGCCGCCAGAGTGCGGTACTCATGGTCCGACAGACAACGCAATCCGTGCACACGCGCGGCACGCCCACGCAGGGCAAGCACCCCACCACTGCCCATGAACAACACCGCCCCGGCACCAAGCGACAGCTTGAGCAAGCGGCGGCGGGAAAGAATGGAGAAGTCGGCGCTGTGATTCATCTCAACCTCAAGCTTCCTGATCTTACGACACGCAAGTACCGAGAAAAGTTCCCTCCTCACCGACACCACGTGGATTCTGTAATGATCCCGATACGGGCGAGGTTGACTTGGTACGAAGAAGCAAACCATGAAGATCATGAAGCTCATAAAGAAGAATCGCCCGATGGCGTTCCCTTTTTCCTGACTTCATGGCCTTCATGTTCGTCATGGCGAATGGGCTTGGAGCGCATGGCAGATTCCTCGGACTGAACTGCCCAGCGTTATCAAGCCATCTCTTTCCCAGCTTCCGTGTAACAAAAGATTCGAATCTTGTCGGCACGCGCAAATGCTCGCAGCGAGGTCCGGTATCCGCGCGATGTTGGACAACAACTGGCATCCTGAAATCTGCCTCCGACCTACGGCCTCCGGTCTACGGCCTACAGTCTGCGCGGCCGGTCTCGATCGAGCCTGAACGACCGCATCCGTCCCCACCTCGATGAAGCTCGGGAGTTCGGGTGCGGTCAGAGCCGCGCTGGGGTTATCTCGCTTCGGTCTCAGGCGCCAGAGGATGCGATTTCTTCCATGCGCGTTATCCAGCCATCCAGGACGGTACGTCGTGATCACCAGGATTCGCGAAGCTTGCCTGCGACTCGCAAAATGCTCCAGCCTGGGACTCTACCTTCGTGCCAAAGGTCCCGAGCGAATGTCCTCGTGAATCGCGGGAGGTAAGGAACCTCTGCACAAGTGCTGGAGGCTTTGACACGCTGCCTCCAGAGATCGCCTCTCCGTTCAGTCTCAAAACCAAGCTGTGGGGCTCAGGGCTGGTGGCCCGGGGCTTGGGTTTCGTCAGTCCCTAGCCTCCGGCCCCAAGCCTCAGGCAGGGTTTTCAGACAGCCTCCTTGTGCCCATCCGGGTGGGGAATCGGGCGGCCACAAGGGCTGCCCCTACAGTACATCGACAGTCTCGAAAGCCGGGACCCAGAGCTGGAATACCACCGTCGTGGGCTCCATCTGGTGCTGGGCCCCGGCTTTGATAGTGCCGGAAGCTTGCAAGCGTGTCGTTATTTCAGCCGAGACATGGGCTAATTTGTAGGCTCTGTTGGCTGTCGCTAGTATCGCGCGCCATGCCGCCGGCGCGTCTCGTGTTCGTCACCGGGAAAGGTGGGGTCGGCAAGACCACCGCCGCTGCCGCGCTAGGCCAGCACGCCGCCGCGCAAGGGCTGCGCACGCTCATTGTCGAGACCGCCAACGATGGCTCCCTCGCACAGGTGTTTTCGTTCCCGCACCTCAGCGCAGCGCCGCAGCGATTGCAGTCGAATCTCGACGCGGTGTGCGTCGACTCACGGCAACTCGTCGAACAGTATTTCTCTCGCTCGATGCCGCTCCAGTGGATGGCAGATCGCTTACTATCGAGTTCAACCTTTACTGCCTTGACGACCGCAGCACCCGGTCTCACCGAGTTTCTCTTGCTCGAACGTATCCTCGGGTGGACTGACCCTAGCTATCTCGGTAGCCGCCGCCGGGCCTACGAATTGGTGGTGGTCGACGGTCCAGCAACGGGTCACGCGCTAACTCTGCTGCGGGCACCTGCGAACATCGCACGCATGGTGCCGGGTGGACCTATCGGAGGCACCGCCCACAAGCTGGCAGGGCTGCTTGCCGATCGCCGGCGTACACAAGTGATGGTGGTCAGCCTCGCCGAAGAAATGGTGGTACGTGAAACCATCGAGGTCTATCGCGCACTAGATCTGGATCTTGCCCTGCATGTGACGCGGCCGGTGATCAACCGCGTGTTCCCGCGCAACTTCACGGGTGCCGAATCGCATCTTCTCTGCGCTGACGCCGCCGCCTCTTCATCGTCACCACCAGTCATCGCGGCGGCGCGCTTCGCCATTGCGGCGCGACGGGAGGGTGAGCGTTATGTGGCGCAGATTCGACGTGCTCTGGGTGTCAGCCCCATTTTGCTGCGCCAGTTGTTTCGCGAGGATGTCCACGCCAGCGATCTCAAGCCATTTGGGCGCACGCTGTGGAAGGCAGTGTCCGGCGAGATAGTAGCCGACCCATGGTCGGAGAGCCTCCTGGAGTAGCCATGCAACACGTGCTCGACCGTAGCTTGATTGTTTGCGTCGGTCCCGGTGGCGTCGGCAAGACGACCACGGCAGCGGCTCTTGCTTGTGCGGCGGCCTTGCGGGGACGTCGCGTCGCGGTGATCACCGTCGATCCGGCGCGACGGCTCAAAGACGCGCTTGGGCTCTCCGAGCTGTCGATCGAGCCACACCGTGTGGTGATCAGGGAGGATGCGTGTTTCGATGCTTTGGCGCTCGATCCCAAGCGCACCTTCGATGCCTTGATTCAGCGCTTTGCTCCGGATGCGGAGACCGCGGCACGCATCCACGCCAATCGGCTCTACCAGGAGCTATCCAACGGCCTGGCTGGCTCTGCCGAGTACATGGCCATGGAAATGCTGCACGAGTTGGTGCGCTCCGAACACTACGACACGGTGATTGTGGACACCCCGCCCAGCTCCCATGCTCGCGACTTGCTTGCTGCTCCTAACAAGCTGATGTCGCTACTTGCGTCGCGTGCCGTCAGCTTGTTGCAATCCCCCTCTCGCTTGCTTGCCGGCACGTCGAGCGCTGCGCGCATGGCATTGACGACGCTGTTGAAGGGGCTGGAGCGGTGGACGGGGTTGGACCTACTGCGCGACCTTGCCGATTTCATGACGGGCTTTGAATCGATGATCGACGGCTTCTCGCGGCGTGCCGACGAGGTGGGGCAGTTGTTGCGCGCATCGAGCACGGGATTCGTTCTGGTGACAACCCCCGATCCCTATACCGTGGCCACGACGATTGGTTTTCATCGCGACCTGCGCCAGGGCCGGTATCCCATTGCCGGCATCGTTGCCAACCGAGTCTTGGCATTCGGGAGCATCGACCTTGCAGGCAGCGACCCGGTGCTGGCGGAATGGGAGGAGCCACTGCGCTCGAAGCTGATCAAGAACTACGAAGAACTCACGGCGCTTGCCAGCCGCCAACACCGCGCCTTGGAACGTCTGCACGAGCAGACCCACTTGCCGCTGCTCGCCGCCGTGCCGGTAGTGAGCGAAGGCCCGACCTCGTTGGCAGGCTTGGAACGCTTCGCCGAGGCGTTGGTGGGTCACGCGAAGTGATACGAAGAAACCATTTCCAGCCAAAGCAATGCGCTTTCTTCATGCGGCGGAGTCTGCCTTTCACCGGCTCGCAAGATTCCCAGAGATGGGCAGTCGCTACGCCAGCGACAATCCCTCACTTGCCGATATGCGAACATGGCCGATCCCCCGATTTCCCAAGCATCTGATCTTCTACCGTCCGCTTCCTGGTGGTGTAGAGATTGTCCGCGTGTTGCATGGAGAGCGGGATCTTCAGCCGCTTCTTGAGGAGGTGTAATGGCCACTTTCCAAGACGCGGTAGTGAAACTAAATCGAAGAAATCTCGGCTGGCTCCTGCGCATGTGCGCGTACTTGTCCGCAATTGAGCGAGTTGGCTTTGCGGCGGACATCGCGCCATTGTGGAATTCGGAAAAGCAGCGACTACTCTGCGAAGCCGTTCTGAGCAGCAGGGCCATGACCTACAAGACCGAATGCTTGACGTTCGATGAGCTGGTCGATGTTAGCAACGCTACGCACCAAGCCATGGACGATCCACGGCTAGAACAGGAGCTTCAGTCTGGCGGCGAACGAAGCGAGCTGCTGTACGCGGCACGCCGGTTCTTTGCTCGAATGGCCAATCTTCAGATTCGCTATCAAGAGCCCCGACTCTTTATGAACACTGGCAGGCTCGTCGCGATGCTTGACGTGTTGCCACGAGTTGAGCTGGCAGCATTCCCCTCGGAGTACCGTGCCCTGGCGACTATTCTCCCGGCCGAGAGCGAGCGCGTACTCGGCGCCAGCATTTTCCAACTCTTGCTGGTCCACTTGCACGTCGACGCGTTCTACCGCCGTCTCGCCGACATGTCACTGACCACCGTGCCGAAACGTCCTCCTACAAATGACCGTTCCGTTTTCCGGCAACAACAGCAAATGAAAACGCTGAAGCAACTCTTTTCCCGATTCGCTGAAGGGGGACCTATCGGGGCCTTCTCGATTGATGCTTTCAAGAAATCCCTAGCTTCGATTTTACCTGATCACGCGGTAGACGCGTACTTTCGGATCTTTTCGGGCGAGGTATGTGTGCTGCGAAAGCTACGAAGGAACCCTCCGTATACGATCGGGCCAGAAGGATGGCGTCTTAGCGTTCTCGAACGGTATCCGGTCGTCTGCGTCAATGGCCAGTGTACGGTCCCCAACCTGGCGCTGTTCTTTCGCAGCTTTCCAGACGTCATTCACTTCGTGCTCCAGGAGAATCTAGGGAATCGATACAACGAATTCAGAGGTGCCGCTCAAGAGGTGTATCTTAGGAAGCTCGTCGAGCACCGAACGTCGGCAAGATGCGTGATTCCCGAGCGAAAGTACCGGCGGCCCACCGAGGTCAAAGGCCCGGACCTTACTATCATTGAGAACCCCGGTCCTAGACTCATCCTCGTCGAGTCAAAAGCACGTCGGCTGCTAGCAATGACACGCTTTACGATGTCCGAAACGTCCTTGGACGAGAACTACACGCCAGTGTATGAAGCCCTCTGCAAGGCCCCCGCAAAGCTTGCAGATCTCCGCCAGCGATTGCCGGAGTACGCAGATGTCCAAGCTGATATCGACTCAACAGCGGGGGCACAACCGATACTCGTCGCGGTGACAGCCGAAGGCCCCTATATGCTCAACGAACAGGTCCGTTACAGGGCGACAAGGGATAGCACGCACCCACTGGCTCGGTTGGGCTTCCCATTCTGTGTCATGGACCTCGAGCTGTTTGACCTTGCCGTTGAGGTCGCCGCTCATGAATTGAAACCTCTCTACGACATCCTTGGAAACTTCTGGGAAGATAGCGCTAATCTCGAAGCGTCCGGTCCTCTTCCTGGGTCATTCAGGGGAGCAACAGTTCGAGATCGATCTACCTATGGTTCGTCCTTTCTGAAGCCGATGTTCGAGAGCGTTGGCATCGATTGGAGCGAAAAGGGGCACTGATCCTGGCCGGAGCCATGCCAGAAAGAAGCAGGTGAGAAGCCAGGCCGACGCGCTTGGACTTGCAGAAACCAGACACGAGGATAGTTGATCGTTGCCGTGCGTATGGCCGGCGTATACAAGCCCGGCATCCTGATCCGAGGAGGCGATGAGCGATGGCCATGGTAGGAATTCGATTCGACTTGCGGGTGCCGCCGATGAGCACGGCAACGCATGCAGACCAGTATGCGGCGTGTCTCGACATGTGTGAGTGGGCCGACGGGCTCGGTCTCGATATCGTGGTGCTATCCGAGCATCACGGAGTGGACGATGGATACATGTCGGCGCCACTGACGCTGGCGGCGGCCATTGCCGGCCGTACCAAGAACATTCGCATCAACGTTGCTGCTCTGCTGGCGCCGCTGCACGATCCGATTCGCTTGGCCGAGCAGCTCGCCACGCTAGACCTAGTCAGCAATAGCCGCGTTAGCCTGGTTGCGGGCTTGGGATACCGCCAAGAAGAGTTCGATATGGCGGGGGTGGATCGCAAGCAGCGCGGTAAGCTGCTCGATGAATGCGTGCAGGTGTCGCGGCAGGCTTGGACCGGCGAGCCATTCGCATGGCGAGGGCGGACGGTGCGCGTGACACCCAAGCCGAAGAGCCCACCGATGGTGCTAATTGGCGGCTCGACGGAGAAGGCAGCTAAGCGCGCCGCGCGGTTACGGGCGGGGTTTTTCCCTGCGATCGGCGACCCTAAGCTGGCTGCTCTTTACGAAGAAGAGTGCAAGAAAAACGACTTCAGCGGCGGCTTCGTGGCTCTGCCAGGTGGTCCCGGCTTTGTCCATGTGAGCAACGATCCGCAGGCGGACTGGGAGCGCATCGGCCCGCACGCCTTGTACGATGCGCAGACCTACCATGCTTGGCAAACTCACGATCAGCGCTCGCAGGTGCACGTCGATGCGACCACGATCGACGATGTGAAGAAGAGCGGTGTCTACGAGGTGGTTACGCCGGACCAATGTGTTGCCTTGGCCGAGCAGCAGGGGCGTATCATCTTGCACCCTCTCATGGGTGGCCTTTCTCCTGATCTCGCTTGGGCCGGGCTAAGGCTGTTCGAGAAAGAAGTATTGCCGCGTATCCGCTGAGTTCTACCAGGCCTAGGAATGAACCAACTTGTCGACGCTGCTCTTGCGGCCATGACTCCCGAGATTGCCATGGCGATAGGCGCTGTGGCTGTCCTCATGCTGACTGGGGTAGCCGGGTTGTGGTGGAGCAAGCGTGCCCGCGAGCGCCCAGCCGCTTCATCGCAAGCGGGACCACAAGCAGCCGCAGCGTCGCCGATCGCACCGGCTCCCGTTTCCTTTCTGCAAGGTTTGGGCAAGACCCGTCAGGGCTTCTTGGCGCGCCTGCAAGGAGCATGGGGGACGGATCAAAGCGTCGAGGCGCGCTTGTCGGAGCTGGAAGAAGTGCTGTTGACCTCGGACGTTGGGGTCAAGGCCACGCATGCGCTACTCGAAAAGCTGCGCCGGCGCGCTCGTGAACTCAACGACATCGAGGCGTGGCGCCAGGCATTGCGCGAGGAAATGACGGCTGTTCTGACTGCATCGGCTGCGACTGCGGCGCAGCACTCACCACACGTGATTCTGGTGGCTGGTGTCAACGGCGTCGGAAAAACAACGACCATCGGTAAGCTGGCGCACCGCTACACCAAGGAGGGGAAGAAGGTGCTGCTGGTAGCCGCCGATACCTTCCGAGCTGCGGCAAGCGAGCAGTTGCAGACCTGGGCGGAACGTGCCGGTGCCGACTGTGTGCGCCACCAGCAGGGTGCCGACCCCTCGGCGGTCGCATTCGATGGCATGGCCGCAGCCCTAGCGCGCCATGTGGATGTGGTAATCGTCGACACCGCTGGTCGACTGCACGTCAAACAGCACTTGGTGGAAGAACTCAAGAAGATCCTGCGAACCATCGAACGCCAACTGCCGGGTGCACCTCACGAGAGCTTGCTAGTGATCGACGCTACTACCGGACAAAACGCCATTAACCAGGCGCGGGTCTTTCAGGAGGCTTTGCGCCTGACCGGGATCATTCTCACCAAGCTTGACGGTACGGCCAAGGGTGGCGCCGTGTTCGCCATTCGTTCCGAGCTTGGGTTGCCGATTTGCTACGTCGGCTTGGGCGAACGAGCCGAAGACTTGCGCCCCTTCGACCCTGCAGCATTCGTCGAAGCGCTACTTACCGAGAGCTGACCGGGGGAGTGGGGAAGCGGCCTGGCCAATCGGCCAGCCGCGGAGCACTCTCCGCACTGGGAAGGCTGCGCCTGTCCGCCTATGCGGGCCAGGCCTCGCTTCTCCGAAAAAAGACACATTTTTTTGCCCAGGCTTCGCAAGTGAACAATTGTTCCATGGCAGTGAACGCCTGCGGGTTGGAAGCAGCAGCCAATAGGTTTGGAACGCTGCCGGGAGGGTCCGATGGAATGCGTTTTTCGACTCGAGGGTGAGTACTGGACGGTGCTGTATGCGAGCTGTGTGCGACGATTTCGAAACCGGAGGGGGTTTGAGCTGCTGGCCGAGCTTCTGCGCCAGCCAGGACAAAAGGTTGCCGCGGCCAGGCTGGAGGCCATCAGCGGGAAAAGGGAGAACGCCTTGCCGGAGGATGCCGAACGTGCCCGCATCAATGTTACCAGGGCCATCAAGGATACTTTGGCACGCATCCGAATCCATCATCCGTCTCTGTCCGCGCACTTGGACGCCAGCGTTCGCACCGGAGTCTATTGTGTTTATTGGCCCGACCCACAGCTCCGCATCGTTTGGGAGACCGAATCGAGGGATACTGCGGAAGCTGCCTAGCGCTCCGGCCGGATACGGTTCGTTCTTACCGACGGCCGAGGAGAAGTGCGGCCTCGGGCCCTGAAGCGAAGCGATGAGCGCAAGCGCCACGTTGTAGCCCGATCCCGGGCCGGAAGCTGATTCGGCTCAGGGGGATGGTGGTGATGGTCGGGGGGCCGGCCCTACAAGCTAGCCAGCCGACCATGCCTGCCATTTGATGATGCCGGTCCACCGGCCCGAGATCGTGCTGCCCCAAGGTGCTTGCCTCCCGAAAGCCTATTCGTTCAGGGGTCCAGCACTCATGATTGCTGAGTGCCGCCTCAGTGCCGTATCCCGCAGGTTCTTGACCAATTGCCTAGCTCGGTCCGGCTAGGAGAACGGATTACGCACCCGGCAGGGTGCTAGTAGTCGAAGGGCCTCTTGATTCGGGACGTGCTGGCACCCCTGCCGGGGTGCGACACACGGGGGCCACCTAGATACCGGTGGTATCGCTGCGCTCAACCACCGGCTGATTGCTTCGAGCTCTCCGGGTTCGTCTCGATTTACCGTGTCGAGGGCGGATCAATCGACGCGGAAGATTTGTACCCGGGTAGGGGATTCGAACACCTTGGAGAATCCTGCGGTGCTGACGAGGTAGACGCTTAGATTCGGAGTGCGGTCAGGCTCGATCACCACGTAGGAGGCTCGAAAATCCTCCTTTAGACACGGACGCGTTGCCGTTATCTGGTCCGTGGTGCATGGATGGTTCGCGCACGTCGCCTCGGTGGCAACGTCGAGTTCATAGTAGCGGTTCTTCCAGGCCAATCCCGGGTCGTACGCGTACTCAAAGATCGGGTCCATGCCGTTGATGTAGTAGTTGCCGGGGTTCCAAAAGAACAATTCGGCGAAGCGGTCCCAGTGAGTATGGAACACAACCTCGCCAGGCTGCGCGTGGCTGTGCAGCCACTCACCAACAGCCTGCATCTTGCCCGGGTGAAAGGCACGCGCCTCGATCTCATCGAGAATCGAGATGTCAAAGGGCAAGGCAAGTACAGCCAAGAGTGCAGCGGGCACGCCGAGCTGGGCGCCGAACGAGTGCCGAGAAGGTTGGCGTGCACGATGAAACACTAGGGCCAGGAAGATGGTGGCTGCACCAAAGAAGACCTCATGGGAGCGTCGCGCCACCGTGAAAGACATTACGTAGAAGACCAGGCCTAAGAGCAGGCTAGCCCACAACGCCACGCGAGTGTCGAGGTCGAGTCGAAGCCACTGCCGGCTCCGGCGCATCCACAGGAGGTAGCCGATGGCGCCTGCCAGAAGGATGGTGATCGGCACAAACATGTCGACGAAGGCCTGCCAATAGAAGGGGTACAACTCTATGCCGAAAGAAAGGTTGAGATCGCCCTGCTTCTCGAGCAGGAGCTTGACGACTTGCACGTAGGCGAGATGCAGAGCGCCGAAAGGATGCGGTCGCAGGAGCACGCCCAGAGTCAGGCCGGGAACAAAAGCCATGACATCTGCCCAACGCGGCGATTGTCGATGTAGGAGACGAACGAGGCAAACCAGCCCCACCACGAACACAGGCAACCAAATCAGTGCAAGGTGAAGCCAAGCCAACGCCGCCGCGACGAGGAAGATGGCTACCCGTGTGGCCTTCTCCGGTTTGCCGACGAGTAAGCTGAATAGGAGAAGGTTGAGGCCGAGGGAGAGCGGGTGTGGGCGCACCATGGTGAGCCGATACAGAACATCCGCACAAATCAGGGCCAAAAAAAACACCCAGAACAAAGGCCAACGTACGCCCAGCTTACGAAAACAGAGAAAGAACAGCGACAACGAAGAGACCGTCACCAGAAACCCGCCTACGTAGATGGCGTCGACTAAGGAACCGAGCCAGGTCAGCGGTATGGTGAGGATGTGAAAACCGTACCACAGGTCCGCCGCCTGCACGCGCACTACGGAAAACTGAGCCCAGGGGAACGAAGAATCGAAAAAACCGTTCGCTCGATACAGCCACGAGTGACGCATGTGGTAGAAGCTGTCGACATCGGACACCATCGGGTAGACCCGGGTGTGCACGAAGGCCGCAAATCCAAGGATCGCCAGCAATGCGAACCAGCCGGAGTGTTCCAACTGTGACAGGTGTCCGGGTTGGCTCCCTGGGGCAATGGCGCCCGTGTGCGTATTCGCCTCACGCCCCAATTTGGGTAAGGTCGCACTTCGAGATGCCTTCTTGGGGTGAGCCGTCGTTGCCATTGCTACAAACCGCTGTCCTTGTGACGCGTCGTCGAGCCGTTCCGGCACACCACGCCGACGCCCGATAGTGGAGAACCAGGTTGCGACGCAAGCCCCAACGAAAGGCAAGCGGTACACCGAGGGGGCTCGATTACCTGCGAAGAATCGGCCTTGGCCAGACATGGACTCGCGGGCATGCGAGTCCCATCACGCCTGGTCTGTTACGCGGAACGTCGTGGAGGCAAGAGACAACCCTAGAAGATGCTCCGCGAACAGCGCCTTCACCGAGCGGGTTTCGTCGTTCCTACGCCTAGTCCCACCGAATCAGAGGAGGTTCTGTGCTGCTGCAACGGCAGGACTGCGATCCTCGTACGAATCGCGTGGACAAGGTTGCCCTCCGCAAAAAGGGCAACGGCCGGGTGGATTGGGGGGGATCCACCCGGCCGGGAGGCGCGCGCCGGGTCGACGCGCGGGGTTTGATGGGGGCCTTCGAACCCCATCAAGTCGGAAGGCAGTAACGAGACTTCTGAGTCACACCTCAGGTCCTAGGTTTGTGCGGCTTGTGCGGCTTACGCACGCGCACCGGTCGCCCGACCTCTGGAGGCTGCGGACGGTTAGGTTGCTCTGGTCGCACATGCGGCTTGTGTGGTTTGTGCGGTTTCCGAGCACGATGAGGTCGATTCAAAGTTGGCCGGTGTGGGCGCGTCGGTTGGGTAGGCCGCAGGTGGGGCTTGTGCGGCTTACGAACGCGGTCGGGGCGATTCAATTGCGGGCGTGACGGCTGCGTATGCGGCTTATGCGGCTTGCGCACTTGGGCAGCCGAAACCGGCGTCCACAATAGAACTATTGCCATCCAGGCACCCAACACCCAAGCAAGGCTTCTTGTGGTGCGTCCTGCGATTTTCGAAATCATCTCTACGGCCCTCCACGCTTTCGTCGTTGGCTGCTTACGCCAGCAACGAGAGGCTTCTTACAGGAGAAAGCGATCCAGAGGCAAAACGGTAATCTCAAACTAATACATCGGGATTCTCGATGGATGGTGCTTGAGGTCGGTTGTGCCGACAAGCAGCGACGCGGTTGGGTTCGACGTTTTGTCGTCGAAGGGCATGCAAACGCTATCCACTTCCGTCGCTTCGGATTGGCGATACTAGTGGGGCCTTACAGCATGGGCTTCCAGGCCTCCCCCAAGCCGCTACCCGGAGGAACAGTGCTTTGCGCCGGAATTCTCAGACCTTGCGGCCGCGGATTTCCAACACTGCGAAGCCTTTCGCGAAAAGACGCGTTGCCGTGGGCAGTTCCGATATGGCCTGTGCCTTGCGAGCCTTGCGATGGGATGAAAGCGGGCGAATCCAATACTGCAAAGGTCGACACACGGTACAGCGTGCGCTGTCCGTACTGTGAGCAATCCTTTGAGCTTGCACAGGCTACTTGGTGCGAGCACGGCCTACGTTCGCGATCGTGCCCCTACTGCGGAGCTTGCCTGTGCGAACGACCGCCGTCGGGAGAGATCTATTTGTGACGGAGGAAGCGCATGAGTGACCAAGGCTTACAGTATTTGTTGCAGCCCGACGTGATCTTGCCGATGCAGTTTGATGCTAGGCATCGTCGCTCCGGCGTGGCGGAGCACAAGCTGGTGTTTGCCGTGCTGCAAGATGCCATTAACATGTATCAAAAGTACGCTTTTTCCCTTGATCGCCATGGTCGCCGGCTCTTCCGCGAAACCGAAGAGTGGGTCATGAGTGAGGAGCGACTTCCCTTCTCGTTCGCTTACATCTGCGAGGTGTTGGACCTGAACGCTGGCTACCTACGGGTGGGACTACAACGTTGGCGCGAGGTTGAGCTTGATCGACGCAGCAACCCCGAGCAGCGTCTCAACGGCACGGACAACTAATCCGCAAGCAGCCGATAGAGTCCACCCCTCCTAGTCTGCTCGAGGGTATGCCGACCTATTGCACCTTGCGCATGGCGTCGAGCATCTCTTCGGGGCCGGTGAAGCCTACCAGGCGCGTCACCTCGGTACCGTTGCTGTCGAACAAGATCACGGTGGGTACGCCGCGAACCGCGAAGCTGTCGGTAAGCTCCGTCATCTCGTCCGACTCTCGTGTGATATCGGCCTTGAACATGGCGAATCGATCGGCCTCCCTTTGGACCCCCGCATCGGTATAGGTCTTGGCATCCATTTCGTGGCAGGGGATGCACCAATCGGCAACGAAATCGACCAAAGCCGGGTGACCGGCTTGCCGCGCTCGTACCAAACTATCGGGGACAAACGGCTGCCACTCGATGGCGCTCTGGGCAGCGGGGGGCAAGGCAGACCAGCATGCAATCACCAAGGCGACCACCCCGGCCGTTTTCTTCAATCGGCCGAAAGACGGTTGCTGTAATCCGGAGCGATCGAGGAATCCCAGGTAAATCGCAGCTACGGCAAGCAGACTCGGCAAGGCGTACGCTTTGGCTTGCGCGGGCAGTAGCGGAGTCAGAAAGTGCACAGCCATACCCAAGAGCAGAAAACCAAAGACATGCTCGACCCACACCAGCCACTCGCCCGAGCGCGGCAACGTCTTGATCGAGCCGGCAGCTAGCGCCAAGCCAAGGTACGGGAGGCCCATGCCCAATCCGAGGGCAAAGAACAGAGCGAAGCCAAGGAGCACGTCTTGCCGTGCGCCAACGAACAGGAGCAACCCCAGGACGACCGGGCCAACGCAAGGTGCGGCAACGATACCCATGGTCAGCCCCATGAACAGCGCACCCGCAGCACCGCCGCCACTGCTGCTGATGCGATACATCAGCCACGCCGGCGGCCGTAGTTGGTAGAGCCCAAACGAGCTGAGGGCCAGCGCTACCATCAACGCAGAAATCGCCAGCAGTACCGGTGGCTTCTGCAACAAAGAGCCGAAGACGCCCCCGGAGGAAGCTGCCGCCACTCCCACGGCGGCAAAGCTCACGGTGATACCAACCACATACAGACTGGCCAGCCAGGCGACCTTCCTCGGGTGGTGATGCCCTTGGCTGCCGAAGAAGGCGACAGTGACGGAAATCAACGGGTATACACAAGGGGTCAGGTTCAACCCCAAGCCCAGCAACGTGACGAGCAATAACGTGACCGGCAAGCTGTGGGTCTCCAGCCAATCAACCC
>CAZGSN010000609.1:0-20051 GCA_964528465.1 uncultured Binatia bacterium (SeqCode)
CTCTTGCCCTTGTAACTGCTGCCTGTATCCGTGTTCATCGGCGTCCATCCGCGGTTCAATTGTTGTTTTCGGGTTGAGTTCATTGCTTCGGATCGCATCGAGGGTGCGCCGGTAAAGAGCGATCGTTCGAGCAGAAGACACGAGCGACGCGGGTTGCCAGCCGTTGACCGTCCCCAGGTAGTCATCTAGCGGGACCAATCATGGCATCCAGCAAGACATCAGCGACGCAGTACAACATCGGCGAAGCCAAGGCGCGCTTCTCGGAACTCGTGCAGAAGGCCCTGCTGGGTGAGGAAGTGATCATCGCCAAGGGGCACAAGCCTCTGCTCAAGCTTGTGTCTCTCGATAAGCCTAGTGTCCATCGTAAACCCGGCTCGGCAAAGGGCCGCATTTGGATGGCGCCGGATTTCGACGAGACTCCGGAAGACTTCAAAGACTACGTGTGATGCGCCTCTTGCTGGACACGCCTTCCGCAAGGCCACAGCATTCGTTGCTGCGATAGAAAAGGAAGTTCATCACGGCTTGGTGGGCTGCGGCGATTTCGGTGTCTCGACGCGGGTCATGCGGAACTGCGATGTTATGCGGAACTTGAGCAGGCGGCAGGGGACGTTGCTGTTGAAGACGGCGTAGGAACGGTCGGCGCGCAGGCCGATGGCGAAGCCGAGTTGTTCGCTGCTGGTGAGCACCCAAGCGCTCCATCCCTCGAAGCGTTGCTTGAGGATGCTGCCCAACTGGCCGTAGAGGGCAGACAGGTCGCCATCGCTACCGATGCGCTCGCCATAGGGCGGGTTGGTGGCCAGGAGTCCGGGCATACTTGCTGCGGGGGGACGCAGATCTTTCAACGATGCGAGCTCGATGGTCACATGTTCTTGCAGGCCGGCTTGAGCCACGTTGTGCCGGGCGGCGCGGACCGCCTGTGGCTCATGGTCGAAGCCGAGAATCGTAGGGATGCGAGGCAGCCCGGCGAGGCGCCGCTCCTGGGCCTCCTGCACTAGCGCCTGCCAAATCTGCGGCTGGTGCTGCCGCCAACCAAGAAAGCCGAAGTAGCGACGCTGCCAACCCGGGGCGATGTCGCCGGCAATCAGGGCAGCTTCGATGGGTAGTGTTCCAGAGCCGCACATGGGGTCCACGAACGGCGCCCCTTGCGCAGCCAGCTTCGGCCACCCGGCACGCAGTAGAATGGCGGCCGCCAAGTTTTCCTTCATCGGAGCTGCGGTGCTCTGCGTACGGTAGCCGCGGCGATGCAGGCTATCGCCGGAGAGATCGATGCTGAGCGTGGCCACATCGGCACGCACGTGCACATTGATGCGTACGCTCGGTTGCGTCAGCTCGACGGAAGGCCGGCTGCCGCTGCGGTCGCGCAATTGGTCGACGATGGCATCCTTGGTCTTTTGCGAACCAAACTGCGTGTGCGCGAGTGCCGAGCCGGTGCTCGAGAAATCGACCGCCAGAGTTGCCTGCGAGTCGATGTGCTCACGCCAATCGATATTACCAACGCCACGATACAGCGCTTCCGGTGTTGCCGCAGGGAACCGGCCCAGGGGTAACAGCACACGGCTCGCGACCCGCGACCACAGGCAAGTGCGATACGCCACGTCGAGAGCGCCCTCAAAAGAAACCCCGGCTTGCGCCTCGTGTACCTGCTGCGCTCCCAACCCCTTCAGCTCGTCCGCAAGGAGGTTCTCGACTCCCTTGGGGGCAGTGGCAAAAAACTGCATTGGCGCAGACTACTGATCCGGTGGGTGAAAGTCTTCAGGCCCACTCCAAAAGATCGTAAGTCCGGCCCTTATCCATCTGCGCATCAGCCGCGCGCGCGCTTCTTGCGCGTCGGCTGGATGGGCGCTTTCGCCGACGCCGGTAGATCGAAGAGGTCTCGCACTTCCGCCAGCGAACGGCTCCGGCCTGCCGCGAAGTCGTTGCGCGAATGCTCAATGATCTCAAGAAACCGCGGGCTTCGACTCAGGGCTAGAACCTCACGGTCGACGTTGCGCAACGATACCACCGCAGCAATCGGCCGGTTGCGCCCCGTCACCAGCACGATGTCCTCATCGAGTTCGCTAGCGTACTCGGCAAGGGGCCGGGATGCCTCAGTGAGCTTCATGGTCTTCATAGCAGCCTCCGCAAACTTGATCTCGTAGGACACGTGCCCTCGTTACACGAAAACGTCGTGCGCCTCTCCATCGACTGCTTACGGCTTTCCCGAAGGCCTATCGCAGGCTCATTGCCTTCACGCATACAGCAACCGCCCCTTCGGCTCGGGGATCGGGCGAGGGCCACTCCGAGGCCCCAATGCTTATCGACCGCGCCACACGAAACGACAAAGCAAGCTGTGCCGAGTAGCGACCAACGCTCCCATCACCAACTGCTTTGCCTTCATGATCCCTCCTTCCGCGGGAAGCCCCCGCGCCATCCTTGGATTTGGGCAACACTGTCACAGGTCGCGCTCGCGCCGCAATATTCGCTTTCGCCGGGGTAACGGAACAACAGGCGAAAGCGAGAGGATGTGCAAACATCTGTCCACCGGAGCAACAGATGCCGAGTCACTCGAGTCCCATGCGCTTGGCCACGATCACCTTCATGATCTCGTTGGTTCCAGCGTAAATCGTCTGTACGGCCGCGTCGGCGTAGTCCATCGAGATGGGGTACTCGAGCATGAAGCCGTAGCCACCGTGCAGTTGCAGGCACTCGCTGGTGACGCGTTTTTGCAGGTCGGTGGTCCAATATTTTGCCATGCTGACCTCGCTGACGATATCGTCACCGCGCACGTGCGCCACCAACAGCTTGTCGACGAAAGCCTGGCCGATCTCGATTTCCGTGGCCAGCTCCACCAACTTGAACTGTGTGTTCTGAAACGATGCGATCGATTTTCCGAAAGCCCGGCGCTGCTTCACGTATTCTATCGTGTCGTCCAAGGCGCGCCGGCAGGAGGCCATGGAGGCAACGGCGATGCATAGGCGCTCCTGCTGCAGCTTCTCCATCAGCATGCGGAAGCCGTCGCCTTCTCTGCCAAGCAAGGCGCTCTTGGGTACGATGCAGTCCTCGAAGGCAAGTTCGCTGGTGTCCTGTCCGCGTAGGCCGAGCTTGTCGAGTTTGCGGCCGCGAAGGAACCCGGGGGTGTTGGCCTCCACCAAGAACAAGCTCACACCCTTGTGTGCCGGCTTGGCGTTAGGGTCGGTCTTGGCGACGACGACGAATAGATCGGCAATCTGGCCGTTGGAGATGAAGGTCTTGGCCCCGTTCAAAACGTAGTGATCTCCCTGCTTGATCGCCTTTGTCTGCACGTTGGCAAGATCGGAGCCGGTGCCCGGCTCTGTCATTGCCACGCCGAGAACGATGTCGCCGGAAATCGCCCCGGGCAGATACTTCTGCTTCTGCTCGGCGGAGCCGTAGCTGGTGATGTAGGGCATGCAGATGTCGGCGTGGAGGGAGATCATCAGGGCGTGAGCACGCAGGTAGGCCATCTCTTCCATGACGATTGCGTCGTAGAGGAAGTCGGCACCCGAGCCGCCATACTCAGCCGGTGCATTGCCACCAAGAAAGCCCTCGGCCCCGACGCGCCGCCAGCTTTCTCGATCGCTCATGCCGGTTTCATTCCAGTGCGCAATCTTGGGCACGATCTCCTTCTCGGCGAAGCGTTTGAACTGCTCGCGAAAAAGCTCATGCTCTTCGGTGAAGATGTCGCGTTTCATCATGGTCGTTCCTCTCTCTCGTTGACTGCTCGTATCGGTATCGGCTTCGGGGTCGGTATCGATGGACGCAAGCGGTAGTTGCCAAGTTTGCCTCGGTTCGATCCCGATTCCGATTCCGATGCCGACCCCGATGGCTTGCGGCGCTAGTGCAGGAGTTCCCTAGGGCTGAAGCAGTTGCTTCTCCCAGCCTTGCCGGCGACGTGTGAACAGCTCGCGCTTGTGCAAGCGGTGTTCGCCGCGGATCCAAAACTCGATTCGCTGCGGTGTGAGACGGAAGCCGGTCCACCCGCGTGGCCGTGGCACGGCCTTGCCACTCATTTCTTGGCGTAGTTGTCGCCAGCGCTGCAGCAATAGTATGTGACTGGCGATGGGCCGGCTTTGGCATGAGGTGGCGCCTGCCAACTGACTTTCCCGCGGACGGGTTGCCCAGTAGGCATCAGCCTCGGACTCGTCGACGAGCGTGACCTTGCCATCGACACGCACCTGCTTGCCCAGCACGTCCCAGTAAAACGCCAGCGATGCGTACGGATTGGCGATGAGTTCGCGCCCCTTGCGGCTGTCGAGGTTGGTGTAGAACACGAAGCCGCTCTCGTCGGCTTGCTTGAGCAGAACGTAGCGAACGGAAGGGCGACCACGCCGATCGCTGGTTGCCAACGCCATGGATTCCGGCAGCGGGGCGCTAGCAGCGCATGCCTCACGAAACCAACGATTGAAAATAGCAACGGGATTCAAAGCCATGTGTGCTCCCTTGGAGCCGCTCTTCCTCGCTGATTTCGGGCTGCGAGACAACGGGCTCCGGTCCCCGGTGCGCCAATTCGGCGGAGCGGGGCGCAGAGTCAACAAGTCCGCGGAAGTAGCTGCTTGTCCCTCGCGACTCCTTCAGGATAAAAGGCCAAAGTCGACATGGGGAGTTCGGGAATACGCGGTTCAGGTGACGGGGCTTGGGCATCCGGTACTGTGAAGATTATGAGCGGGTTCCCTTACCCGACGAACCCCCATCGTTCGGAGCGTCCGGGTGCCGGATTCATCTTGAAACAACAGTTCCCGGCAACGGAGATAGTGTCATCTGAGGCAAGGAGGCTCCCAGCATGCCGCCGAAGGTGAGAGAACTCATAGGCGATCTGAAGAGGGCGGGGTTTGTGGATCGCGGTGGTAAGGGGAGTCATCGTAATTTCGTGCATCCACAAGTAGCAAAGCCGGTGGTAATTTCCGGCGCCCCGGGGGATGATGCCAAACGCTATCAGGTACGTGCGGTTGAGTTCGCGATCGAGGAGTCGAAGAAATGAAGGAAGGTGCTCGCTACGTGAAGATCGTGGAATGGTCGGAAGAGGATCAGTGCTATGTCGGAAGTTCGCCTGGTTTGATCTATGCCGGCTGCCACGGTCATGACGAGCGGCAGGTGTTCGACGAGCTGTGTCAGATCGTCGAAGATGCCATTGCCCTGTTCCGTGCCGACGGTAAGCCGCTGCCTCCTGCTACGTCCGGCCGAGATTTCGCAAACAGGATGCAGAGCGTTGCATGAGATGGGGTGCAAACGCACGGTGAAGTGAATTCGGGCGTTGCCTAGCAGCCTGGCGATGATCCCCGGCCCTTCGAGACGGCGCTATTCGTCTCCTTGGTGCGAACGGAATCATTGGGCGAATCTGTTCGTGCTGAGGAGATGCAGGATATTGGGCCGCGGTATCGGGCTTACAACTTAAAGGTGGCGATGCTGGGGGCGTGGTCGCTGGTGCCGACCTCGCGTTGCGAGGAGTAGTGTTCGGCGCGTTCGGCGATGCCACGGCTAGCCAGCACATAATCGATTCGCCATCCGATATTGCGCTGGCGCAGGTTGCGCCAAGGTGCCCACCAGGTGAAGAGATCTTCGCTGTCCGGATGGAGCTGCCGGCCCACGTCGACGAGCCCCGTATCCAAGAGACGTTGGAAGAGTTCCCGCTCCTCGGCTCGTTGGCCAATGGCGCTTGGCTTGCGCTCTTTTGGGTGCACGTCGCGTTCGTCACGTGCAATGTTGATGTCGCCGCAAAGGATGAGCTGGCCGCCTTGCTGGTGCAGCTCGCCACTGTAAGCCAACAGGGCGCTAAAGAAAGCTAACTTGGCGTCGTAGTCTTTGCCGCCGTTGGGGACATACACGGACGCATAGGTAATGCCGGCAACAGTCGCCGCGACGATGCGCGTCTCGTGATCGAAGGGCGGGTGATGGAAGGCGGGGGCGTCAGCAAAGCGCTGCTTGCGCAGGTGGAGGCTGACGCCGGAGTAGGCGGCGGCTCCGTGCCAATAGGACCAGTAGTCCGCGTTGGCGCTGAGTTCCTCCGGAATCTGCTCCGGCTTTGCCTTGAGCTCCTGCAGACAAAGCACGTCCGGCTGTTCGTTGGCGATGAACTCGAGCACTTGTGCTTGGCGGGCACGAATGCCGTTGACGTTCCAGGTTGCGATCTTCATTGCGGTGCCTTTACGGAGCCTCTGCACAGCCTTCATCACCTCGGCGGGCAGACCGTCGTGATACCAACTCCCAACTCGAATCATCCCGGCGAACGAGAAGCCGTCTCCAAGGTTCGCTTGAGGTTGGCCAGGTAGGACTTGACTGCCTCCGCCGCCTCGCTTTCGACGTACGACTTCAGGAAGCCTTGCAGGAGGCGTGGTACCGGGGTGTCGGGCGCGAGCATTTGTTTGAGCGTAACCTTTGTCGCATCGGTGCCCGTAGCTTGCAGCTTGAGGCTGCCCTTCACTTCTGTGTTGTCGCCATCGGCGTTGGTCCCAACGAAAGTGATCTTGTCCTTGCCGTTACCTTCGTACTGGGCGGTGTAGCGGACGGTCATGCTTACCGGCCCGTTCGATCGCTCTTCGAAGACGAAGCAGTAGGTGTCGTTGCCCAGAGGGGAGCACTGATCGATGCCGGGAATGCAGGGCGATGAGCCCGCCACATCCCAGAGATAGCGGTACACTTTATCGAGCGGTGCCTTGACGGTGATCGAACGTTCGACCTCGGTCGGAAACTTGGCCATCAGCCTCTCCTTCGCAAGAAATCGCGTATGCCTTGGCCACAACCCTGCCTGTGGGTCAAGGTTTGGAAGCCGATTTGTCTTCCAGATGGCGCGGTAGACCAAAGGTAATGAGAGCAATGCCGATCCAAGCCAAGATCGAGTTGCAGGCGTCGGGGACGCTGTAGGTTTGGTAGATGTCGTAAAGGTACGCTGTAAACACCGGCGCGCTGGCGGCGGCAATGTCGTAGGCAACCTTGTAGGTTCCAAGGATCTTGCCGAGGTGAGTACGACCAAAATAGTGCACGGCAAGGATGGGCATCGAAGGCAGCAGCCCGCCGTAACCGAGGCCGACGATCACGAGACACGGCACCAGCAAGCGCGGCTCACTGGGTACCCAGAGCAGAAGCGGATAGCCGAGACCGATGAGCGCGAAGTGCAACAACACCATGTTGCGCTTGTCGAAACGATCGCACAGCCAGCCAAAGCTGACGCGGGAGCACGCCGAGATCAGGAAGAATAAGCTCTTGTAGTCGGCTGCTTGGATAGGCGTGTATCCGAGTTCCTTGAGGTGCACGAGGATGTGCTTGTTGTAGGAGTAGCACGGCATGCCGCCGACGAAGATCGCACCCGCAACAATCCAGAAGGCGCGTGTGCGTACCGCCTCCGCCAAGGTCCACTGGCGGCGCTCGGCGGCCAAGATGGTAGCCCGTTGTCCGTGGCCGTAAGGATGCAGGCCCATGTCGGCGGGGCGGTCGCGGACCACCCACATCGCCGCCAGCATGGGCGGGAAAAACGCCAGCAGGCTCATTAGCTCGAAGGCGCGGCGCCAATCGCTGGCCTCGATGATGCGCGTTACCAAGGCAGGGGCAATGGCAGCGCCGAGGGCCGTGGCACCGAGGATGATGCCGTTGACCAAACCGACGCGCTGGTGAAACCAACGCGATACCAAGACTTGATTGGGCAGGATGGTGACCGCCGACATGCCGAGTCCGAGGAGCGCCGAGGTTGCGAAGTAGTGCGTCGGCGTCTCTACGCGAGAGAACAAGAACAAGGCGATGGCTTGGATGGTGATGCCGACCGCAAACAAGCGGCGAATCGGGAAGCGGTCGACGAGTACTCCGGTGAGCGGGCTCATCAGGCCAACAGCACTGATGATGATGCTGCTCGGAGCGAAGACGACGGTACGCGACCAGCTCGGGAAGGCGTCGATGATGTAGGGGTAGACTGTGGTGATGGCGAAGATTCCGAAACCAAGCCCGAATAGCTCGATGACCACGGAAGCGGCCAGCACATACCATCCGTAGAAAACAGGCGGCTGGTGGCGATTTGGCATTTGTCTTGGCGCGTCCGGAGAGCTGCCCACTGGACACCATCTCCCTCCAGAAGGAGTCTCACCACAGAGAACACAGAGGCCACAGAAAAAAAGCAGCTAAAGACCGGTGCTTTCGCTCTGCCGCAATCCTCTCGGTGTTCTCTGTGTTCTCTGTGGTGTGACTTTCTTGGATCTGATCCTGTCTTCGACTTGGTTGCGGCAGCGGCGTCGCTGCGAAATTCGTGGTCAACGCCGGCCTACGCGTACTTCTTGAGTTCCAGCCGCGCCACCATGCCGCGATGCACTTCGTCTGGTCCGTCGGCGATGCGCAGCACGCGTGCCATGCCCATGAGCCGTGAGAGTTCCGGGTCGGCTACGCCTTCACCGCCGTGGATTTGAATTGCGGCGTCGACCACATCTTGCAGCACGTTGGGCACCACCACCTTGATTGCCGAAATATCGGTGAGGGCGCCGAAGGTGCCGAAGCGGTCGAGCGCCCAAGCGGCATGCAGAGTCAACAAACGGGCCTGGTCGATTGCCATGCGGCAGTTGGCAATGATGTCGCGATTGCCGCCGAGGTTGGCGAGTGGCTTACCGAAGGCAACACGCCCGACAGCCCGTTCACATAATCGCTGTAGGGCGCGTTCCGCGGCACCGATGGCCCGCATGCAGTGGTGGATGCGGCCGGGGCCAAGCCGGCCCTGGGCTACCTCGAAGCCGCGGCCTGGGCCGGCGATGAAGCTGCTCTTCGGCAAGCGAACGTCGTCAAAGAGAATTTCGCCGTGGCCATGGGGCTCATCGAGGTGCCCGAAGACCGGCACCATGCGCAGGATCTTCAAGCCGGGGGAGTCCATGGGGACGAGCACCATCGAGTGACGCTGGTGGCGTTCGGCGGTAGGGTCGGTGACACCCATGAAGATGAGAAACTTGCAGCGCGGGTCGCCAGCACCGCTGGTCCACCACTTCTGACCGTTGAGCACGACTTGGTCGCCATCCACCTCGCACGTGGCCTTCATGTTGGTCGCATCACTCGATGCGACGGCTGGCTCCGTCATGGCGAAGCCCGAGCGAATCTCCCCAGCGAGCAGCGGCTTGAGCCAGCGCTCCTTCTGTTCTTCCGACCCGTAGCGCACCAACACCTCGGCATTGCCGGTGTCGGGCGCGCTGCAATTAAAGACTTCGGAGGCCAAGAAGCTGCGGCCCATGATCTCTGCGAGCGGAGCGTAGTCGCGGTTGTCGAGCCCGGCTCCGTGTTCGCTGTCGGGTAGGAAGAGATTCCACAAACCGGCTGTCTTGGCTGCTGCCTTGAGTTCTTCGAGAACCGGAGGAATGCGCCATTGCTTCCAATCGTTGCTGTGCGCCAGTTGGCTTACGTAAATCGGTTCGCTGGGTAAGACTCGTTCCCGGATGAAGCGCTCGACCAGATCGATGAATTGCTGAGCCCTTTGCGAGTGTTCGAAATCCACAAGATCCTCCCGTACACAAACCTGCCCGTGCGTTTTGCCCGCAAGCAGGGCAGGGCGCCAGAGGGCGCACGAAAGTTTCCTCACGGGTAAGGGCTGGGCTCAAGTTGGGCAGAGGGACGGAGGGGCAGAGGGATCGAGGGGGCAAAGGGATGCAGGGGCAGAGGGATCGAGGGGCAAAGGGATGCAGGGGCAAAGGGGTTACGAGCAGAGGCGAATGTGACGATCAGCATCCCCTCGACCCCTCGACCCCTCTGCCCCTCAGCCCCTCAGCCCCTCCGTCCCTCCGTCCCTCCGTCCGAGCCGTCAGACAGCCGGGGCTCGCCTCTGGCTCATGCGCCACCAGCTCTCGATCACGACTCCTATAGATGCGGCGAGTTCGCCGAAGCGGTGTTCATCGGCACTGTCGAAACTCGCGCCACCGCTCTTGTTGAGGAGTTGGGCTACGGCAAAGGTCTCGCCGTTGTGATCGCGGATCGGAACGCACAAGAGGCTGCGGGTGCGGAAGCCGGTGCGCTGATCGACGTCACGGTTGAACAACGGCTCACTGTAGGCATCGGAGATGTTGAGGCTCTCGCCGCTAGTCGCAACTTTGCCAGCGATCCCCGAGCTCAGTGGCATGCGGATGTCGAGATGCTTGTCTTCTTCACTCTGTGCCACCTTCGACCACAGCTCGCCGCGTTCACGATCGACGAGAAACAAGGTGGCACGTTCTGCCTTGAGAATCTCTCCCACCTTGAGAGTGAAGGCATCGATGACTTGCTCGAGCATGCTGTCGAAGGCGTCGCTGCTGCTGAGTTCGATGAGCTGAAGAAAACGCTGAAACTCGTTGGTGACGTCGTCGAGCAAGGCGACAAACTCTTCCGCCGGCAAGGCGGCTAAGCGGGTCACGAGCTGCCCGGTACGATTGTTCTGCGCCAGGAGTCCGAAGAGCTGCTGGGTTGTCGACAGCACGGCATTGGTCAGCGAGAACAGGCGGCCGTCCTCGAGGTGGAGGATGCGGTCGGCAATGTCGAGGATGCGCACGTCGTGGGTGACCAGCAGCACCGTACAGCCTTGGCGCTTGGCGAGATCGTGCAGTAGCTCGACAACCGTGCGACCGGATGCCTTGTCCAAGGACGCGGTCGGCTCATCAGCGAGGATCAACTTGGGCTGATTGACGAGAGCGCGGGCGATGGCGACGCGCTGTTTCTCTCCCCCGGAGAGTTGGTGCGGTAGCTTTTCGGCGCGCGCCGCTAGACCCACAGCATCCAACATCTCTAGGGCTCGCTTGCGCCGCTCCCGCGTCGACCACTGCGGATGTAGCTCGAGCGCCATCTCGACGTTGTTCACCGCAGTCAGACCGGCGAGCAGGTTGTGGAGCTGGAAGACGTATCCCATGCTGCGCCGTACTTGCACGAGCTGCTTCTCTCCGGCACCGCGCAGCTCTTGTCCGAAGACGCGCAAGCTACCCTCGTGGGCCGCGCGCAAACCTCCGATCAACGTCAGCAGCGTTGTCTTACCCGATCCGGAAGGTCCGGTGAGAATCACAACCTCGCCGCGCTGGATCTCGGTCGAGATGTCGAACAGCACCTGCCGGCGCAACGCACCCTCGCCGTAGTAGTGATGAAGGTGCTCGATGTGGACCTGCGGTTCCATGGCGATGGGAAGAGCTAGAAGATCTCCGCCGGGTCGGCCGCGCGAAGCTTGCTGAGTGAAATGGCTCCGGCAAGACAACACATGAGGAGCGTCAGCGCGAAGACGAGCGAACCGGTCCACCAACTCATCGCCAGCGGCAAGTTGGTTGCCTCAGCGGTTATGTCGTAGAGCCACAACGTCGCTGCGAAACCCGGCAAGTACCCGAGCACGGCCAGCAGGACGGCTTCCTGGAAGACGAGCTTGAAAAGGTAGGCGTTGGTGTAGCCCATTGCCTTGAGGGTGGCGTACTCGGGCAGGTGCGAGGAGATGTCAGTGAAGAGAATCTGGTAAACGATGACACCGCCGACGACCAATCCCATCACCGAACCAAAAGTGAACAAGTATCCGATCGGAGTCGTGCGCGCCCAGTAGTTCTTCTCCCGGTCCATGTACCCTTGCTTCGTGAGCACCTCGACATCGTCTGGCAGAAACGCGGCCACTTGCTGGCGCACGACTTCCGCGTCGCGTCCCGGGGTAAGCTGAATTAGCCCAATCTCGATCAAGCCCGGCTCGCGCTGCGGGAACAACCGCAAGAAGTTCGAGTCGCTGGTGATCAGTGTGCCGTCGGCACCGAAGGAAGTGCCGATCTCGAACAAGCCAGTCAAGGTAACGCGTCGATCGGCAACCTCGGTGGTGAGCGTGGAGCCGTTCTCGTAGAGGCTGGCGATAGGTCCGTACTCCGGGCGCGAGGCGCGATCGAAGAGAGCCAGGTCCGGAAGGCGGATGGCCTCCCGCTTGTTGTTGATATCGGGCAGGTCCAACGCCGGCTTGGTGGGATCAAAGCCGACAACCAGAAGTGGTCGCGTGCTACCGGTCAGGGGATTCTTGAAGGGAGCCATGCCCAGATACATTGGTGTCACCGAGGCCACTCCCTCGAAGCCTAGAGCTTGATAGAGGCGGCGGCGGGTGAAGCTGCGCATGGAGGTGAGGTGCATGGTGCGCGGGCTGATCAGCACAATGTCGGCAACCAGAAGCCGGTGCAGGCGCACGGCGCTGCGATACAAGGCGTCGCTGAAGCCAAGTTGCATGAACACGAGAATGACGGCAAAGGCGACGCCGGCAAGAGCGACCGTCAAGCGCACCGGCTCGCGCCGTAACTGCAACCAGGCAACCGGTGTGCGCATAGCTTACGGCGTGATGGCGATTTCGACTTGCGCGTTGGTCAAGCCGGCGGCGCGCGTGCTGTCATCGAGACGAATCTCCACCTCGATCACACGTGCGTCGGTCTTGGCGATGGGATCGACACCGAGCACGTCGGCTTTACCGATCTTCAAGCCGATGTGCTCGACGGTCCCCTGAAGCGGCTCGCCGAGAGCGCGACCGTGCACCGTGGCGCGCTGGCCTGGGCGCACGGAAGCAATGTCCGTCTCATACACCTCGGCAATGGCGTACATCTTGTCGGTTTGGGCGAGTTCAAGAATCCCGTCCGGGCCAACCTTTTCTCCGGCGCGGGTGTGGACATCGAGCACCTGGCCGTCGATGGGCGCGCGCACATTGGCCAGATCGAGGACCACCTCCGCATGCTGGCGCTCGGCATCGAGGGTGTGCGTGCGCATGCGCCAGTTGTCACGCTCCGACAGGGAAACCACTTTGTTTTGATAGAGCCGGTCGAGACGATCGAGTTCGCTGCGTGCGTGGTCGAGTTCCACGCGCACGCGTGCGAGGTCGGCACTGGCCGAGGCATAACTGTCGAGGACGGCAATCACTTGCCCTGCCACCACCCGATCTCCTTTGTCGACCAGAAGCCGCGAGAGAACTACGGAGGACTGCGATGGGCCGGCAACATGCCGAACCCCATCCTTCGGCGCCAGTCGCCCCAGCGCCGTGATTGTCTTGGGACCTTCCGCGGAATCGTTCGCAATCGCCTCGCTGACGGTATTCGCCGATCGAGTTATTCCGGACAGCAAGGCGGAGCCGATCGGCAATCCTATCCACATAGCCGCCAAGACGAGCACCCCACCAAGGACAAGACGGGTCAGGCGCGACGCAGCACTCATCGGCGAGGGCTCTCGAGATTGCGGCAGACGCGCCGCCAGAGGTTTTGCGTGGTTGGTTCCCTGTTCTGCGGCGGCGGGGGAATTCACGGCGCCGAACGTAGTGCAGGTTGTTCTAAGGGTCAATCAATCAGCGTGCGGGAGTCGCAGGCGGCTTTCGTAGCGTCTTCGGGACCAGGTGCCCAGACAACAGGGACCCTAGCAAGGGCGCGGTCTCGCCCGATTCCTGCGATGTGTCTGTTGTACTATTCGCCTTACCGCGACCCTGGCCGGAGCCGGTCGGTGGCGAGAGCTGCGAGCTGGGTGCGCTGTGGTTTCGAGGTTCCGCCCAGGGGGATCTCGTGGCGCTGGAGGAAGATGTAGGCTTCTGGGCGCTTGTAGTGCGAGAGTTCGGCCGTGACATGAGCCCGCAGCGTCTCTTCGCTCGCGTTCGATTTGGCAACGATGAGCGCGACTAGGCGTTGATCGAGTCCGTCTGGCGGTAGGCCGACAACATAGGCTGCTTCGACACTCGGGTGCGCGCCGAGAACGCTCTCGACCTCAACCGGAGAGACGTTGATGCCTTTGACGCGTAGCAGGTCTTTGCTGCGTCCGGAGAAGTGAAACGATCCCTGACCGTCGATGCTGCCTATGTCGCCGGTGATGAACCAGCCGTCAGGGCTGAGGCCGGTGTCCGGAGCTTCCTTGTAGTAGCCGCTGAACTGTCCGGGACCGCGCACGTGAATCTCGCCGCTCTTGCTCGCAGGGCAATGGTTCCCGTCGTCATCGACAATTCGAATCTCGACTCCCGGGAGCGGCGTGCCAATGCTGGATTGGAGGAGCTCGGGCGCGTCGCTGGCCGCTAGCGCCGTTACGTAGCCTGCCATTTCCGTCATGCCGTAGCCGGTGATCAAACGTGCCTCAGGGAGATGCGGGGCATACCATTCCCGGCGCCCACCGCCCTTCGTCACCCGCGACAACAGCTCGGGGTGAAAGTCGGCATGCCCGAGGATTTGCCCGACCTGCGGCGGGCGTAAGTGCAGGGCCGTAGGGCGGTGCTGGCGCAGGAGCTGTATGGCCATGTCGGAGGTGAAGGTTTGCGGCAGAATCAGCGTGCAGCCGGTGGCCAGAGTTGGCAGAGCACGAATCACCAAGCCGGCAACCCAGAAGAGAGGCAACGTGGAAAGCAAGCTATCGCTGTCGTCGAGTCCGGTGCGCGGTGCGGTCGCAAGCACGGTCGACAAGATCGCAGCGTGGCTGAGCATCACGCCTTTGGCGCGTCCAGTAGTTCCCGATGTGTAGAGGATGCAAGCAATGGGCTCCGGAGGTTGCCGGTTCGCCGGTTCGCCGGTGCCTTCGCTCAGGTTCGGTGCGGCGGGTGGCACGTGAGGTGGCGGGTCGGGCGTCGCTTCGTCCACTGCCACGACTGCTCGTAATTTGGGGAGACCTTGCAGGGCTTGCAGAGCCGGAGCGAAGGAATGGTTGCGTACTTGCGACTGCGCCAACAGCAGGCTGACGTCGGCGTGCAGCACGAGATCGTGCAACTCGTGGGCAGTGGCAAAGGTCGAGAAGGGCACCAGGATTGCGCCGCTGCGCCATACTCCGAAGGCGATAGCTAGCCACAGTGGGCCGTTGCCGGCGAGCAAGCCGATGTGATGACCCGGGCCATATCCAGCCGAACGTAATGTGGCAGCCCAGGCGTCTGCCTTGCGGTCCAGTTCTGTGAAACAAAGCGAGCTGTGCTCCCCAATCACGGCGGGGCGCGAAGCATGTTGCCGAGCCAGCTCCTTGAGAAAAGAGGACAAGCTTTGGTGCCTGGCGTTTAGGAAAGCCGTCATGGCGAACATCTCTCCCGCATTTCGGCAGCTTTGCCCACCGGTTTCTTTGCCTGTCCTACCACATTGCGCGGGAGCCAACGTCGTGGATCTCACGCCGATTCGAGAACCACGTGGCTTGCGAAGATCGCCTAGGGAACGAAGCGGTGGATTCTATCCTTGCACGGCATCGCGGTGCAGTTGAGTAACAGAGCCGTGGCGATACCCGCCAACCTCATGTACGCCAACATAGCTGCCTGTTGAATCCCGAGAAGATGCTCACCCGCATTTCACTCGATGATTCGGCGCTTCTGTGGCGTCGTTGTTGATGTAGGCACATTCTGAGGATAGTGTGTCCACATGGATGTCGCCGTGCGAGAACTGAAGCAAAACCTTTCCAAGTATCTCGAGCATGCTGCGCGTGGCACTACAATACGAGTTACCGATCGCGGCAAGCCGAAAGCGCTTCTCGGGCCTCTGCCGGACCGGCTCCGGCTCGACCAGGGGATTGCTGACGGTTGGATCGAAGCGCCGCGGGGGACAGTTGCGAAGTCCGTCCGGCGGGCGCGCGCAGCGCGCCGTGTCGCCGAAGTGTTGGCGGAGGACCGCGACGGATGAGCCAGTACGTGGACAGCAGTGCGATTCTGAAGCGCTACATCGAAGAGCCCGATAGCGAGCGTGCGAGTGAAATCCTCGAGTCGGATCCGGCCTGGATCACTGGCCGGCACACGTGGGTGGAGGTCTTCCGGAATCTTGCGAGACTTCTCGACGGTCGTGAGCTCGTTCGCATGGAGACAGCTTTTCGTCGCGACTGGAGGGGTATCCATGTAGTCGAAATCGATCGGGTTACGTGCGAACAGGCGGCCGAGATCGCCCGTGCGGAAGGAGTTCGAAGCCTAGACGCACTCCACCTGGCGGCGGCGTAGCGCGCTGGGGGCGGCGCGCTACGGTTCGTGACGTTCGACGCCCGCCAGGCGCGCGCCGCGCGTGCTGTTGGCTTCGCTGTCGTTGGATGCTGATCCGCCACGACGTGACCTTGTTGCTCAGGCCGCGGCGACGATCACCTAGGTGGCTGGCGCGCAAGAACAGCGATCTCCTTGAAGAAAGGGGGGGCCTGGCCCTGGGAAATCATCGACGGTACCTTGGTTCTCCCCTCATGCTCGCCTTGCGACTGATTGCCCTTCTCGTATGCGTGGCCGGCGTGTTGTCGGCCTGTGATGGTGATGGGGATCGGGAGAGGGACTCCACGCCGCCGCGCGTCTGGCTAACCGATCCTGGCCATGGCATCCACTTCGCGGAGCAGCCATTCGGCGTTAACGAAGGGGCGGACAGCACGGCAACGGTTATCCGGGTGGATGCCGGCCAAGAGTATCAGGAGATCGACGGTTTCGGATTTGCGCTTATGGGCGGAAGCGCGCTCCACCTTCACAATATGTCGGCCTCGGCACGAACTGCGCTCCTCAGGGAACTTTTCGGAACGGCGGGCTCCGCGATCGGAACGAGCTACCTGCGCGTATCGATTGGTGCGTCCGACCTAGATGCGGAAGTGTTCTCGTACAACGACCTTCCCCCGGGCGATACCGATCCGGGCATGACCCGCTTCTCGCTCGACAGAGATCGGGAGCATTTGATTCCGGTGCTGAAGGAGATCCTCGCCATCAACCCGGCTCTCAAGATCATGGGAGCGCCATGGTCGCCTCCGGTTTGGATGAAGACCGTTCGTTCGAGCATTGGCGGCAGGCTCCGGCCTGAACACTATCCAGCGTACGCGAACTACTTCGTGAAATACCTCGAGGGCATGGCGGCGGAAGGAATCGTGATCGACGCGATCACACCTCAAAACGAGCCGCTCCATCCGGGCAACAACCCAAGCCTGTTCATGCCGGCCACGGAGCAGGCGGCGTTCATCAAGACGGCGCTCGGCCCCGCCCTGCGCGCCGCCCGACTCAACACGAAGATCGTCATCTACGACCACAACGCGGACCGACCAGAGTACCCGCTCGCGATCCTCGACGATCCCGCGGCGAAGGTTTACGTGGACGGCTCGGCTTTCCACCTGTATGCGGGTGCGATCACCGCACTCTCCACGGTCCATGCGCAACACCCGGACCGAAATCTCTATTTCACCGAGCAGTGGGTCGGGGCACCCGGTAACCTCGCTGAGGATCTGAAATGGCACACCCGGGAGCTCATCGTGGGGGCGACCCGTAACTGGGCGCGCACGGTGCTTGAGTGGAACCTCGCTGCCGATGCCGACCAGCGCCCCCACACGCCGGGTGGGTGCACGCAGTGTTTGGGTGCTGTGACCATTGTGGGAGACTCCGTGACGCGCAACTCGGCTTACTACATCATCGCCCACGCGGCGAAGTTCGTGCGCCCTGGATCCGTTCGCATAGCGTCCAACGAAGTGCCCGGACTGCCGAACGTGGCTTTTAGAACGCCAACCGGGGAGCTGGTGCTCATCGTGCTGAACGACGACTCAGCGGCTGCGACCTTCAGGATGGAGGTGGGGCAGCAGCCCTACGGCGCAACCCTGCAAGCTGGGGCGGTAGGAACTTACTTGTTGCCGGCGTCGTAAGAGCTTGTCTCACAACTAGGATGCGGGGCTCGGGGCTGGTGGCTTGGGGCTTGGGTGTTACCAGTCCCTAGCCTCCGGCCCCAAGCCCCAGGCAGGGCTTTGAGACAGTCTGAAAAAGGAGCCTGACTACCTTGGCTCCTCGTAGTTGCCCCCGCCGCCGTTGCCCCCGCCGGCATCCTCGCGCTGCAGGCCTTCGTCTGGATTGACGATCACCTCCACGCGCCGGTTCTGAGCGCGGCCCTCGGGGGTGTCGTTGCTGTTGACCGGTGAAGCCTCGCCAAGACCGCGGGTGCTGAGGCGTTGGCGCGCGACGCCGGCCGCTACCAGCTCGTCAGCAACTGCTTGGGCTCGGCGCCGTGACAAGTCGAGGTTCGACTCTTCACTCCCGCGGCTATCGGTATGGCCGACAACCTGAACCACGGTGCGTGGATAGCGGTTGAGCACGGAAGCAAACTGGCGCAGCTTGTCGCGGCCGCCGGGAAAGAGCTGGGCGCTGCCCGAACTGAACATGGTGTCGGACGACATGGATACGTCGAGACCATCCTGACGGCGCTCCAGTTGATCCTGGCGATCGAGGATGGCCTGCATCTCTTCGGCCTGGCGGTCGAGGTAGCTGCCGATGACACCGCCACCAATCAAGCCAACTACGGCTCCGATAGCAGCACCTTTGCCCGCGCCTTTACCGCCGCCCGTGATGGCCCCAATGGCAGCACCCGCTGCTGCACCGGTGGCGGCGCCGATGCCGGCGCCCTTCACTGCGCGTGGGTTTCGCTCCATGGCGGCGCAGCCAGCGAGGCTGAAGACCAGAGATAGGATAACGAACTTCATCCAAATCGACTTGTACATGCGAGTCCTCCTCGAAGTGAAGATATACCGAGCCTCCTCAACGCCGGGAATAGTAAATCGTTGCGCTGGGAGTGTATGCGAGCGGCGGCTTATAGTGTCCTTGGTGCCTCGGTGGTTCCTCTTCCATTGCGCAAGAATCAATCGGTTGTCGAGCGAGGCGCGGAGAGCGCCGCGATGGCGGTTTCCTTTGCCCAGCGATAGTCGGGCTTGCCTGTGGGAGCCCGCACCACACTGTCCACGTACACAAAGGCTCGCGGCAGTTTGAAGCGTGACAGCTCGCGGGCGGCGGCTTCCCGCAACTCTTCGTCGCTGGCTTGCATGCCTGGACGCAACGCCACCACGGCCGTCACCTGTTGCCCGAAACGTTCGTTCGGGGTGCCGATGACCAACACGTCGTGGACGGCAGCATGCTGTTTGAGCGCCAGTTCCACTTCCTCGGCAAATACTTTCTCTCCGCCGGTGTTGATGCACACCGAGTCGCGCCCGAGCACGAGGATCTCGCCGCTGGCATCGAGGCGAGCACGATCGCCGGGAATGGCGTAACGAGTATCACCCACCCAGCGATATGTACGCGACGTCTTGTCGGCATCGCCGTGGTAGCCGAGCGGAATATGACCGGTACGAGCTAGCCACCCAAGACCCTCGTCGCCGACCTGCAAGGGTCGCGATAGGGAGTCGTCGAGGACAAAGGTGTGCTCGTCCATCTTGAAAGCCGGCGGCGCATCGGAACCAGCGCTCATGGCGCTGGAGCCCTGCGCCCCGGTCTCGGAGGAGCCGAAGCCATCTACCACCATGACGTCTGGAACCAACGCCAGAATCTCGCGCTTGAGGGATGGTGATAGGATGGCACCGCCCGAGCCGATGACTCGCAGGTTGGATAGGTCGTAGGACTGTGTGCGCAGTTGGTCGATGAGCGGCCGCGCGAAAGCGTCACCGACAATCGACATCATGAATACCTTCTCGCGGGCCAGGGTCTCGAGAAGATCATGCGGGTCGAGCTTGCGCACGTTGCTGGGCAACACCACCGTGCCGCCTTGATGCAAGGCAATGAAGGCTGTCCAGTGTCCGGCGCCGTGCATGAACGGTGGTGCCGGCAGTAGGCGCATCATCTCTCCGTAGGCCACACGTTGCAGTAGCTCGTCGACCGAGACGATGGCTTCGCCGCCGGGCATGCGTCCTCCCATGGCGGCGTAAAAGATGTCGATCTGCCGCCACAGCACACCCTTGGGCATGCCAGTCGTGCCGCCGGTGTAGACGATGTAGAGGTCGTCGTCCGTGGCCGCGCTCGCCGGCAGCGCATCGCTGGAAGACGCGAGGGCTTCTTCGTAGTCCTGGGCGCCGGGCAACAACGCCTCGCCACTACCGTCGTCGACTTGCAGCAGCACGGCCATCGGCGGCAACTGCGGCAGAATGCGCGCCAGGCGTGGTGCAAAGCTGGCGTGGTAGACGATGGCCCGAGCCTTCGAGTCTTGAAAGAGATACAGAAGCTCGTCTTCGACGTAGCGATAGTTGACGTTGAAGGACGCTACCCGCGCCTTGGACGCGCCCACCATTGCTTCGAGGTACTCGTGGCCGTTGTACAAGTACAAAGCCAGGTGATCCTGTCCCGACTCCCAAGGCTGCAACTCGGCGCGCTCGCGATGGCAGCCAAGCCCAGCCTTGATGAGAAGATTCGCCAGACGCCGTGAGCGAAGTTGCAGCTCCCGCCAAGTCAGCCG
>CAZGSN010000610.1:0-11286 GCA_964528465.1 uncultured Binatia bacterium (SeqCode)
GCCGTTTCCACTGGATGCCGAAGGCGGAGCACTACCGGTCTGATCTGATGCCGCTGCTTCTTGCGCCAGCACCGGGACCACGAGCTCGGCCGTTGCTGTAGCGGGTGGCTTGCAGGTGGTGTCGTTGCACGCCTGATAGCGCAGGCGAGCGAGGATGCGGGCCTCGCGATCCTTGAGGTCGGCAGAAACGCTGATCACCGTCGCAATGCCCACCTTGCCTTCGTAGACCAGCAGTTCCTTCCCCGGCGCGAAGGCAAAACTGCGGCGATCCGCACGCGGATAGGTTACGCTTTCAATGGTGACACCGGCTGGTGTTTGGAAGCTAACCTCGGTTGCAACCAGAAACGCGTCTGCCGGCTTGTTGCCGTTGATATGCCAACCGCGCTCGACCTCAGCCCACACGATCAAGTCGTTTTGCCCGCCCCGCTTCAACCGCGGCGGCTCGAACTCGAGTTGTATCTGCACATTGCCCGCCGCACGGGCCGCTACCAACGGGATGCAGAGAGTCGACAGCGCGAACAAGAGGCAAGAAGCGAACCTACGCACGGCCCGCGATGCAAGCACACCCCCCCCAGTCATGCAATTCGAGGCGCGACATCGAGAAGACGCGTCAGGGTAGCCCCGGTGTAGGCGGCCTGAGGGTGGACAGCGCTCACCCTTTCGACCGAACAACAGCGCAACCCGCGTCCGGTCGCGACAGACCCTCCGACTAGCACCGACTCTGCTCTCATTCTCATGTCCCTTCCGAAGCGGGGCGTTCCGTTTCTTACTGAGATGCTAAGGTTTGCAGCACTGGACCTAACCGTGTGATCTATCAAATCGGCATTTCCTATGGCCACGTGCGATGCTCCCTTCTTCTTCCGGCGGACTGGGGATCCGTATGAGACAGACCGCGCAACGTGGACCGAACTCCAACTCTTTGCTCAGCAGGCAATCGATGCTGCCGACACTTTTCTCAAGAATGCCGCGGCTCGCAGTTCTGGTCGGCTGGCTTTGTGTGCTCGCCTGCATCTGCATCATACGGCTTCCTGCACTGGCTTCTCTTACCGCGGTAATCGGCAGTGGTCAGGATGAGTTGCTAGGGGCAATGCTGGGGAGCGGGGAGGAGTTGCCCGGCTCCTGTCGTTTCCTCTCTGGAGCAGCTCACCCACAAACGATCGTCGCTACCTACACCTGTGCCGGTCAGTCGCTCGTGCTGGAACTGCGTCATCGCGGGGCCGTACCGATGGGGGCTCCACACAGCGATCACTTCGCCTTAGCGATCAAGGAGGGACTGGCACCGTCAGGCCTAATCGAAGCACTGCTCGCCCGTATCCGCGAGCGCGAGGCGGAGTTCCAATGGCAATGGTTGGGCGAAGAGTCCAACGTGGAGAAGCTTCTACGGATTGCGGTCGTAGTCTTGCCGGCCGTCACCATTACGCTGGCAACAGTACTGTTCGCCTTGGCGATGCGGCGTCTCTACCGGGGCGAGCCAGGTCTCTTGCCGATTGCTTGGGGAACGATGGCCTGGGTTCGTGTCGCTGGCCTCCTTGTCGTGGGACTCGCTGTCGTGTGTGGCGGTTACGCAGAAACCTTTGCGTTGTGGTGGGTGCGCGCGGCGATGTTTCTTCTTGTCGCCTTCGGATGGCTCGTTGCCACGGGGTTCTTTGAGACCAAGACACGTCTACGCGAACACTGGCCCGGTCTGGTTCTGTTTCTGATTGCACTGCTGTTGCGCGAAGGCTTGGCGCGCCATTCCGTAGAGGGGGTAGAGATCGGCTTCGTTACCGATCCTGTCGGGCGGCATTCCGTCGTGTACCCCCTGCTGCAAGCGTTCTTCGTCCCATGGGTTCCCGATGCGCATGCCTTCACCATGCACATGAACGGCACCCTAGGTGCGTTCGGCTGCTGGTCGGCGTATCGCTTTCTAGCTTGGCACCTTGGAGGACGGGCACAAGCTGTGGCGTGCACTCTACCTTTGGCCCTGCATCCCCTCATCGCACGTTTCGCACCTACCGACGGGCCATACTCCCTGATCTTCGCCTCCTGGTTCACAGGCCTGGCGCTGCTGTCCGTGCCCAGGCCTACGTCACGATCTCTGTTCGGTGGCATCGTGCTTCTCGGTATTGCGGCGTCTTGTCGGATCGAAGGTACTTTCTACCTCGTTGCCTCGCTGTTTCTTCTCCCGATGCGCACGGTGCTCGACGGCGTGCAACGCCATCGTGCGTTTGCCGCTCTGGCCGGTCTTGTTGTTGCGGTGCTGCTTGCGGTGCAGATGCACACCCTGCTCCCTGGCTACGCGAGCGGGCGCCTGGGAACGGACGACCCCCAGGCGGTGTTACTACCTCGAGCACGTCTATTTCTGCAGGATGCCCTGTGGCCGATCGCCTCCAGCGATCCCTTGCTAACGGGCCTCCTGTGGCTTGGCGTTTTTGGGGGCCTGGTGACCAAGCAACGCTTTGGTGCGCTCGCCTACCTGGCTACTTGCGTCGTCCTCTTCCCGGTCGTCGGCTCGGGTCAATCCGCCCACGCCTTGCATCGTATGCTGCCGGCGTGCGCCATGCAGACGCTGGTGACGGGTATGGGAGCCGTGTTCGCCGGGAGCTGGATCGCCACCAGAACGCGCCGTCCTTGGTTGATGTTAGTTCCCTCCTTGATGGTGTGTGCCACCGTCCTTGTGCGCCAGTATCCGATTCTGACGACGCCCTACGTGTTCGCGGAGGAGTACGACCTGGTCCGAAGTCACCTAGCCGGTCCACAATTCCAGAAGCCGCCGACAGACTGCGTCCTCGGCGCCTTCAACACTCACCCGGCAGGAGACATCGATCTTCACGATTTTCATCAGGTGGTGCCCCACCTGCAGGTGCTCGACTGTCGGCGGAGCAATTGCGCCGCCGCTGCGACGACTCTGCCGTGCATGTTCTACGTGCGTTCGGTGGCGTGTTACTTTCAGGATGCGGGAGTGGAGCCGGCATGTGCCGCCCAAGCAAAAGCACCTTCCTGCCTATGCTCAGAGTGTGCGGCTTTCGAGCAAACGGTTGTGCTCAAAGAAGTGGAAACACGCATCGTGGATATCCTGGCAACCTTCCCAGACCGTGTTGGGGAGTACCCTCGCTACGCCTCGATTGGTCTGTATCACGTTGTGTCCAGCACAGCGGACTGAGCGTTTACCGCTATCGCCCCGTGCCCCTCTATTCCACACTCTGACAGCCATGCAAACCCGTTGCGGTAGATCTCGGTAGCTCTCTCGGTTGAACAGGCTCTTTCTTCCTTGCGTTTGGATCTCGCTCTTTCTCGAGTCTCGGGTAGCATGCTTGCGCATGGGGACACGATGGCAACGAAAATACGGGTGGATAGTGCTCTTGGTCTTGGGGCTGGAGAGCCATCCCGCGCTAGCACTGACTTACTACGTTCGTAGCGGTGGCAGCGACGTCAACGACGGCCTGAGCCCGGCCGCTGCGTTCGCCACCATTGGTCGAGGGGCACATCAGCTCGTCAATGGCGGGGATCGCGTAATTGTTGGCCCCGGGACCTATCGCGAAGGAAACATCACACCGCGACGGGGCGGGCTTGCGGGAGCACCGGTCGAGTTTGTCGCGGATAGCGCGGGGACTTTTACGGGAGATCCTGCCGGTGAAGTGCGTGTGGTGCCACAGGCGGACGATGAGACGCAGACCACAGGCTTTATCCTATTCGGCCGACGCCATGTGGTCATCGATGGGTTCACTATCGTCGGGGCTCGCGATGCAGGTATCCAAGTACGCCCTAGCTCGCGCACGGCAAGTGACAGTGCCAACATCACCTTGCGTAACAACCTCCTGCTGGATGGCGGTAAAGGACTCTCTGTCGAAGCCAGTGGCGATGTTGTGGTCGAACGCAACCTGGCACGGGGCAACAGCGGCAACGGCCTGACGATAGTTGGCGGAGCCGACACCACCCGCATACGAGTCATAGGCAATACGCTCCAATCCAACCTCAATGGATTGAGGGTGAATCGAGGTGCAGATGTGGTCGTGCGCAACAATGAGGTCGCCGATAACCCCAGAGGAACAGGGATGCTGTTCGGTGAAGCACGCAATCTTGAGGTTACCGGCAACCGCATTTCTAAAAGCAAGACCGGTCTCGAGCTGCGGCCGGGTGATCCCTCATCGCGTATTGGCAAGGTGGTGATCGACGACAACCAGATCGAAGACGGCGAGAGGCTTCTCGTTGGGTATGCCGAGGTCGATCTGCACTTGAGCGGAAATCAGCTCTCGAGCCTTGGCCACGCCCGTGTCCATGTCAACATCGCGAGCGCTGGCTCCCTACAGGCGATGCACAACCACTTCTCAGGTATCGCCATGCAGCTTTCCGGGGAAGACGTGGTCCTGACACACAATGAGATGCCGGGGACGTACGCCGGAGTCTCAGGGAAGGTGGTGATCGCCGACTCCAACACGGGGGCCTCTTGGCTCGAAGTGACTGCGGCTGTAACCGCCAGGCTGACAAAGAACGAATCGGGTACCGTCATTGTGGACGCGCCGTTTCTCGAGCTTCGCGAGAACCATCTCTCCACCGTCGAGTTGACCGCAGGGCTTACCGCCACAGTTGCGGCGAACGTTATCGAGGATCAGCTCTTCTTTCGCCCTGCCGCCGCTACCAGCTCGCCGGGCGCGGTCGCAAGGGCAGCGGAGCTAGGAGCTGGCGTGCGCATTGAGACCAATCAGATCGGTGCTCTGCGCCTGGGCCGTCTAGGGAACTCGCTGGCGCGTGACGTGGTGGTCGAGCGTAACACGGTGGAGCGGGGTGTGGAGATTCATTGCATTGGCAATGTGTCAGTCCTCTCGAATCGTATTCGTGCCCCTGAGGTCAGCGGGCTCATCGTGCGCCTTTCGGGACTGCAGTCGCGCGTGGCGGTGGTCGACAACACGATCTCCGCCAGTCGCTTCGACGGCATGTTTGTAGCCGGAGCCAAAGCCGGGACCATTGCCGACAACCAAGTGGAAGACAGCGGCGACACCGGTATTGCGGTGCGCGGTAGCAGCGGCTTGGTCATCGAACGCAACCGCGTGCAGGGCAGTGGCCACGGAGGCATAGGCATCGACACCGATTCTCCATTCGTCACCGACTGCGACGGCAGTGGCACCATCACCACAACAGATATCAGTATGGCGCTTGGCTTGGCGTTGCGTGGTGCGCCAGCCACCACCTGCACGGCGCTCGATACTAGTGAGGATCAACTCGTCACCGTCGACGAGTTGGTAAAGGCAGTGACCGACTCTGCCGGAACTGAGCCCTCGGCGGTAGCTGGGAGCATCGAGCAAGTAGTGGCCGACAACCGCATCAATGACACCCGGGTGTACGGCATCAAGATCTTCAGCAAGCAGCCCGTGCGTGTGCGCGACAACCGGCTGCGCGACAACGTTGGCGTCGGTATCACGGTAACCGGGTATCAAGGCGTCGCCTTGGTTGCCCAAGGCAATCGCATCGAGGGCAGCGGCGACAGTGGGCTGCGCCTTGCTGCTGCCGCGAGCGCGGAGGTCGAGGCCAACGTGGTAGCCGGCAGCCGCGACAACGGAATTCACGTCGATGGTGTCGGGCAAGTGGAGGTCGGCGGCAATCAGGTCTCCGGCAATCAGCACGTTGGCATCGTCGTGGAGAACGCGCTGCGTGTGCACTGCCGCGGCAATCAGGTGGAGAGCAATGCGGGGGGAGGTATCGAGTTGGTCGGTGTCCGCGGTGGCACGACGCTCCAGACCGAGGTGGTGGACAACCAAATCGAGGGTAGTGACGGTACCTGCTTGATCCTGGAGGGAACGAGCGGCGGCGGGGTATATGCCAATACGATCGCACGTTGCGGCCTTGATGGAATTCGGCTGCGTGGCAGCGGCGGGGTTGCGGTCGCGGATAATCTCGTCGCCGATGTTGGCACGGTTGGCATTGAGGTTGGTAGCGACAGTGATTTCGACGCCGGCGGCATTGTGGAGCGCAACCAAGTGGCGGATACAGGTTTGTCGGGCATCAAGATCCACGCCTCCGGAGTTGCCATCGTGCGTGACAACGAGGTGCTGCACAGCGGTGCTTCCGGAATCGTCCTTGTGATGCAGGGCGACCCAGCCCAGGCCGTGGTCGTCGGTAATACGATTGGAAGTAGCGGAGTCAATGGCCTGTCTACTGAGGGCCTGACCCGTGCCACGTTACAGAACAATCTTGTCTTCAACCACAGCGATTCCGGCATCCGAGTGGCTCGGTCGCGTGCGGTGCAGGTGGCCAACAATCTAGTCTACAACAATTTACGCGGCATCCGTTTTGGAGATGAAGATTCCGGCGAAGAGGTAACGGGTAGCATCATGCTCAGCAACACGATCTTTCGAAACCGGTTGGCCGGTATCGTCCTCGGAACACGAGGTGGAGCCTCAATGGACGCTTACATCGAGCACAATATCATCTCTGGCAATGGTGGCATTGGGCTGGCCGTGCATGCCAATTCGCTCTCGGGCCTGGTCGCCGACTTCAACCTGAACACGGACGGCTACCGCCTTAGTCCCTTTGACGAGAGCAATCCCTTGTCACCAGGGATGCACGACATCAATGCCGACCCACTCTTCGTCGACCCCGATGGAGCGGACGGAGTCCTGGGTGGCGACGGGTATCTCGATGATGATTTCCGTCTCCGTAACGGGGAGATGGTAAGCCCAGCCATCGACGCCGGCCGCACCGAGGCGCTGGGGCTAGGCATCTCCGGGTATGCCGCGGAAAGCACAACCTTCGATGCCGGCCTCGTGGACCTGGGCTTCCACTATGGCGCCTCCCCACGCATCGAGTAACCCAGCTTCGCCAAAGCCTACGATCCCTCTCTCGCCAACTTGCAGAGCCACGGTAAAGCTGTGGACGGGGGTATTCCCTCTGACGCGCCGCGATGGCGTAGCGTCTCCAGCACGAACATCTTGCCTCAAGCTGTTTGCAGCCGACCTGGCTCCTTTCGTCTCTCGTGCCGCTTGCAAGGCGGTAGCGTAGCAACCTTTGCCCGGCCGCTGCCGCTGCGCTAAGCGGGGCGCCCGTGCGTTGGCTGGTGCTTCTTCTGGCATTGTTGTTAGGGGGGATCGTCCTCTTCAATGCGGTTGTGTACACGGTGCGAGCCCGTGTTGTCCGCGGGCTTCCGGATTGTGATGCGGTCGACGCCTTGGGTTGGCTGGACGCAGCGTGGTGCTTCGCGCAAGAGTGCTTGGCGACCCTGCTCGTTGTCGGAGCCATTCCTCTCGGTTGGGTCGGTAGCCGCGAGCCCCAGCAAGCAAGTGTTGCTCGGGGGCCGGTAGTTCTTGTGCATGGCTGGGGGTTGAACAGTGGCTCCATGCTGTGGCTGCGACGACGCCTGCAGCGCGACGGGTGGGGACCGGTGTCATGCTTTGCGTATGCATCGCGGCAGGCCAACATCGAAGCCGCGGCTGCGGAACTGCGCAAACATGTCGACGCGGCCTGGGCCGCATCTCCCCAGCCTCTGACCTTGATTGGGCACAGCTTGGGCGGTCTTGTCTTGCGTTACTATGTGCGGCGCTATGCGGCCCGCGGTGTGCGCCGCTTGGTCACGCTGGGCACACCGCATCGTGGCACACTGCTGGCGCGCCCCTGGTTGCCGAGACTTGCGCCCGAGGCGCCACTGCTGGCCAACCTCAACGCCGCAGACCGCACACCCCAGCAGCTCGACGTCATTGCCATCTATTCCACCTTTGATGCGATCGTTCTGCCGCCGAGCAGTGGCGCCTACGACGGCGCCTTCAGCATCCAGCTAAACAACGTCGGCCATAACGCGCTGCTGACGTCGAAGCGTGTCTATGCCCTCATCGCCGAGAACTTGGCTGTGCCGATGCGCGAGCCTGGTTATTGAGCCATGCATCAGTAAGCGAAAGTACGCACCGGATAAGTGAACCACAGAGGCACCGAGGGCACAGAGAGTGCTCATCCACTTCAGGGTTGAGCGCCTGGTCGACCGGGTTCGAGCGATCGCTAGCGAGTTGGGGGGTACGTTGAGAGCTTCCGCACCACGCCCTGGCGCACTGCGTGTGGGGCTCGCTTGTAGAGTCGTGGCGCTTCTTGGTAACTTGCGTCGCCTTGGACAACGAATGAAACGATTCCTCGAATCCAACCCCCAAGACCTCATGGTGAAGTTATGGAATTCAATGTCGCTGATTTGATCGAAGCTGCCACCGACCGTGTGCCCGACCGCGAGGTGTTGGTGTGTGCTCCCGAACGCCGCACCTACGCGCAGTTGGAAGAACGCGCCAATCGCTTGGCACATTACTACCAATCGCTAGGCATCGGCCGCGGCCAGCACATTGGCATCTACGGCTTCAACAGCCTGGCTTGGGTGGAAGCGGCGCTCGCTGCCTACAAGATCCGGGCGGTGCCCATCAACGTCAATTATCGCTACGTCGAAGACGAACTGCTGTACCTGGCCGACAATGGCGACTTCGTGGCCATCGTGCACGACGCACAGTTTGCGCCGCGTTTGCTCAACGTGCGCGATCGCTTGCCTCTGCTCAAACACTTCATCGCCATCGATGACGGCAGTGGCCAAGACGGTGCCGCCCTGGGATCGGTGCCATTCGCGGAAGCACTCGCCAGTGGCTCGCCGGAGCGCGACTTCGAGCCACGTTCGGGCGACGACATCTACGTCTTGTACACGGGCGGCACCACCGGCATGCCCAAGGGCGTAGTGTGGCGCCAACATGATGTTGTCTTCTCCCTGGGCGGCGGTATCGACCCGATGACCAAGGAGCCTGCGGAGAGCCCGGCGACGCTGACCAACAAAATCTCGGATTACTATCAGGTAATGGCGCCGCTAGCGCCGCTCATGCACGGCGCCGCGCAGTGGTCGGTGTGGAGTTCGCTGTTCAACGGCACCAAGGTGGCTTTGTGGTCGGGCAGCTTCGATCCACACAAAATCTGGCGCATGGTGCAAGACGAACGGGTGATCACCTTGTCGCTTACTGGCGATGCCATGGCGCGGCCATTGATCGAAGCTCTCGATAGCCCGGACGCCAACTACGACCTGTCTTCCCTGATGGTGATCGTCAGCACGGCAGCCATCTTCTCTCCATCGGTGAAGCTACAGTACCTCGATCGCTTGCCCAACATAATGCTCATGGACGCCACCGGCGCTTCCGAGCAGGGCCTCACCGGGATGACCATGATCTCCCGAGAAAATGTCGAGCAGGCCAGCAGCGGTGGCATGGGTCTGTGTATTCACCCTGGCCGCGATGTGGCTGTGTTCGACGAGAACATGCGCCCGGTGGCTCCGGGCTCGGGCATCGTCGGCAAGCTGGGTCGCGGAGGCAATGTGCCTCTGGGCTACTACAAGGACCCCGTGAAGTCTGCCGAAACCTTCGTGGAGATCGACGGTATGCGTTGGTCGCTCGCCGGCGACTACGCTCTGGTCGAAGCGGATGGCAAGATTCGCATGTTGGGCCGGGGCTCCGTGAGCATCAACTCAGGCGGCGAGAAGATCTACCCCGAGGAGGTGGAGGCCGCTCTCAAGTCACATCCTTCCGTGTTCGACGCCATCGTGGTGGGGGTGAGCGACGAGCGTTGGGGACAGCGCGTCGCCGCGGTCATCCAGCCGCGGGGGGAGCAGATGCCCACGTTGGCCGAGCTCGACGCGCATTGTCGTAGCAAGATCGCCGGGTATAAAGTCCCCCGTGAGCTGCATCGGGTACAGGAGATCCGTCGCTCTCCGAGCGGTAAGCCCGACTACCCTTGGGCACAACAACTTGCTCGCGAAGGCTCGTGCCGCGCCTGAGCCGACCGTGTTGGCGGCAGGGCCTACGTTCTTGCGCTTAGCCAGGGTGCTGATGTTGACGTGGCTAGGTTCCTTTCTGTCTGCTTGTGCGCCTCCGGCAAACTCCTGGCACCCACCGGAGCATTTGGAATCCGCGTCTCTTTATGAGCCTCACTACGAGGACGATGCCTTCTTCAATCCTTGGTCGCGCTTCGACTGGAGCGTGAGCAACCTGCTGCGCTGGTATTTGGGCCGCAATGCCTATGACAAGAGTTCTCCTTTCCAAGTGCCGGTGGTTGCCAATGACGGGTCTGGTCTGGCGGGCATCGAGCACTCCGCCACGGTGACCTGGGTAGGCCACGCTACCTTTGCGGTGCATGACGAGGCCGACGTGTTCTTGACCGACCCACACTTCGGTGAGCGCGCCTTGATTCCGAAACGTAAGGTGCCACCGGGGGTGCCGATCACTTCTATTCCGGGACATGCGTTTGCCGTCATCTCCCACAGCCACTACGACCATTTGGATGCGTACACGGTCGACACCTTGCCTGAGTCGGTGGAGTGGTACGTCCCGCTGGGACTGGGAGCTTGGTTTCGTGACCGTGGGCGCAAGGCTGTGGAACTCGATTGGTGGCAGAGCGCGCAGCGTGGGCGTTGGACTATCACCTGTGTTCCCTCGCAGCATTGGTCGCGACGCTTCGAGCACGGCACCAACGAAACCTTGTGGTGTGCGTGGCTGATCGATTCCGGCTTGCGGCGCTACTACTTCGCGGGCGATACGGGGTACTTCCACGGCTTTGCCGAAGTTGGGGCACGTTTCCCCGGCATCGATGTCGCCATGCTGCCTATCGGTGCGTACGCTCCGCGATGGTTCATGCGCTATCAGCATATGGACCCGAACGATGCCTATCAGGCTTTTCTCGATCTGGGCGCGCGCTTTCTGTTGCCCATGCACTGGGGCACCTTTGACCTTACGGACGAGCCGGTCGACGAAGCCCCCAAGGAGTTGGCTCGGGTGGTTGCGGCGGCGCAGGGCGATGCTTCGCGGGTTCGCGTGATGGCGATCGGTGAAGCCTGGCATGTTCCCGAACAACGAGGAACTGCGGACCCTGCGCGCTGAGCCAGGGCTCAAGGAGAGACAATGGCATACGCGCACTTTGAGGTTCATCCTCTCGCTGGCGCTCTAGGCGCCGAGATTGCGGGCGTAAATCTAGCCAACCTAAGCGAAGCTGTGTTTACCGAGATCCGTCACGCGCTGGTGCAGTACAGCGTGCTGTGTTTCCGGGAGCAGAACCTGACCCACGAGGCACAAGTCGACTTCGGGCGGCGTTTCGGGGAACTCGATGTGCACCCGATCGTGCAAGGCATCGACGAGCTGCCAGAATTGCTGCGGGTATGGAAACCGGCGGGTGAGTCGGCGAGCTTCGGCACGGGTTGGCACACCGACAATACCTTCTTCGAAAAACCGAGTATGGCCACGATCCTGTATGGAGTTACGATTCCTCCCTACGGGGGGGACACTGTGTTTGCCTCCATGGAGAAGGCGTACGATG
>CAZGSN010000611.1:0-10478 GCA_964528465.1 uncultured Binatia bacterium (SeqCode)
TCGGGCCGCCGGCTGAAAGGGAGTACGCCGTCGATCCAGTGGGAGTGGTCACAATCAAGCCATCGGCCTTGTACACGCACACCTGATGGCCATCGACCGAGGTGTCGAGATCGATGATGCGCCCCAGTGCACCCTTGGTGATCACGGCTTCGTTCAAGGCTTGGCGACATTCGACGACGGCTCCCGCACGGATTAGCGCGACGCCGAGCATCATACGCTTGTCGACCAGATAGCTACCGCGCACGATGTCGGAGAGAATGGGAAACAGTTCTTCTACGGTCACCGCGGTAAGGAACCCCAGTCCGCCCAAGTTGACCCCGAGGATCGGCACCGGACGCGCTCCCATGCGTCGTGCGACGCTCAGCAGCGTGCCATCGCCACCGAGCACGACGATGAGATCCGCCCGCTCGATCATTTCTTGTTTGCTGGCAACGGTTACCGTGCCGACACCTGTCTGGAAGCCAGGCTCCACCAGCACGGGAATCTGCCGCTGTTCGAGCCAAGCAATCAGTTCAAGCGCAAGCGCGATCGCTTGCTCGCGGCCTCGCTTTACCACCACCCCAACGCAACGCATGGCGCGAAGCTACCACAGGCACAAGCATCGCGGCTACTCCCAGATACGGCGCTAGCGCCGTATCGAAACGGAAGCTTCGGACTCAGGCTGTGGCGGCGATGGCTAGGCGCTCAGGCGTGAACACGACCGGGAGGCTGGCGATGCCGCGAACGAGTGGCGAGGGGATGCGCACGGGGGTTGCGCCAGGGGCGACCTGGATATCGGGCAGCCGACGCAGTAGCTCCTCGAACACGATTCGCAGTTCGATTCGGGCAAGATTGGCGCCAAGACAGAAATGTGTGCCGATACCGAAGGTCAGGTGATCGTTGGGTTCACGCCCGATATCGAACCGATCGGGCTCGACAAAGACTTGCGCGTCGCGGTTGGCAGACTGGTACAGCATGAGCACCTTATCGCCCTCGTGAATTTTCTGTCCGCGTAGCTCGGTGTCCTGAGTTGCCGTACGACGAAAGCCCACAATGGGTGCGACCCAACGAAGAATCTCCTCAACCGCGCTCGGCAGTAGCTCGGGATGGTCGACGAGACGGCGCAACTCCTCGGGATGCTCGCTGAGCACGTGCATGCCACCGCTGATGCCGTTACGCGTGGTCTCGTTGCCGGCAACCAGGAGCAAGGTCATGAACATCAGGAGTTCGTCGTTGCTCAGGTTCTCGCCGTCGGTGCCCAAAGTTCCTTCGTCCTGCGCAGCCACCAAGATGCTGACCAGGTCCTCGCGCGGGTGACGACGGCGATCCTCGAAGATTTGCTGCAGATAGCCGGCGTACTCCAGGTAGGCTGTAGAAGCCTTCTCGAGGATCTCCGGGTTGTTGTGCTGGCCGGCGGCAAGAATCATGGTGTCCGACCAATGCCAGAAGGCTTGCCGGTCTTCGTGCGGGATGCCGATCATCTCGGCGATCACTAGCAGGGGTACTGGCACAGCCAGCTCGGTTACAAAATCGCAAGCGCCCTTGTCGGCTAAGGAGTCGATGCACTCGCGGACAATGTCGCGAATGCGCGGCTCCAAAGTGGCCACCATACGCGGGGTGAAGCCACGGCTGATGATCGAGCGCAGCTTGGTGTGGCGCGGGTCGTCCATGGTGACAATGGAAATCTGCAAGTCGGTGTCCGGCGTGACTCCAAACCGAGAGCAGAACAGTTTTGGGTTCTTCGACACGTACGCCACCTCGGCATACGTGGAAACGATCCACAGCTTGTTCTTCTCATCCCAGTAGACGGGGGCGTTGTTGCGCAGCCAGGCATAGACCGGAAACGGGTCCCCTGCGTACAGTTGCGGATCGAGAATATCGAAGTCCATAGCCTGACCTCCCAAACGAATTTCGGCGGGTGTGCGCCTAGAGCCCGCACCCGCATGCTCTCACTCGGTTCTCTCAAAAGTTGTAGAGCTCCGCCGCGTTGTCACTCAGAATCCGCTTCTTGTTGGCGTCGGTGAGATCGGTACGCCCGGCAATCATGCGTGCCGTCTCCGGGAAGCGGCAATCCCAGTGGTAGTAATCTGAAGCGTAAATGATCTTGCGATCGCCGAGTTCCTTCACCACTGGTCCTATCATGCGCTCATCCGGATCACAGCCGATGAAGCAACGTCCATCCATGAAATACTCGCTTGGTTTGCGATCGATCTCGGGAGCCTGCTCCGGCATCCGCTCGTAGTGTTCATCCAGACGCTCGAGCCAAAAGGGCAGCCAGCCGCAGCCGGATTCCATGAAGGCCACACGCAGCTTGGGGAAGCGATGCAGAATGCCACCCACGGTGAAGCACATGACACCCATCATGTTACCGAAGGGATGGGTCAGCGCATGCACCTCTAAACGCGTGTGAAAACGGTCGACGGCAATCGGCACCTGATCGGGAGCTTGGCCGCCGCCGTGTAGGCACACCGGCACATTGAGGCGTTCCGCCTCCGCCCATAGAACGTCGAGAGAAGGATCGTTGAGGTTCTTGTCGCGCACATGTTGGCGGGTGACTAAAGCTACCAGGCCAAGCTCGGTGACGGCACGTCGTAGCTCAGCCGCCGCCGCCACCGGATCAATCATCGGCACGATGGCTACACCCTTGAAGCGCTTGGGGTTGTGGGCGTTGAACGCAGCCTTGGCGTCGTTCAGCGTACGGCAAAGGCCGATGGCGAACTCACGATCCAACAGGGCCCATTCTTCGCCGGCACCGCCAGTGAAGTTGACGGTGACGTCGATACCCTCGAGATCCATATCCTTCAAACGCTCCGCGGGGTCGTACATGCCCGGGCGGATCTCGGCGTGGGTTACTGCCGACTGTTGTTTGTATTGATCGCCTTTGCGGGTTAGCCCACCGCCGGGGATAGCCAGCTTGGAGTAGTGTTGCTTGCAGTGTTGGCTCCACTGCTCAAGCTTGCCCTGCAAAGAGCTGGGGATCTGCTTCTGCCACCCACTGATCTCGCCGCCGTGACCGTCGGCATCAATAACATGAAAATTGCCTACACCCATGACTGGTCCTCCTGTTCCTACGCGGCTTGGGCAGCAAGCGCGGCCAGTCGCTGCCGTGTCGTGCTGTGCTGCGGGTCCAAATCAAACTTCGGAATCACATGCTTTCCGAAAGCTTCGACCGAGCGCAGGACATGTTTCTGATCCATCGCCATGGTCAGCGGCGAGAAGATGAGCTGGTCGACGCCCAAGCCTTGCCATGTCTTGATGACCGGGATGATTTCCTCGGGAGCGCCCACCAGTGCCCCGCCACTTTGCAGACGTGCCTTGAACTGCTCGGGGCTTGGGGCAGGAACGGTTACTGGACCCGTCTGTGGCAAGTGAGCCGGACGGGGAATGGAGTCCAACCACTGGAAGAATAATTCCGTGTACTTCTCGGTCTTGGCCTGGGAGAGCAGGTGGCGCGCCTCATCACCGTCCGCCAGGCAGAACATGTTCGTAGTCACCGCGATGTTGTTGTTGATGAAGCCGCCCACAGGCTTGGTGCAGCGCCGAATCGCGTCTTTGTAGGCTTGGATGTGCCCGGCCACTTCCTGCGGTGTTCCTAGCGTGAAACACAGCGCGCCGAGCCCCATCTCACCGGCTTCCACAAAGGTCTGCGGGCTGGCGCAGGCGACCCAGATCGCGGGGTGAGGTTTCGAGTACGGCTTGGGCAAAATATTGCGCTTCGGCATGCGGAAATACTTGCCTTCGAACTCGTAGGGCTCGTCTCGCCACATGCGCGGGATTTGTTCGATCGACTCGCGCCACATCGGTTTGGTTTCGGAAGCCGAAGGCACCGCGAAACCGCCCCACTCCGTCGATGATGATCCTCGTCCGGTGCCAAATTCGATGCGCCCGTTGCTCAGGTGATCCATAGTCGCGATTTGCTCGGCGACGCGCGCCGGGTGGTTCACGGCCGCCGTGATGTTGACGATGGCAGTACCGATGTGCAGCCGCTTGGTCCGGGCAGCAACGAAGGGCAGATACACCTCGGGGCAAGGCTGGTGTGAGTAGTTGGTGAGAAAGTGATGCTCCGGCGACCAGTCGTATTTGAACCCCGCAGCATCAACGGCCATCGACACTTCGACCGTGCGATGGAAACGTGAATGCTCGGACTCTTCGACCGGCACGTGCATCTGAGAAAAAATTCCAAACTCCATTACAGGTTCCTCCCTAGCATGAACATCGGTGGCAAACAAACGTTTGTTTCAGGGCGAGCCGACAGCAATCTCGTTGCATGGCGATGGACTCGCTCGGGTTGTCGCTAGTTGCGAATGGGGGACCTGCCGCGCACAGAAAGCCCGGCGGCTAGGGCGGCAGGTCGAGCAGTGGGGGAAGGGCAAGAGAGGTAAGAGGACACAGGAAGAGAGATGTCGCTCCCCCTTCCTGCATCACCGCGTTTGCTCTTGCCCGACATCAACAGCACAGATCGGAAACGTCTACCGAATCCAGACGATCATGTCGGAAGTGATCCGCCATCCGAAAAGATCTTCCGCGTCGGAGATCGGCAGCTCGTAAGCACAGCCAATGTCGACACCGGCAACGTGACCTCCCGCCACCTCGACCGCATCGACGGCACGCCAGCGGCCACCAAAGGCCATCGTCACCACGCCATGGCCAGCGGCATCGCGCGAGCCGAGGTTGAAGAAATCGAAACCTTCCTGGTCGATGGGAAGGCGCCGGCCACCGTCGAGCACGTGCACCCAGTTGAGTTCGACCAAGGGGTAGATTGGGCCTAGCTTGTAATCGGCGTGTAGGGACGTGTCCCAAAAGGTCGAATCGTTGCCGGAGATCGGAATGCGCGGCGCCGTGTACCCCATGATATGGAAACCAGCGATTCCCCAGGCCGCAGAGAGGAAGGGGTTGAGTACGCCCTCACCTCTGCCCTGCAATACGTCCTTGTCGCCCGACGTGGTTTCGTAACGCAATCCGATGGTGACGATGGAGCTTGTGGGCTGGTCTCGCCACACCGAGAACTTTGCACCCAAGCCGATATTCGCCCAGCCGTTGGTTTGCTTAGGCAACACACTTTCCGGGTTCAGCCAGACGTAGCCATCTTTTGTTGCAATGATGCTGAAGCGGTCGCCGATGGCGACGCGTGCCTGGGCCGCAACCACGTGCGCATCGCCGCCGGCCGTAACAAAGTTGTCGGCAAGGTTGTGGTAGACATGCAACGGCCGCAACTCGGTGGTGGCCCGCGGGTCTTCGAAGTTCACCGGGTTCGATAGCGGACTAATGAAATCATCGAAGGGATCCTCTGCTGCCGTCACCGCGCGAACGGAAAGCAGCGCCACCGCCATCCCCAACAACAAGTACGTCCCAGGTTTCATCTTCCTATTTCCTCCTCAAATATTTTCGTCCCTGGAGCTTGCAGAACCACGTCCAAAACTCCTTGGGGTAACGATCGGGGTTGCGCGCCAAACGCACGCGAAATGACAGCACCAAATCCTCCCACACGGCTTCATCGGCAACCCCCAGTGCCACGAGGCGATCAGGGATGCGCATGCGTAGGTTCCACTGTTGGGGTTGCCCGCATGACACCCAATCACGATCGTGGGTGAAATCGATTACCCAGTCGCCGCCCGCCGGCCCCTCCACCGCCCACCACATGACGATGTTGATGCGCTTGGCGGCTTCAGGGTCGGCCTCCAGCACCTCCGTGAAATAGGCGCGGAAGCGATCGTACAAATCGGCAGGTGCGGGCTTCTCCGCAGCAAAGCGCGCAGAAATGGTTGGTGCCTGCGCACGGCTCATGGCTTCGATCGTGGCGATGCGTTGATTCCAATCCGGCGGTGGGTGCAGTCGTTCGAGGCCAAGCTCCGGGGTCCAAACGTCACCCGGATTCATTTGCAGACCTTCCACCTCCGGTGCCACGCGCGCCAGGAGGTCGAGAGCCTCGCGAGGAGTGTTGACGTAGTCGGGCGTGTTGAGCGCCAGTTGCTCCGGCGCCAGAAAGGCGAAGTTGCCAGCGGCGGGGACCGCGCGCTTGGCGCGCAAAAGCCTCGCCCAGGTGGCGAACTCCTCTAGATGCGACTGCTTGGCATCGAGGCAACGGCGGCGCTTTTCTGCCTCCGGCAACTCGTAGCAACCGGGGTACTGGCTGGCTCCAGTGAAGGTCAGAAAGGCAAGGTCGATAGACTGCTCGCTGCCTAATCCCTCTAGAGTCGCGTGATCAAGATGGCAGTCGTTGACGTTCAGAACGTTGGTAGTACCGTCGCTCAGGAGAATGGCACTGTCATCCCAGGCGCGATCGGGAGCAATGAGACGCAGCCAAGAACTCGGAGCCCAAGCAAACGGCTTCTCCCATTCGATCTCCGTAATCTTCGAGAACCCCAACGCGGCAACGCGGTCGCGGAAGCGCTTGTTACGGAAGTTGGCGATGACGATTTCCACGTCTCGACTGAGCTGTTGCAAGGTCGGTGGATCGAAGTGGTCGGCGTGCTCATGGGAGATATAGATGTAGTCGATTGGCGGCAGGTCGCGCGGACCAAGCGCCAACGGCGGGAAGTGCCACCAGGTGCCATGATACGCTGGGTCCGTCAGCCACGGATCCATCAATATGCGCTTTCCCCCGGACTCCAACATCATGGCCGCGTGACCCAAATAGGTAAGCTTCATCTAGCCCGTCCCGCGGCACCCCTCCTCCCGCATCGTTGATTCGGGGGTCAGGAACACGAATCGTACCAAGCTCGCGGAGTTGATAGCTCGCGAGATAGTGCCTTTGCGTTCGCGTCGACGCGAATGAAGTCTGGATCGATGTTCGATTTTGGGAAACCTTGCGTGGTCCGCGGACTAACCGCTGTTTGCCACCAAGGCTTCGTTGAGGCTGCCGCTGCGGAAGCCTTGCAGATCGAGAGTCACGTAAAGGAACCCCAAGGAGCGAAAGGCGCGTACGATTTCGTCGCGTACCTTTGGATCTACGAGCTGCGCCAACCGCGCCGCCGGCACTTCGATGCGCGCCACTTGGTCGTGGTAGCGGACGCGGCACTCGCCAAAGCCAAGCTGGTGCAGCACGCGTTCGCCGCCGGCAACCTTATCGAGCCCATCTCGCGTTATCGCGGTGCCGTACGGGAAGCGCGAGGAGAGGCACGGGCTGGAGGGCTTGTCCCAGGTGCGCAGGCCGAGGGCACGGCTTAGGTCGCGAATCTCTTGCTTGCGCATCCCAGCCTCCACCAGGGGGTGACGAATCCGTCTCTCGGTCGCCGCCGTCAACCCCGGGCGATAATCGCCGAGGTCATCCACATTGGCCCCGTCCACGATGTGATCGATGCCGAGCAGCGGTGCTTGCTGTGCGCAGATCGAGTACAGATTATCCTTGCAGAAATAACAGCGATTCGTTGGATTCGCGGCGTAGCCGGGGATTTCTAGCTCGTCGGCGTCGATGACGATGTGCTGCACTTGCAGCTCGCTCGCCAACTGCACGGCGAGATCGTAGTCCTCGTCGACGGCGGTAGGCGAGCGCGTGGTTAGCGCCACCGCATTTCGCCCAAGCTCCTCCGCAGCAATCTTGAGCAGGAAGGAAGAATCGACACCGCCGGAAAAGGCGACAAGCACACGGCCCATAGCACGCAAGGAGTTGCGCAAGGCATCTAGCTTTTCCTTGTGCTCGCCGTGCATTCGCTAAATCCCGTCGCCCTTGAAGGTGTCGGTAGTCAGGTAACGCTGACCCGTGTCACACAGCACCGTGACCACAACCTTGCCGGCACCCAGCTCGCGCGCCACCTGCGCGGCAGCATACGTATTCGCTCCCGCCGAAATACCGGCCAAGATGCCCTCCTCGCGCGCCAGGCGGCGGGTGAAGTCAGCAGCGTCGCGGTCTTCCACTTGGATCACGGCATCGTAGATCGAGGTATCGAGGTTGTCGGGAACAAAGCCGGCACCGATACCCTGCAGCCCGTGCAGCCCTGGCGCCCCGCCCGACAACACCGGAGATGCCGCCGGCTCAACGGCATAGATCCGCACTCCAGGCATGTGCTCGCGCAAGACCTGTCCGACACCAGTAATCGTACCGCCGGTGCCAACTCCGGCCACCAAGGCATCGATGCGCGGGAACTGGCGCAGCAATTCTAGCGCGGTGGTGTCGCGATGGGCCTGCGGGTTGGCAGGATTGGAGAATTGTTTGGGCATGAAAGCATCGGGGTACTCGGCCACAAGCTCTTCGGCACGCTGCACCGCAGCATGCATGCCTTTGGAGTCGGCGGTCGAGACGACATCGGCACCATACGCGGTCAACAAGCTGCGCCGCTCGTCGCTCATCGTGTCGGGCATGGTGAGTGTTAGGTGGTAGCCCTTGACCGCGGCAACCAAGGCCAGCCCAATACCCGTATTGCCGCTGGTCGCCTCGACGATGTGATCCCCGGGTTGCAGACGCCCATCGCGCTCCGCAGCCTCGATCATGCCGAGGCAGATGCGATCCTTGACGCTACCACCCGGGTTGAACGACTCGAGCTTGCCCCAAATCTCAGCTCCGCCCGCGGGGCTGAGCCGATTCAGGCGAACCACCGGAGTATTGCCGATCAGGTCGAGGATGGAAGCAGCACAGCGAATTGCCATTGATCTTGAGCCACAGGTGCAGAGTGGCCACCATATCGGTAGGGTTTCCCCAATTCAACGCAATGAGGCGAGGCATACGCGTGCAAGGCACAGCACTGGTCCTTTTCCCGGGAGCGCTCGGCGACTTCCTTTGCTTCCTGCCGACCTTGCTGGCTCTGCAAGTCCGCCACGGCGCGTTGACGCTGATCGCCAACCCGGTGCTTGCGGGCTGGCTAGACATTCCGCATTTGCGCTTTGTCTCCATGCATCGGCGCGAGCTGGCTAACCTCTTTGCCGATGCCGACCTTTCGCCGGGTTTGCGCGAACTACTCGGCGGTCATGCTGAGACCTACACCTGGAGCGGCTGGGGTGTCTCTGGCGTGGTGCAACGTCTAGCTGCCGCCACTGGCGGCCGAGTGCATTCCTTCCCTTTTCGAGGCATGGGCGACGGCGAGCACGCTGCCGAATACTACGCGCGCTGCGTCGGCGTGCCGCCGGTGCCCGTGAATCCCAACGTGTTCCACGAGGACACGGAATGGTTGGTTGCCTTTCGCCGCCGCCATGACTTCGCCAAGCAGCCGTACCTGGTTGTGCACGCCGGCAGTGGCGGGGTGTCTAAGAACTGGAATGGCTTCGCGGCGCTGATCGACGATTGGCAACAGCGGCGGAGCGAAAGGGTGATCTCTGTGCGTGGCCCCGCCGAGGTCGAACGCAGCACCACCGTGCTGCCAGCTCTCACCGTCGAATCGCCAACGCTGCACCAACTCACAGCCCTACTGCGCCATGCCGCGCTCTTCCTTGGCAATGATTCCGGGGTGAGCCACCTTGCGGCGGCAGTTGCTGCACCAGGCCTCGTAGTGTTTGGCCCTAGCGACCCTTGCATCTGGGCGCCGCGCGGGAATTTGCAGGTCTTGCACGCGCCGACGCCCTGCCCGCAATGCGGGCCCGAGGTCCTGTGCACGCACCGACTTCCGGTGGCCGCCGTGGCGCAGGCCCTGGAGAAGGTTTCTTCCAGGTCCGGCGCTGGCTGCTAGCGGAGAGCTAACGAACGCGAAGGGACCTCTGCACATCTTGCTATGCAACCAGATCGGGTTCGGAACCGGTATCGGAATCGGCCGCGTCACAGGTTGGAAGATTGCGTGTGAAGCAGAATCGAAACCGACTCCGATAGCGCCCCCCCGGCAAGTAAGGCGCCTTGCACGGACTTGTGCACAGTTTCTCCGCAGCGGGATGACCGAGAGCAGCAGTAACGAGCAAGAGTCAGGCGAGATGGCTCTCGGATAGGGAGCCGTCGACGGGTTGGTAGCGCGGCTCGGCAAGGTGGCGGCGCTCCAGGGCTTCTAGTTCGTCGAACATGGTGCGACCCGCGGGGGTAAACTCGGCGTGAGCGCGCAGCATCTCCATGCCCTCGTGGTTCTTCAGGTCGAGGACGCCGAGCCGGCGTAAAAAGTCAGGATCTTTGGCGCGCTCGTGGCCACAATCACGCATGCGGCGGTAGAACTCCGCAACCGGCAGGAAGGCGTGCACGGCGAGCAGGATTCCCCACAGCGGGCGTGGGTCGGGACGTACCGGGCTCTGGTACAGGGGGTGGAAGGCATTGATCAGGTATTCCGTGCTGTACGAAGAAACATTGAACTTGTTGTGCTGGAATTCGTGGATCACCGCTTCGGTCATCGTCATGATGCTTGGGTGCAGGGTTAGATAGACCGTGCCCACGGCTTCCCGATAAGAAGCCGAAAGATGCCCTTCGGGGTTGTAACCGACAGGAATGACCTCGTGCAGCATAGTGCCCATTTCGGCGAACTCGCCGGGCATGAACTCTTCCACGAGAGCGAAGCACTCATCCAAGACCGCAATCCACTCTTGTTCGGGATGGCCGCCAAGATCGACGTGATTTCCTGCCTTGTCAGGATGCGCCTCGAAGGCCGCAATGGGGT
>CAZGSN010000612.1:0-14746 GCA_964528465.1 uncultured Binatia bacterium (SeqCode)
CGAAGCCGCGCCTGCGCGAGCCATGCTACGCGCCGTGGGTTTCACCGATGACGACTTCAAGAAGCCGCAGATCGGTATTGCCTCGACTTGGGCGATGGTGACGCCGTGCAACATGCACATCGATGTTCTGGCGCGCGAGGCGGAGGCGGGGGTCAACGGCGCCGGGGGCAAGGGCATCGTCTTCAATACCATCACCATTTCGGATGGCATCTCGATGGGTACGGAGGGAATGAAGTACTCGCTGGTGTCGCGCGAGGTGATTGCCGACTCGATCGAGACGGTAATCGGCTGCGAAAATCTCGATGGTTTGGTCGCTATCGGTGGCTGCGACAAGAACATGCCCGGGTGCCTAATGGCCATGGCCCGACTCAATCGCCCCGCTGTGTTCGTTTACGGCGGCACCATCATGCCTGGCTTCCATAAGGGCAAACCGGTCGACATCGTATCCGTGTTCGAGGCGGTTGGGGCTCACGCCCGCGGCGACATTGGCGACAAGGAACTCAAGAAGATTGAAACTTGTGCCATTCCTGGACCCGGTTCGTGCGGCGGCATGTACACCGCCAATACCATGGCGAGCGCCATCGAGGCACTTGGCATGAGCTTGCCCAACAGTTCCGCGCAAGCGGCGATTTCGCAGGACAAGGCCAGCGATTGTCGTCGCGCTGGTGCTGCTGTGGTCCACCTCATCAAGAACAACATCCGTCCCCGCGACATCATGACCCGCAAGGCGTTTGAGAACGCCATCACGGTTGTCACAGCCCTGGGGGGCTCGACGAATGCCGTTCTCCACTTGCTCGCTATGGCCCACGCCATGGAGGTGAGGCTCGGACTCGAGGACTTTACCCGTGTCGGCAAGCGCGTCCCAGTGCTTGGCGATCTGCGCCCCAGCGGCAAGTACATGATGAGTGAGTTGGTGAACATCGGCGGGCTGACACCGCTCCTCAAGCGTCTGCTCGATGCGGGGCTTCTCCACGGCGATTGCCTCACGGTCACCGGCAAGACGATGGCCGAGAACCTCAAGGGTGTTCGCGACTACCCCAAAGACCAAGACGTGATTCGCCCCTTCTCTGATCCAATCAAGAAGGATGGACACCTCGTCATCCTTCACGGCAACCTCGCTCCCGCCGGTGCCGTGGCCAAGATCTCCGGCAAGGAGGGTTTACGCTTCACCGGGAAGGCAAAGTGCTTTGATTCGGAAGAAGCAGCACTGAAGGCGATTCTGAATGGCACGATCCAAAAAGGCCACGTCATCGTCATTCGCTACGAAGGCCCCAAAGGTGGCCCGGGTATGCGCGAGATGCTCGCTCCTACTAGCGCGGTCATGGGCAAGGGGCTCGGCCAAGAGGTCGCACTCATCACCGACGGGCGCTTTTCCGGCGGATCGCACGGGTTCGTCGTCGGGCACATTACACCCGAGGCCTATGAGGGTGGCCCAATTGCTTTGATCAGAGATGGTGACGCCATCACCATCGACGCCAGCAAGAGGACCATTGCCTTGGAAATCTCCGAGACCGAAATCGCCAAGCGCCGCAAGAACTGGAAGCGGCCGGCTCCGCGCTATACCCGCGGCGTGCTGGCCAAGTATGCCGTGCTCGTGCGCTCCGCTTCCGAAGGTGCGGTGACGGACAAGGATCTCAATCCGTAATCTGCGGTAACCAACAGGGAAGCGACGCCGAGTCGGGGCACCGCCGGGTTGAGGTTTTCCACCTGACTCCACGGCGTCACCGCGCGTCACCGCCGCGGCTACTGTGCTTGCCTGCTGCGCCGTAGCCGCGCGCGTGAGCGCGTGGAGTCAGGTGAAACGTGGATCACGCGACTGCCAACTTCCACGTCACGCCACGGCGTTACGTGGTTCGTTTCAAAGCCTTTCTCGTTCCCAGGCTCTGCCTGGGAACGCGTGTCGTCGAGGCTCTGCCTTGAAGGGCGGCGGCGGCGGGGATTCTCTGACAGCCTCTCTGTCTCGCAAGCAAGCGCCGGGAAACCCTTCCAGTCAAAGCGAGGTAGAGCCTTGCCAGACCCGTTCCCAGGCAGAGCCTGGGAACGAGAAACTACTTCACGGCGTCACCGCCGCGGCTACTTTGCTTGCCTGCTGCGCCGTAGCCGCGCGCGTGAGCGCGTGGAGTCAGGTGAAACGTGGATCACGGCGACTGCCAACTTCCACGTCACGCCATGGCGTTACGAGGTTCGTTTCAAAGCCTGTCCATGGCCAGGGTCTCCTCTAGGTTGGCCTTGGCGTCACGATCCTCCGGGTTGACGCGCAGCGCTTCGCGAAACTGGGCAATGGCATCGTCGATTTGGCCAACGCCAACCAGGGCGACGGCGAGATCGTTGTAGGCGTGGCTGTTGTTTGGTTGCAGACGGATTGCTTCCCGGAAGTGGTCGATGGCGCTGTGCAGTTGCTGCGCTTGGAACTGTGCCACGCCGAGGTTGTAGTGAGCTTCCGCGAAATCAGGCTTGGCAAGTAATGCTTGCTCGTAGTGATCGATGGCCTCCCGCGATTTCCCTTCCTGAAAGAGTGCGGCACCTAGGTCGTTGTGAGCGCCCGCATGCTTGGGATCGAGTTCGAGCACGCGCAACCAACTGGCGCGGGCCTCGGGGACTTGACCCAACGAAACGAGAGTTCCGGCGATACCATAGTGGTATTCCGCCACGTTGGGCCGGATACGGGCGGCTTCACGATAATGCTCGAGGGCTTCTTGCGTGCGCAGGCTGCGGTGTAAGACGCTTGCTAGGTTCCGATGTGCTTCGGCGTATTCCGGGTATAACCGCAAGGCTTCTCGGAAACGCGCTTCCGCCTCGCCTCCACGGCCCAGCTCGAGCAGCACGTATCCCAGGTTGTTCTGTGCCGTGGCGTAGTCGGGCTTCAAGGCCACCGATTTTTCCAGATGCGCCAATGCTTCTTCGAGCGGACGCTTAGCCTGCATCAGTGCCAAGCCCAGGTTGTTGTGGATCAAGAAGGTATCGGGATTGCGGGCCAATGTAGCTTCATAGAGGGCAATGGGGCTCTCGTATTCGGTAGCTTTCGCCCTCGTGAGCAGCGCAAGGATTACGACCACCAGGATAGCCACCGCATCTAAACTCTGGCGCAGCACGGGTCCGTCGGCCTGCCGGTAGAACGCCCAAGCCGCCGCGAGCAGTGTCACGATGCCGACCAGCGCAACGTGCTGGTAGTGATCGGCAACCAGCGAGTGCTCCATGAAAGAGATGCTGGTGAATCCCAGCACCGGCAGCAGCACCAAGCCACAGTAGATCCACGCCAGCAGCACGGAGCGGCCCACGACGGTGGTACGCCACCACAGCAGTAGGCCCGTCACTGCAACCGCCGCTAGCAGTGGCAACCACCACACCGGTTGCGAAGCGTCGACACGCCACAGCGGATAGAGGAAGGATAGATTCACCGGCAGCAGAGCCTTGTAGAGATAGAACCAGGCTGCGCTTGCCGCGCCGAGGAGACGGTCCATGAGGGGAAGCACTGGAACCGAGGTGGTGACGCGCGACTGGAAGAGCATGTTCACCGGCACCAGCACTAGGCTTACGAGGAAAAATGGCACCGCCCGCAGGACATCGGCCTTGGTCACCGGCCGCAGCCACGCCAGCAAGCCAAACAGGACACAAGGCACGATGGCAACCGAACCCTTGCTCAGCATGGCGAGAAGGAACGCTGCCAGCGCCAGCGAGTAACGCAGCGGCGAGAACTCCGCCTTCGTGTCGGTGATTGGCGATGAGCCGGCAGGCCGAGGAAGCGGAAGGTAGAACAAGGCTGCCGTCAACGAGAAGACCAGGGCGAGCAGATTCTTCCGCTGCGAGATCCAAGCTACCGACTCGACGTTCACCGGATGGACGGCAAACAGCAGCGCCGCCAGAAAGGCACCCGGCACGGCCAAGCGCACTAGGACCCGCCACAGCAACAATACCGAACCGATGTGCAGGAGCAGGTTGGTGACGTGATAGCCACGCGCATCCAACCCCCACAGTCGCCACTCGATCCAGAAGGAAGTTCCGGTCACCGGCCAGTAGTCGACCGCCTCGGTAGTGAACCAATAGCGGTAGAGGCCGTCACCGGCATGCATCAGCGGATTGTTGGTCAGCCAAATGTCGTCATCCAGGATGAAGTCGCCAAACAGTGCCGGCCAATACACACCCAACGTGATGGCGACTACACCAAGTGCAGCGATCCAGGGCGGCATGTTGAAGGTGTCCGATGATGTGGGTTCGCTCACGGCCGCCACTCGCCGTCGCCATCGGCATCGACGAAGATGGGGTTCGTAAACGCGAGCGGCTTGAACCCAGGCAGCACCGCCGCGTACGTGGAACTGGCGCTCCCCGACACTTCGACGAGGACGAAGGTATCCGCAACGAAGTGCAAGGGTATGCTCCACTCTCCCGGGCGGTCCACCGGATAGGTCACCACCGGTTGCCCATCAACCAAGACCCGCAACTCATCGACAGGCACCCAGGGCGCAGCCTGCACACGCACGTTCAAGACGCCATCGGCACCACGGAAGCGCTCCCCCAGGCCGGCTTCGTTGAGTCTGGCTTCGACGAACGGACCGGTAGTTCCCATGCATCGTTGCCGCCGCACCGCCTGTACCAGTACTGCTTCGTCGAAAGCTTCGACGCGGTCGTCGGGAACAGCCGCATAGTTGCGCGGCACGCCAACGATCTGCACGAGATTATGCGAGTCGCTGTTCGCGGTCCCCGTCATGACAACTCCCTGGCGTAGCAATGAGACCCAGTCGGCGAGTAGCTCGGCGTACGACTCACTGCGTTTGCCGTTGAGAATCTCCATGGCGTCAAAGTCGATGTCGCGTGTGCCACTGACGGGATCGGGATCGACGAGAATTCGGTTCGGCCATTCGCTCAGGGTCTTGCTCGGATCGTAGGGCTCACCGACCCAACCAAGATGCGTAAAGAAGCCGCGTGGATTGTAGGTGGCTCCCGGGTAACGGGCGTGGTTGAGCTGTATCACCCGTTCACCAGGCAGCGAGCGCAAGGCCGGAAGAATGTCACGCCAGCGCCGGCCTTCGTTGGGCGGCGTGCCGTCACGGTATGCGAGTGGATCGGCGCGATAGGGAAAGGCGTTGGCGTGCCCGATGGTGTGCGGAATGGCGGTGGTCTTCGCCTCGGTCGTAACCTCCAAACCAATCACCGTGGCAATCTGACCTTGCAGCCCCATCGCCTTTACCTGCGGTGCGTAGTCGGTGACAGCTTCGTGATCGGTTGCCACCAACACCTCTCCCCCTTCAGCAACAAAGGCGGTCAAACGCTCGCGATCGGCAAGGGCCGAGTCGAGACTGCGCGCACCGTGCACATGGAAGTCTGCCGCGATCCAACCCGGTGTCTCGAAAGCACGCAGCGGTGGCTCGATCGCTAGCGCAACCGTGGCAGCGGGCTGCACGTCGAGATCAGCCTCGGTAACTCCAAACTCGAGGCCGTGCGTGGCGTAGACGTGATAGCGCCCGGGAGGAATCGGTACGGAGGTTGGGTCTGCAGGCGTCCCCGAAAGCACGATGTCTCGTGTCAAAGCGGTGCGTTCGATTTGTTTTCCAAGCACGGCAAAGCCAAGCAGATCGTCGCCAAACGCGGGGTCGGGTGTGCCGTCGATACCCGTGAACACTAAGCGCATGGCCCGACCACGCGGCAACTCGACTCGCGCCGCGGCGGTGACGGTTAGAGCGCCAAGATCCGTGTCTGTCGCGGGCATTCTCAGGCGGCGGGATAGCTTGCGCCCGCCCGGAGCTTCAATGGTGAGATCGTATTCTCCGGTTTGCAGCCGGGCATGGAATCTGCCACCGGTGTCGGGGCTGATTTGCGTTACTGGTGCTCCATCCATGCTGTTGATGCGAATCCGCGCCGAAGGATCGTCGACGTGTCCAGAGAGCGCGTTCCCGTGCTCGAGGAGTTGGTCGAGAGCCGAGGCGACGTCGGCCCGTTCGCCGACCACCAGTTCCAACTCGTAGGCAATCGACTCCTTTTCCTCGATGTCCATCCACTGGGTTTGCAGCAACTGCGTCCAACCCAAAGACGACTCGCCGCCGATCCAAAACTTCTGCGAGAAAATCGCCAGAATGGTGGCCAGGTCGTCGGCCACGATAAACAGGGGCAGCGACTGCTTCACCCCATCACTGCTCTCGTGCTCGGCTTTCAGAATACGCGCTCCGTAGCTTACCCCCGGAGAAAGAGTGCTGTCGCCGACGAGCACGACCGTATCGGCAGCAACCGCAGCATCTGCCACTGCTCCCGTACCTTTGCCAAGAAAGGCCGGGCCAACGAAGCCGCGCGATCGTCCGGGAGAAGCAATCGAGGTAACAAACGGCCGCAGCGTGTAGGCATTGGCGAAGGCTCCCCCGACTCCGAATAGAGATGGACCGTCGGCGCGCCGCCTTACCCGCGTCGAGATGCGCAGCCGTCCAGGCGCGGCAGCCTCCAAGCGATAAATGGTCTCCGCAGCCAGCCCATCTTCTTCGCCGGTAGCTCGCACCTGTGCCCAACCGTCGCCTTGCTCTGCGGCCACGGTTGCGACGGGTAAAGATCGGCTTGGCGACAGGTTGCGCAGTTGGTCGAAGATCAAGAACTGATCGTCGCCGCGGCCGCAGCGGCCGAGGTCTACCAGGCTGCCGCCGCGTGTCGAAAAATCGCTCTCGTGCGTGGTGTCGGAAATGACAGCGCATACGACGCCATCACCCAGAGCCCAGTCGTCGATGCCAGCAATGGCATCCATGCCGCCGACACGCAGATCCTGAAGGTTGCTAGCATCCATGCGGCGCGCGTAGGGCTCACCTCGAGCAACCGACGCAATTGAGAGCAGAGCCCCAAGGACAATCCAAAGGTGTACGATCCGCATTTGCATGCCAGCCTTTTCTTACAAAGCCACAAACAACACCAGCCCACACCATAAGTCCCATAGGTCCCATAGGTCCCATAAGTCCCATAAGTCCCATGGGTCCCCCATGCCTCGCGCGCCCCGCTTTCCTCAATCCTAGAAAACAAAGACGAGCCCAAACTCCATTGCGCCTTGACCCCGACGGCGGACTGGGACACATTAGCCGCATCCACGTTTAGATAAGGAGGGCTGCAATGAAGAAGTTGCGCGAGATCATGCGAGAGGGATTCCTCTTTGCTGTGCGCGGCAACGCCACGGTAGCGGAAGCGGCGCGAACGATGACCGAGCAGAACGTCGGCATTGTCGCAGTCCTCGATGAGGCCCGGTTGATCGGCGTGTTCTCAGAGCGGGATGCGGTGCGCCGCGTGATCGATCGTGGCCTCGATCCGAAGACTACAACCGTTGGTTCAGTCATGACACGCGATCTGGTGATTGCCGACGAGAATGAAGACTACCAAGCCGCCATGCGTGCCATGGACCAGGCCAACATTCGTCATCTCCCCGTGGTACGGAACGCGCAGGTCGTGTCGATGCTGTCGATTCGCGATCTCATGCGCGTCGACATGCAACGTATGGGGGACGAGCTACGCTCGCTCCAGGAGTATCTCTACACCGTGCCGCCGGATGTGCAGGATTCCTCGTTAGCCTGACTGGCGCTGGTCGGGGTGAAAGAAGCACCCTTCCCAAGGCACCATCCACAAGGTCTCGGCTTCTTGGCGCAGCTTCTGGGCACGCTGGTGCCAGTGGCGCATGCTGCGGTCATGGCCACGCTCGCCGTACAACGCGCACAGCTCGCGAAATCCCGCTGCCGCCCACAGGGTTAGTACTTCGTCACTGCGCATCGGCACCAGATAGGCACCCATGAGGGTCAAACCCTTGGCCTGTAACAAGGGCACAGCCTCTTCCTTGAAGGCATCGAGATAGCGCATGCCCATGCCCGGACGCGTACGCGTCAGCGTGTGCACGCACACCCACGAGCAAAAACCCTGCTGCTTGAGTTGTCCCAGCGTCGGGCAGAAGGCTGCCGGCTCGAGGATGCGATCGAAGCCACCGCTTCGCCACTGTGCCGTCTTGCTCCACCACGGCCCCAGAGCCGCATCCTTTTTTTCAGGAAGAAACTGACGTTCCAGCGTCTCCGCCCAGTGGGACCAGCCATCCATCTCCCAAAGATTGACTACGCGCGGCCAGCGATTGGTGCTCCCGATAACACGCCACGTCCCCACCAACCGGGAGATGCCTTGTGCCTCCGAGTGCTTGGCGCGCTCGCCGACGCTGTCCAGGTAGGCCTGCTGGCCGTCTCCAATGATGTCGATGATCTCGTGCAAGTAGAGCATTGCCGCAACCTACCGAGCTTCCCCGTTTCCCGCGAGCCCCCAGTGTGACGCGCCCTTTAGGGAAACTCTGCACCAGCCCAGCCCGCTTCGTCGCGCCTCCTTCTGAGCCCGTGGCATCGTTCGAACGTCCTCCCGGCGAAAGCCAAAACGCGAAGTGTTCGGCTAAGGCCGGCTAAGGCGCTTCATCGGAACTCACGGGGGCTCACAAGGAAGTTGGGCACCGTGCCAGACGCCGACGATCCAAGCCGTGTCGTCCTTCACCCGGTAGAAGAAACGGCAAGGGGCGATGATCACCTCGCGATGCGGGAGGTCCGGAAACTCCGGAATCTTCCGCCCGGATTCTGGAAACTTCTCGAGTCGTCGGAGTACGGTCTCGGCACGGCGCCGAAACTGCGTGGCCGCCGACGGTTTGTCCCGGCGGATGTACGCGACTGCGCCCAGGAACTGCGCCCGCGCCGCCGGCGTAAAGCGGATCCTCACCGCTGCTTGATCGTAAGTAGGGCATCGGCATCAGCCAGCACCTGGTCGAGGTCGAACCCGGCACCTTCAGCAATCTCCTTTTCGCCGCGCGCCAGCAATCGCAACAACTCGCGTTCATGCTGGGCTTTGTCGTAGGCCGCCATGCTCAGGAGAACCGCCGTGCTGCGCCCGCGCTGCGTGATGACCAACGGCCGCTTGGAAGAACGGACCCTGCGCAAGACGGCATTCGTGTCACGCGCGAGATCGGCCGCTTGGATACTGTCGGCTTGTCTGCTCATCCGGTCCTCCTAACAACACAAGCTGGACGCTATCCCGTCACCACCATGATCACAAGATCAAGGTTGTCCTTTGGCTCATGCGAGCGAGCAGAGCGCCGCGGCTCAGGTGCGGACGCGGCCAAGTTCTGTGGCTGTACCGCGGCCGTCACCTGCAGCCGCATGTTCGGCGAGCCGTTATGCCCGGTGCACTTCTTCGTAAGATAGCTCGGGCAGGCAAGCGTTGGTGCGGGCGTGCTCGACGGTCATGCTGACAAGGTTCCCTTGCTCGTCGAGGTCGGCATAGATGTTCTCGCTGATCTCTCGCGTCTCAGCCACGACATTGTCGGTAAACTCCATCAAGGCAGTGTCCGTGTCAGGAAAGTACTTAACCCTCATCGCTACCCTCCTTGTACGATCGATCGAAGAAGGCGTTGTGTACCGTTTCGCCGTCCGCGAGGAGAATGACTCGCAGGAACTTCCCCGTCTCTGTGATCTTGGCCCATTTGCGGATCCGACCGTCAGATTGAGTTTCCGCTTTCTCTGGGTGCTCGAGAACGTAGGTGATCCATTCGTCGCGAATGCTAGCGCGGTCAGGCCGTTCTCGCATCTGCTGAAAGTATTGAGTGGTCTTCACGGAACCTCGAGTCGAGCGCAACGCTAACCCAGATCGCGCAGATGTTTCCAGCGGGACGGCCCCTTTCGCCTACAAGCAGCGAGGATGTCGCAAGCCGAACGCTGTGGCTCCGTCAGCCGCGCGCCGCCGACCAGATGGAATGGCTGACTCGCGGCGGTCGGCTGCAGCCGCGAGTTAGGCCCGATATGCTTTGCGTACGGCATCGTATTACTCTAGCACCCAGGAGAACAGACAGCGGGGACGGCAGCAAACGTCACGGTGTAACTTGAACCGCTAATCATGGTCTCCGGGATCGTGAAGGGGATACCGTACGGCACCCCCCACCTCTTTCCTTCCAACGTAATCGCGCTCCCAGACGCGGCAGGAATCGTCAGTTTAATGCTCAGGGAAGTATGAATGGTCAGCAATTGGGCGGTTCCATAACCACCCCGGATTTCACCAAGCTCGAACGACGTGATGTCCCACGTGATCAGATTTGCCGCCAAGCGCGGCTTCGAAAGAAGTAGTATGCCGATACTGGGTGCCCCATTTACTCTGCCAGTCACTTCATAGGCAACATTCGAATTGGCGGTAGGTGACGGCTGCGCAAATGTGGGTCCGGGATCGTTGTCACCACATGCGGACGGAGACAAAAGCATAACGCTCAAGACAATCCGCTTCACCGCACTGCGAGCACGACGGCACTTACTCCAATCTGCACTCTGGAAGACAGTCATTGTCGGTCTCGTTTGGCCTAACGCTATGCCGTTGAACCGCGGCGGGCCGCAGCAGGTTTCCCGTCGCCGCGACCGCTCATGCCCGCCGTCGGTTCCAACGGCTGGTTCGGCGTCGCCGGAATCGGCGAATCCAATTCAACGCCGCAGTAGAGACAATATCGAACCCGTTTCGAAACCGAGAAGGGACCACTTACATAGCTGAGCGGGCCACCCAAGTTCCCGCGGCAATTCGGACAGCGAACAAGAAACAATGAGCAGATGACACCGATGGCTGCGATGCCGAAACCAAGGAACACCGTCAGCGGCGGTCGTTCGGGCGGTCTCACGATCAGGGAGGCCGCAAAGACAGCAAACCCTGCGAAAGTGACGACGGCAATTCGCCGACGCAAGCGCTGCAAACTCTCGCGGATCGTAATCATGTCATCCTGCTTGACGAGCCGAACAACAATTATCCTGTACAGGCATTTCCTTCACCCGCGCGCGAGCAGCTCGCGGGTTATCGCTCCACTGCCGGTGAAAGGCCTGCCACAATTTCGATGTGCTCGTCAATAATGTTGTGCGATTCGGATGAACGCTGTTCGCGGCTGGCCCGCGAGCGCTTGGCGGCGTAGCGGGCGAACGGATACCCGCCAGCAAGTGATCGGCTGGGCTTTCTACGCTGCGACCACCGCGGTTGAGCACGTGCGTGTAGATCATCGTCGTTTTCACGTCTCGGTGGCCAAGGAGTTCTTGCACGGTGCGAATGCCCTTCGACACGCTTCGCTGCTCAGGATCGCCCGGCTGTCGGAGCAGGTGAGTTGCAAAGCAATGTCGTAGTGTATGCGGGCCGACGGGCTTGGTAATTTGTGCTGCCCGCGCCGCGGTGTGGATTGCTTTCTGCCGTACCGAGTTCTGGCGGCGACGCCGTCTGCCTCGGTGAACTTACCGTGATCTCTTAGGCCGAGCTATGGCGCCGCTTCTCAACCCGGAAAAATCATTTGGAACCACGGATGGACCCTTCGACCGGGCTCAGGACAGGCGCGGATAGACGCGGACTGCTGCCGAAACGGATCAAGACCAAGAAGCACAGAGCTGTGGACGGGCGTAGAACCCAAGCGTTGCTCCTTTTGCTCTTGTAGCTGCTGCCTGTATCCGTGTTCATCGGCGTCCATCCGCGGTTCAATGGTTGTTTTCGGGCTCAAGTCCTTCCTCTGTTCCCTCCGTTGCCTCCTGTTCCATCTCCTATCTTGGTTCCGGCCTCGGGTGTCCAGCGGGCCGATTTGGGGGAAAGGTTAAGGGGGAAGCCGAGGTCCAGTGGCGAAAAGCCAGCATCCAGGGGCTGTCCCGGCACTGGATCCCGGCTTTCTCGCCGGGATGACCAAGGTTGGGGGCGTGGTTTGTGACTGTCTGTTCTGGGAGCAATTGAGTGCTTGTGCAGAGCTTCCCTAGTAATCATCCATCTCGCGCATCAACCAGTCGTCGGCATCCTCTGGCGGACGCGCAATCTCTTCGCATGCGATCTTGGTACAAACCTCGCGCAAGATAGCTCGCGCATCGTCAAGGAAGTCCTCCACGGCCAGCACCACAATCGTGGCGAGCTGGCGGTCGATAGTACGCACGATGGCCACTTCCTCGTAGGACTCAAAGAGGAACTTCACATAGGCAATGTTGCCTGGGTCGAGCCGCAGGTAGAAGGGGCAGATCCTTGCCTCACTCTTGGTGGTCAGCCGTTTTTCCATCGATCGAGCAGCAGGTAGTTGAACAGTTTGAGGTACTCAATGACGACGCGGCGAATATAGGGACGCCGACGCCACCAGGACTCTGGGTCGTAGGGGTCGTAGCGCGAGGGGTGGACGAGGACCTCTAGTTCGGGTTGTGCCAGGGGCCGATAGGTGATCCGGGCACGTCGCGTGTGCCCCTTCGACGTCACCAGGATGACACGCTGAAACCCTGCAGCCTTGAGGTAGGCGACAATGGCATGGGCCTCGGTCAGCGTGCTCCATGCCGGCGTCGTAATCAGCTCGATTGCCGATCGCGGCACCCCAAGCTGTTCGGCCACGCTGATGTTCATCTCGTGATGCTCGGGGAGGTGGGCTCCCTTCAGGCGCATGGCTTGCAATCCAGGTAGTGGCCCTTCCTTGGTGAGAATGACCCGCTTAGCGAAGCCTTCGTGGTACAGGTCTACAGCTTCCAGGATGCGGTCGGGAATCGAGCCGGAGAGGACGACGATGGCGTCGGCCGGCTGCAGTGGGTCGCTAACCACCAGAAATCGCCCGGCCCAGCCCAGAATCTGCACCCGAGTTAGGTAGGCGACACCCAGGATGGCCACGGCAACCAAGCCGATACGCATGCAACGAATTGCCACAAAGGCAGCGATAGCATCGCCTGATTCGATGGGACATGGTGAGCGTCACGAACCAAAGTCACGAAAATTCACGCGCAGACTTGACGAAGCCCCAGCAGTTGGGGCAAACATGCTCCACTGTGGGTAAGCTTGCGGGAAGGCGTCACTGGCTGTCTGTGGTAGCGTCGCCCTGCATAATTCGGAACAACCTTAGAGATTCGGGAGGCACTCAATGAGAAAACTGAAGACTGCCGGCGTGGCACTAGCCGCTGTCCTGGGCCTAGCATCGGCAACACCGGCAATGGCCCAGTCGTCGTGCACGGGCGACTGCAACGGGGACAACAAGGTTACGATCAGCGAAGTGGTCACGGTCATCAACATTGCGCTGGGCGGGAGCCAGACTTGCGCTAAGGCCGACGGTGATGATGCCGGTTCCGAAGTTGAGGTGAACGACGCCGTGGAAGCGGTGAATAACGCCGCACGCCCCGGTGGTATGTGCGGAAACGTACCACCGCCAGTCTGCGGCAATGGCGTGGTTGAAACAGGTGAAGAGTGCGATGTCGGCGGCGTCTGCGGCGGCGGCTCGAAGTCGGGCACGGCCTGCACCAGCGACGCGGATTGTGGCGCCGGTGAAAAGGGTATCTGCGACGGCGGTACCGGCGCATTGCGCCAGTGCTCGACCGACGCTGAATGTGGCGGCGGCAAATGTGATCGCTGCCGGACCTTCGGTGGGCAGGCAATTAGTGGAAGCTCGCAGACCTGCTCGGCCAATTGCACGTTCGAGTCTGAGTTCTCCATGGTTCTGAAGCCTGGGGAATTTGATCCCAATGCTTCACCCCCTGTATTGCTCGACGGTACCGGGGCGATCGTGCACTCGGGTCTGCTCGGTCCCGTGCCTCTCCCGCTTGGCGGAGACCTGAAGCTCAAGCTCGGCAAGGCCGATGCTGCGGGTGTCAGACACGTGGCCTTGCGCGCTCCGGATCTCAACATTCCACCGATCGATGTCGCCGGCCTCGCCTGTGCCTGTGTGCGTGGCGTCCCGGCACAGTCCTGTGGCGGCTTTGCCATCGACGACCAGGGTGCCCTCGGTATCGATTGTACCCCCGGCCACCCGTCAGCAATGGCCTGTCCGGCCAATCTGCCTTGCACGTTCGTGCACGGGGCCGGGAACTCAGGACAAGGCCTGCTTGGTTGCAACGGATTGTCCCCGATCAATTTGAACGTTTCGCAGGACTCCAACGGCAGTGCCGATCCTGGGCAGTGTTTGGAGCCAGGTGTTGGCGCTCCGATCTGTGCGGATCCGCCGGTTATCACACTGTCCGGCGAGTCTAATCTCAGCGGCTCGGCCATCTTGGTAACCCACACCGCCATTGGGGTGCGTACCGGAAGCTGCAGCGGCTTCTGTACGGATTCCGACCCCGCTGCCCAACGCGGTTCGGTCAACCCGCTCATTCTCACCACGGGTACCTCAACCGCTCTCGTGACCGGTCACGACGGCATCGACGGCGAGGATCTGGGACCCTACTCCCTGAGCGGCAATCCAGTCTCTTGCTCTTCGATTGGTGCCGGCAACGCTTCCGGAGTACAGTTCTCCGGCGTGTTCACCTCCATCAACCAGAATCTGCTCGGCGATATCGCCGTCGAGATTCTCTTCGAAGCACAGTAAGACCCAAAGGCGGGGTCGGCTGCATACCCCGCTAGAGTAAAAGGGCCACCGGCGAACCCGGTGGCCCTTTTCTTTCTCTTCCATTGGCCGTCGGTCGCTCCACCTAGCGGCGCATCGCCAGACGCTCGTTCCCAGGCTCTCTGCCTGGGAACGCAGGTCCCTGAGGCTCCGCCTCGCATCTTGTGCCGCTCGCAACATGGCTCAGCAGCAACGCACAAACCGGCGCTAACCTAATCAACGATGGCGGAGATGATCTCTCCCAGCTCTAGCGACACGCCGATGGCACACCGCCTGCCCTCTCCACCAGGAGCAACGATCATGGCGAGAACCCGCTAGCAATTCGTGGAGGCCGATCGCCTCTTTTTCTTGCCGCGTCTCTGTACGGGATGGCTGCCATCCTGCCATCCGAGGCAGAGCCTCGAAGTCTGGCGTTCCCAGGCGGAGCCTGGGAAC
>CAZGSN010000613.1:0-14024 GCA_964528465.1 uncultured Binatia bacterium (SeqCode)
GGCCTAACCGCAGGAGGGTGAGTGCGGGGCTGGCAATGCTCCAACGTGATCGATACAAGGCGCGCCTTTTCGGTGTGCAAGATGGTGCCTCGAATCATCCAACGACAATCTGCGATTCATGGAAATGGTGTCTTTGCCGCGCGCGCCTTGCCGGCCGAGATGGTGCTGGTCGAGTATCGCGGCCGCAAGCGCACGCATGCGCAAGCTCTGCGTTTGTACGGAGACTCGACCGATACGGGTCACACCTTCCTGTTTACCCTCAACGACCGCTACGTGATCGATGCCAACGTCGATGGCAATCTGGCGCGCTGGATCAATCATAGTTGCCATCCCAATTGCGAAGCGGTTGGCGACGATTGCGTCGTTGCTGGCAGGCTTGTGGAACGTATCGTCATCCAGACCTTGCGACCGATTGCCCCCGGTGAAGAAATCACCATCGACTACGGCATCGTACTCGAAGAGCGACACTCACCGCGCATGAAACGCATCTGGGCGTGTCGCTGCGGCAGTCATGCTTGTTCGGGGACTCTGCTGCATCCAAAGAACGGCCGTAGACGCGCGCTGCAGAGCTTGTCTCGAAACTAAGCTGCGGGGCTCGGGGCTTGGGTTTGCTTGGGTTTCACCAGTCCCTAGCCTCGCGCTCCAAGCTCCAGGCGGGGTTTTGAGACAGCCTCTGCAGAGTGCGAACGTGGAGTAGAGGCACCTCGCGGACATCCACAATATGTTGTGGGTAGGTGGGCCGTCTTGCCAAAGCCCTGGGGGTTTTGATAAACGAGCGCATGGTTCACAACAAAGCTTATTTGCGGTTCGTGCTGCGGCCCACTCGCGCTTGCTCGGGTGGGCCGCTGTGCATTTGGAGCCTACGGAGGTGTGCCGATGTTCTCCTATGACATGCCCGAAGGATTCACCTTCGATGACGTCCTGCTGATGCCGGCGGAATCGAACTTCATGCCGAAGGATGCCGATTGCTCCACGCTTCTGAGCCGCAACATTCGCCTCAAGATTCCTTTGGTCAGCGCGGCCATGGATACGGTGACCGAATCCCGCACGGCAATTGTGATGGCGCAAGAGGGCGGCATCGGCACGATTCACCGCAACCTGAGCATCGAGCAGCAGGTGGCGGAGGTCGAGCGGGTGAAGAAGTGGGAGAGCGGCATGGTGCTCGATCCGGTGACCGTCGATCCGGAGCAGCGCATCTCCGATGCCCTGGAAATCATGCAGCGCTACCGCATTTCGGGTGTGCCGGTAACGCGCGATGACAAGCTGGTCGGCATCCTCACCAATCGTGATCTGCGTTTCGAGAAGCGCCTGGATCGCAAGGTGAGCGAGGTGATGACCAAGGAAAACCTGATCACCGCGCGTCCCGGCATTGGTTTGGAAGAGGCCAAAGAGATTCTCCACGCCAACCGCATCGAGAAGCTGCTCATCGTCGATGCCAATCATCGGCTGAAGGGTTTGATCACGGTCAAGGACATCCAGAAGGCCGCGGAGTATCCGAGTTCGGCGAAGGATCAGTTTGGCCGGCTGCGCGTGGCGGCGGCGATTGGCACGGGAGACGATCGCCGTGAGCGTGTGGAGCGCTTGGTGCGCGCCGGCGCCGATGCTGTGGTCATCGATACGGCTCATGGGCACACGGACAGCGTGATCGACACGCTGAAGGAAGTGAAAGCGGCACACCCGGTGATTGACGTCGTTGCCGGGAACGTTGCCACCGCTGAGGGCGCACGGGCGCTGTGCCGGGCAGGAGCCGATGGCATCAAGATCGGTATGGGTCCTGCCTCGATTTGCACTACACGCGTGGTCTCTGGAGTCGGCGTTCCCCAGCTCACCGCGATTGCCGAGTGCGCCCGCGTGGCACGCGACTTCGGCGTGCCGGTCGTTGCCGACGGCGGCATCAAATTCTCCGGCGATGTGACCAAGGCCCTCGCGGCCGGAGCCCACACGGTGATGGCCGGCGGCTTGTTTGCTGGAACTGAGGAAAGTCCGGGCGAAACGATCTTGTACCAGGGGCGGACCTACAAACTGTACCGCGGCATGGGCTCTCTGGAAGCAATGCGCGAGCGCGAGGGTAGTCGCAATCGGTACATGCAAGACGAAGAGGAGACGATGAAGCTCGTCCCCGAGGGCATTGAAGGGCGCGTGCCGCACAAAGGAGCGCTGTCTTTCATCATCGCCCAGCTTGTCGGCGGACTGAAAGCCGGCATGGGCTACACCGGTTGCCGCACGATCAACGAGCTGCATGAAAAGGCTCGCTTTGTCCGTGTCTCCAACGCCTCGCTAGCAGAAAGTCACGTGCACGACGTATTCATGACCAAGGAGCCCCCCAACTATCGACGGGAGTAGGGGGGGCTAGGTGCTGGGGTGCTGGGGTGCGGGGGACTGAGGATCTGGTGCCGAGGTGTTGCGATGCGGGAGAAGTGGACGTGAGTACTGCGATTAATTGGATAGGTTCTCGCCGGAATGGCCGGGCGTCCCTTCATGGCTATCGAGGTTCCCCGGCGGCGGAGGTTACCCGGGCGAAGAGAGGCTGTCGATTTGCTGTAGGGGCTTCCCTTGTGGCCGCCCGATTCCCCATCCCGAGCAGGCACAAGGCCTGCCCCTACGTTTCCGTCGCACTCCAGCACCTCCGCACTCCAGAACCCCAGCACCCGACCTTCCACGCACCGGAGACCCGATGATCCTAATTCTTGATTTCGGAAGTCAGTACACGCAGTTGATTGCGCGCCGCATTCGTGAGGCGCACGTGTACTGCGAGATTCACCCTTTCAATCTGAACATGGATCGCATTCGCGCGCTGCAGCCGGAAGGCGTCATTCTCTCCGGCGGGCCGGCCAGCGTTTACGAAGAAGATGCGCCGCTACCGCAGCCCGCGATTCTCGATCTTGGCGTGCCGGTCTTGGGTGTGTGCTACGGCATGTGTGTCTTGGCAACCTTTGCCGGCGGCAGTGTTGCCGGTGCAAGTCGCCGCGAGTTCGGTCCGGCGCAGCTCACCGTCGATGATGACACGGATCTGTTTGCCGGCCTCGGGAGCGCTACCCACGCTGTGTGGATGAGTCACGGCGACAAGATCGATGCGGCGCCGCATGGCTGGAAGGTCTTGGCGCATAGCTCCAACTCGCCTGTGGCCGCATTTGCCGATCCAAAGCGGCGCTGGTTCGGCGTGCAGTTCCACCCCGAGGTTGTGCACACGGTGCCCGGTCGCGACATCCTCGGAAACTTCCTGTTCCGCATTTGTAAGGCCAAGGCCGACTGGACCATGGAAGGCTTCGTAGAGCGCGAGACGGCGCGCATCCGCGAGCAGGTGGGAGAGGCCGAGGTCGTCTGCGCGTTGAGCGGTGGTGTTGATTCCACCGTTACCGCTGCCTTGGTGCATCGCGCCATCGGCGATCAGCTCACTTGCGTGTTTGTCGACAATGGCGTGCTGCGCCGCGCCGAGTCGGCTCGGGTGATGGATTTCCTTCGTGATGCCTTTCACTTTCGCATCAAAGCCGTCGATGCGAGCGCGCTGTTTCTTGGCAAGCTCGCCGGTGTCGAGGACCCGGAGCAGAAACGCCGCATCATCGGCCGCACCTTCATCGAGGTCTTTGACGAAGAAGCCAAGCAGCTAGCGAATGTTCAGTTCTTGGCACAGGGCACCCTGTACCCCGATGTCATCGAGTCGGTGTCTTTCAAAGGTCCTTCCGCCACCATCAAGAGCCACCACAACGTCGGCGGCCTACCAGAGCGCATGAAGCTCAAGCTCGTCGAGCCGTTGCGCGAGCTCTTCAAGGATGAAGTCCGTGACCTTGGTCGCGTGCTCGGGATTCCCCAGCGCATTGTCGGCCGCCATCCATTTCCCGGCCCGGGTCTGGCCATCCGCATTCTGGGCGAGGTCACCGCCGAACGCGTGGCAATCCTTCAGAATGCCGAAGCCATCGTCGACGAAGAGGTGCGCGCGGCAGGCCTTTACGACCAGCTCTGGCAGATGTTTGCCGTCCTGCTGCCGGTGAAGACGGTTGGTGTCATGGGCGACCTGCGTACCTACGAGAATGTCATTGCCATCCGCGCCGTGGAGAGTGTCGACGGCATGACCGCCGACTGGGCGCGCCTTCCCGCCGATCTCCTGGCCCGCTTATCGAGTCGGTTGATCAACGAGGTGCGCGGCGTCAACCGTGTCGTCTACGACATTTCCTCCAAACCTCCGGCAACCATTGAATGGGAATAGGGTGTGACTGTGAGCCGGTGCGCCGGTGCGGGAGTGCGCCGGTCGTGAGTTCGTTCGAAGCGAGGGTACGTGTAGTGTCGGTCAGAGTCTTGATGGCAAAGCGCTTGCTGGCATCGCCTGTATGGCCTTGGTTCGGCAATTTGAGGATCTGGAAGCGTGGAGGGAGGCCAGAGTGCTAACCCGGCTTGTCTACGAAATGAGCAGGACTGGGCTATTGGCACGAGACTTCGGCTTACGCGACCAGATTCGTCGTGCGGCGCTGTCCTGTATGAATAACGTGGCGGAAGGCTTTGACAGCGGATCGCGGATAGAGCTGAGAAGATTTCTTGGTTACGCCATGCGGTCCGCTTCCGAAGTGCAGAGTTGTCTCTATGTGGCGCTCGACCAACGGTTCATCGACCGAGAGTTGTTTGAGAGGTGCTACGAGCAGGCGAGGGCGGTGCGACGACTGTGCGGCGGCTTGATGCGAAGGATCAGCGGCACCGGCGTACCGGCACACCGGCGCACTGGCGCACCACGGAAATCGACATGAGCTTCGTCCACCTCCACGTTCACACGCAGTATTCGCTGCTCGACGGCGCCAACAAGATCGATGCTTTGGTGCACAAGGCGAAGAGCGAGGGCATGCCGGCGATTGCCATGACCGATCACGGCAACATGTTCGGTGCCATCGAGTTCTACAAGAAGGCGAGCGCCGCCGGCATCAAGCCGATCATTGGCTGCGAGGTTTACGTCGCTCCGAAGAGTCGCTTCGACAAAGGTGTCTCGCGTACCGAAGACTTCGAGACCGGCGGCAACTACCACCTCATCTTGCTGGCGATGAATCGCCAGGGCTACCAGAACCTCTGTCGCCTGGTCACCCTGAGTTACAAAGAAGGCTTCTACTACAAGCCGCGCATCGACAAGGAACTGCTCCGCGACTTTAACGGCGGCCTGATCGCGCTCTCCGGCTGTCTGGCGAGTGAGGTCAATCAAGCCATCATCAGTGGCTCCATGGATAGGGCGCGTGCCACCATGGAAGAGTACCGCGCCTTGTTCGACGGGCGCTACTACGTCGAAATCCAAGACAATCACCTTGCCGAGCAGGAGCGCGCTAACGTCGAGCTGATCCGCCTGGCCAACGAGATGAGCCTGCCGCTGGTGGCTACCAACGACTGCCACTACTTGGAGAAAGACGATTCGCGGGCGCACGAAGTTCTGTTGTGCATCCAAACCGGCAAGACTCTGGCCGACGAGAAGCGCTTTCACTTCGAGACCGACCAACTCTACGTGAAAGACCCCGCCACGATGCTGGCTGCCTTTGCTCACCACCCTGAGGCCATCAGCAATACGGTGGATTTGGCGGCCCGCTGCGAGCTGGAACTGAAATTCGGCAACTACCAGTTTCCCGTCTTTGCCACGCCCAATCGCGAGAGTCTCGACGACTTCATGGAAGCGGAGGCGCGGGCCGGCCTCGAATGGCGGCTGAGCACGTTGCGCCAACAAGAAGGCTGGAGCGCGGAGCGCGAGCAGACGTATCAGGACCGCCTCGACCTCGAACTCAAGGTCATCAAGGGTATGGGCTTTGCCGGCTACTTCTTGATCGTTTCCGACTTCACCAAGTTCGCCAAAGGGAAGGGGATCCCGGTCGGCCCCGGCCGCGGCTCGGCCGCCGGCAGCCTGGTGGCGTATGCCTTGGCGATCACCGACCTCGACCCTTTGCCTTACAACCTTCTGTTCGAGCGCTTCTTGAATCCGGAGCGAAAGTCGATGCCCGATATCGACATGGATTTTTGCTTCGAGCGCCGCGACGAGGTGATCCGTTACGTGCGCGACAAGTACGGCGAGGACTGCGTCGCCCAGATCATTACGTTTGGAACGCTGAAGGGTAAGGCCGCGATCAAGGACGTGGGTCGCGTGCTCGATTTCCCCTACGCCGACACCGATAAGATCGCCAAACTCTATCCGGCCGCCAAGCAGGGCAAAGACTTCCCTCTCAAGGAAGCTCTGGAGATGGAGCCGCGCCTCCAGGAACTCCGCGATCGTGGCGACCGCGAGAAGCAACTCTTCGACTATGCCTTCAAGCTCGAAGGTCTGTTGCGGCACGTTTCGAAACACGCTGCCGGGGTGGTGATCTCCGAACGGCCGCTGATCGAGACGCTACCTTTGTTCGTAGACAAGGACGGCGCCGTCATCACGCAGTACCCGTACGGCGACGTCGACGCGGTTGGCTTGATCAAGTTCGACTTCCTCGGCCTCAAGACGCTGACGATGATCCACAACATCGTGCGCCGAGTTCGCGAAGGGCGCGGCATCGATATCGATCTCAACACCCTGCCACTCGACGATCCCGCTACCTATCGCCTCATGGCCAAAGGCGACGCCGTGGGTGTGTTCCAAATGGAAAGCGGTGGTATGCGCAAGCTGCTTACGCAGTTGCGTCCGACGACCTTCGAGGACGTGATCGCCGTGCTGGCCTTGTACCGCCCCGGCCCGCTCGAAACCGGGATGGTCGAAGAGTTTACCAAGCGCAAACACGGCAAGGCCAAGATCGAGTACTTGCATCCGGCTCTCGAACCCATCTTGCGCGATACGTATGGCGTCATCGTTTATCAGGAGCAGGTCATGCAGATCGCTCAGGTGCTGGCCGGCTACACCCTTGGGGATGCCGATAATCTCCGCCGGGCCATGGGCAAGAAGAAAAAGGAGGAGATGCAAAAGGAGCGCGAGCGCTTCATCGAGCGCGCCGTCGAGCGTAAGCTTTCGCAGAAGCTGGCGGGCGAGATCTTCGACCAAATGGAGACCTTTGCAGCCTACGGCTTCAATAAGTCGCACTCCGCGGCGTATGCGCTGGTGACCTATCAGACGGCATACCTGAAGGCGCATTTCCGCGAAGAGTTCATGGCCGGCTTGCTTACCTTGGAAATGGGCGACACGGACAAGACCTACAAGAACATTGCCGAGTGTCGCGAGCACAGCATCCGTATCTTGCCGCCCGATGTGAACGAAAGCCGCGAGGACTTCACGGTTGGGCAACCCGACGGCGAGAAATACCGGCCGATTCGCTTTGGACTCGGTGCTGTACGTGGCGTTGGCTCGAAGGCGATCGATTCCGTGATCGCGGCGCGAGCCGAGGGACCGTTCACTTCTTTGGCGGACTTCTGCAAGAGGGTGCAGGGTCAGCAGGTCAATAAGCGCGTCACGGAAAGCCTGATCAAATGTGGTGCTTTCGAGTCTACCGGCGAAGCGCGCAGCCGCATGTTGGAAGGGCTTGAAAGGATCTGCCAGTGGGCAGGGCAGGGGAGCAAGGTTGAGGTCAACACCAACCAGATGGGGCTCTTCGCTCCCGGTGCGATTCCCAAGGTGAATATTCCTGCACCCGCCCTGCCCGACGTGCCGGAGTGGGATGCCAAGGAGCGACTGCGCGCCGAACGCGAGACTATCGGCTTCTACGTGTCTGGCCACCCGCTCGATAAGTATGAGCGCGATATCGGCAAGCTCACCGACGTCAACACGGAACGGCTGCGCGAGAAGGAAAGCCAATCGAAGGTGCGGATTGGCGGTGTGATCCACACACTCAAGTACAAGAACAGCCGCAAGGGCGACCGCTACGCGACCTTCAACCTGGAAGACCGGTTCGGCACGGTTGAGGTCATCGCCTGGCCGGAGGCGTTCAAGAAATTCGAGACGGCGATCCACTCGGATGAGCCGGTGGTGATTGCCGGTACGCTGGAGAACAGCGAGGAGCGCTGCCAAATCATTGCCGACGAGGTGTTCTCGCTTCTCGACATGCGGGAGAAGACGTACAGCCAGGTGCATTTCGCCTTGCGTGCCGACCGCGTCGGCGAGAGCGAGTTGCGTCAGTTGCGCGATACGCTGTCGGGGCACAGCGGATCGTGCAGTACTTTTCTGCATCTCCTCTTGCCCGATCGCACCGAAACCGTGATTGCGCTCCCGCCCACGCTGCGTGTGGCCCCCACCGAGCGTATGGTCGAAGATGTCGAGCGTCTCTTCGGCAACGGTGTAACCTCCTTTCAGTAGGTCGGGTGGAAGATCCAGTACAGCCTGAGCGCCGGCGCCGCCGGCGCGGTGATCCTGAGGCGGGCCGCAAGTCCGGGCCGGAGACAGCCGTTCTTGTCGGTGTCGTTCTCGACGGCAGCAGCGGCTTTAGTGGGGAGGATTCGCTTGCCGAACTTGCAGGGCTGGCAGAGACCGCCGGCGTGCGCGTGCTTGGCAAAGCCTTGCAACAAGTCAAGAAGATCCACCCGGCGACTTTCATCGGCAGCGGTAAGGTCAAGGAGGTGGCGCAACTCGCACGTGACCTAGGTGCCAGCGTGATCATCTTCGACGACCCGTTGTCGCCGGCCCAACAGCGCAACCTGGAGAGCGAGACGAAGGCCAAAGTCATCGATCGTAGCCAGCTCATCCTGGACATTTTCGCGCAGCGCGCGCACAGCTTGGCTGGCAAGCTGCAAGTCGAGCTGGCGCAGTTGCAGTACCTGTTCCCGCGGCTGACCCGCCACTGGCAGCACTTGTCGCGCCTGGGTGGCGGCGTTGGTACGCGCGGCCCTGGCGAAACGCAGCTCGAAGTGGACCGGCGGCGCGTGCGCGAAAAGCTCGGGCGCTTGCGCAAGCAACTGGAAGAGGTCAAACGCACCCGGCGTCTGCATCGCGAAAGCCGCGCCAGCGTTCCCTATCCGACGATCGCTCTCGTCGGTTACACGAACTCCGGCAAGTCGACGCTGATGAACCGTCTGACTGCGGCCGGAGTGTTGGTCGAGGATAAGCTGTTCGCGACGCTGGACCCTACCGTCCGCCGCCTGCAGTTGCCTAGCGGTGGGGTCGTGTTGCTCATCGATACGGTAGGCTTCATCAACAAACTGCCGCACGGCTTTGTCGATGCCTTCAAGAGCACGCTCGAAGAAGTGCAGGAGGCCGATCTCTTGCTGCACGTGGTTGATGCCAGCGATCCGTTGGCGACGGAGCATATGCAAGTCGTCGAGCGCGTGTTGGGCGAGTTGGAGGTGCGAGACACTCCGCGCCTGCTGGTCTTCAATAAGGTCGATCGGCTGCCGGCGGGCCAAGGGCCTCCCTTTGCTTCCGAGTCGTGCGCTATCTCGGCTCTCAAGGGAGAGGGTATCGAAGCGCTGCGGCAAGCGATTGAACATGCACTGCAATCACGACGGGAACACCTTCATCTCCGATTACCGGCTAGCCGTGGGGACCTTGTCGCCTTGCTGCGCCGCAGCGGTGCCGTGCTGCAAGCGGACTATGACGGGGACGAAGTGGAGATCACCGCCATGACGCCGCCGAAATTGGCCGGGCAACTACGCAAGTTGGTGGCCAGCAAGCTGTCTCAGGCTTGAACGCGGTTCTGTCGATGCATTGTCGCGATGGCGAGATCGCTATGGGAGAGCGGACCGAAGCTGCAAAGATTCATAGGCAACATCCGCAGCGCTGGGTTCGTCGCGGCCGCGGCTCCCTCTATCGGCGCCTGCAAACGTTACGCTTCCTGGTCACCCGCGATCGTCGCTCGGTGCTGAAGTTCTTGGGCACGCGCTACGCCGGCGTCGCGACGATTGCCGAACGAGGACGATTGGTGCGGCAGTTTCTGCGCATCACCAATCAAGTGCGCTCGTACCATTCGCAGGCGCAGATGCTGGTCCTTGCCGATGCCATCCTGCGTCGTGCGGGCACACCGAACCTGACGATCGTCGAATGCGGCTGCGGTAAAGGCTCGAGCACGGCCAAGCTGTCGTTGATGGCAAGGCTAGCGGGTGGACGCTTACTTGCCTTCGATTCTTTCCAAGGATTGCCGGATAATGCTGAGCGCCACGAGGACCTTCTCGGTCGACGCATGGAGTTCCGCCGCGGCGCTTTTCGTGGTCGGCTACGTGAGGTGCAGCGGACGGTGCAAGAGTTCGGCGCTCCCGATGTGGTCCAGTATCACAAGGGGTGGTTCCACGAGACGTTGCCTCGATTGCAGGGAGTCGTCGACGTGGCCTTTCTCGATGTCGATCTCCTGGAGTCGACGCGCACGTGCTTGCTGAATTTGGTTCCTCGCATGCGGCCCGGTGGCGTCATCTTTACCCAAGACGGCCACCTGCGTGCCATTGCCGGCTTGTTGGCCGATGCTGCTTTCTGGCGGGGGTCGGTTGGGGTGGAGCCGCCATCCATCCCCGGTCTCGGAAGCGAAAAGTTCCTGGCGATTCCAATGGGTGCCTCGCAGCCCAAGCGAATGCAGGTCACAGCGTAAGGCGTTCGTAGAACTCGCCGACGGGAACGCGGAGATTGGGTTCGAGGATGTGCAACTCCGAATGGCGCCCGGTTAGTACATGGCCGCCGCCGTCCCGCAGGCGCACGGCCACTTGAACCTTGTCCTGCTCGACGAGGATGTAGGCCGCAAGTGTCGGAACCTTCCAGTAGAGTAGGGCCTTCTCGCCTTCGTCGATTCGCCGCGTGCTCTCGGAGACGACCTCGAAGATCACCACGGGTTTGTCCGTCCACTGGCGCCCGGAAGCAAGCCCGGAACGGTCGCAAACAATCATCGCATCGGGGTAGTAGAAGTGGACATGCTCCTGGTCGGCGATGCGTACCTTCATGTCGGAAGCGAAAGGCTGGCAAGGCTGGCCACGCAGGCGGCTATGCAACGCCGCGAAGATATTGCCCGCAATAGTGTTGTGCTCGTAGCTCGCACCGGCCATGGCATGAGCCACGCCGGCTACAAGCTCGTGCTTTACGTCGCTGGTCAGCTCGTCTTGCAAGTACTCTTCCTCGGAGAGCGTTGCTTTCTCAACTGGGATCGCTGACATGAGCGCGAGACTACTCGCAAGTTCGAATACTGTCCACGCCTGCCGATCTCTCCGCTATGCGGTAGGCGTGCGTCATATTTGTTGGCTTTCATCCGATATCCACGGCCTGACGGCCGCGGCTACTGTGTCTTCGCAAGCTTTGTGTAGCCGCGCGCGTGAGCGCGTGGATGGTGGAAGCTTGCCTCCCAATAAATATGTCGCACACCCCTATGCGGGATACTCCGGTGTCTGCCAGCGTTGGAAGCCTGCGATCAGGAAGTCGGCATCGAAGGTCATCACGGCAGAGCAGGGATGCTCCTCCATTACCGCAAAGCTGGTGGCGTCGGTGTAACTAATCTTCTGGTCGTCGAGTTTGCTCAGCCAGTCTCGGGCGCGCTGGTGCTCGGGAGCGGAGACGAAGTGCATGGCGAGTAGGGGGCTGGCGTCGATGCGATCAAGGAAAATTGCAGCCGGAAGAATGCCGATATGGAACAGGAGAAAGCGGTGCACTTCGGCGACGATGAGATTAGTGGTGACCAGTTCGACACGCTCGCCAATGGCGCGGCGAAAAAGCTGGTCCGCTTCAGCGTGGTGCTGGTCGTTGCTGCGAACGAGCGCGATCCAGGCGCAGCTATCGACGAGCACGCGGGCGCGTGGCCCGACGTGGCCGCCCGTAGATCGGTGAGCTTTCCGCAATGAAGGTCTCCCGCAGGTAGCGATCGAACTGCTCGCTACAATCCGCCGGCAATGAGTCCTGCACCATGCCGCTCAAGGACAACAGGGGATCCGTGTCCTTGGGCCGCGTGAGGGCTCGAATCGCGGCGCGAATCGCCTGCGACTTGGTCATCCCGCGCTCTTGCGACCAAGCCTCGAGACGCGCCATCTCGGCCTCGTCGACGTAGACTTGAAGTGGTTTCATACCTCTGAAGTAGCGCCATCATGATGCATGTGTCAATTGCATCATGAGATGATGCTAGGCTTTGGTTTCGATGTCGCCCTTACGCAAGCGCTGGGCAATGACGATTTGCTGGACCTCACTAGAGCCGTCGTAAATGCGGGCAACGCGCATGTCGCGCCAGATGCGATCAATCATGTACTCGCCGCGGACGTAGGCGTTGCCACCGAAGATCTGCAGAGCATCATCCACGGTTTGCCAGCCGTTTTCGGCGCCGACCAGTTTGGCGATCGACGACTCGCGAATCGCGGGATTGCCACGGTCGAGGAGCCAGGCACTGCGGTAAACGAGCAAGCGGGCGGCGTCGGTGCGGGCGCTCATTTGCGCCAGGCGGAAAGCAATCGTCTGATGATCGGCGAGCTTCTTGCCGAAGGTCATGCGCTGATCGCCGTATTCGAGAGCCAGCTCCATGGCTTTCTGGGCGGCGCCGACGCAGCGCGCGCCGAGCCCGGTGCGCCCTTCCGCCAATGTGCGCTTGGCATATTCGAAGCCTTGGCCTTCTTCACCAACGAGAGCTTCTTTGGGAATGCGGCAATCCTCAAGGATGACCTCGGAAATGCGTGAACCTTGATGTCCTAGGGTGTCGAAGACCTGACCTATCTGCAAGCCGGGAGAGTCGGTGTCGACAATGAAAGCCGTGATGCCCTTGTCGGTACGCGCGAACAGGAAGAGTTGATGCGCATTGGGGGCATTGGTGATGAAGGTCTTGTGGCCGTTGAGGATGTAGCTGTCGCCCTTGCGCTCGGCGCGAGTTTGCAGATTACCGGCGTCGGAACCGGCGCCCGGCTCGGTAAGGGCGAAGGAGCCGAGCCATTCCCCGCTCGCCATCTTGGGAAGGTAGTGCTTCTTCTGCTGCTCGTTGCCAAACTTCACGATGCCGACGCAGCCGATGCCGGTGTGCACGCTGATGTAGCTGGCGAGCCCCCAAGGGCCGCGCCCGAGCATCTCGTGCATCAGTGCTTTCTGGAAAACCGAGAGCCCCAGGCCACCGTATTCCTGCGGAATGCTGACCCCGAACAGGCCAAGCTCACGAGCCGTGTCGAGCAAAGCGGGCGGGAGTTGGTCTTGGCGGTCGATATCCCGCCAAACTTCGTTGGCCTGATCCTCGACGAAGTCGCGAACGGATTGTTGAAGAAGTTGGTCGTCTTGCGAAAGGGAAAAGTCCACGGTGGAAAGCTCCTTTTGAAATTAAGAATTGCGGTACTCAGGCTACGTGAGTACCGAGAAGAGATCGGCACTGTCCGGCACCACGTGGAGCCTGTAGGGATCCCGATATAGCTGAGGTCAAGTTGGAACGGAGGCTCAAACCATGAAGAACAGGAGGGTCAGGTAGAGGAATTGCGGGATGGTAGTCCTTTTTTCTGCCTTCATGAGCTTGATGCCCTTCATGGTGAATGCGCTTTGCGCTCATGGCGTAGGCTCAGGCTTGTGGCTCATCGGCAGGCGTTAACTTGAGTAGGATTGTCTTGCCCGACTCGTTGCGTGCCTTGCTTGGTCGGAAGAAGCCCAGCCAGGCGATCCAGTATTTCTCGTCGTAAACCTTCCCGAGCTGTTCGGCCTTGTCGCCGTCCAAGATGATCTCGGCCTTCATCCGGACGAAGGGACCGCGCTTGCCGGCGACAGAGACAAACAGGGGGCTGCCGCGCCGGATGCGCTTTGCCTTCCAGCTATCGGGGCTGGTCGTGAACCAAATCGAGCCTTCCATCAGGCCGAACCACACGGGCACGGGAGTACTGCGCGAGCCATCCTTGCGTAGCGTCGCCACGTAGATCTCCTTGTTGCGGGCGAGATGCTCGGAAACATCAGGGGGCAAACCGCGGGTTAGCTCCTGTGCCCCAACCAAGGGAGCGCCCACAAGTGTGGCGGCTAAGAGGCTGCATACGAATCGAGTCAAGGGCTTCTTCGACAGGATCATGGGTGTCCTCTCCGGTGTGACGCGCCCCGTCCGTTGCCAACGCGGGTGCCGTATTTCTTTCGCTTGTTCATGTTTGAAGGCCCATGCCATTACCTGCAATCCAGCGCCTTGGGAAGGTCGGGGGGAGATGGGTGGTTGGGTGCGGAGGTGGTGGGGTGCGGAGGTGCGGAGGTGCCGAGG
>CAZGSN010000614.1:0-21136 GCA_964528465.1 uncultured Binatia bacterium (SeqCode)
CCTCGGGACAGCAGTCGGCGGCTGTACTCCTGGCGACGAGGAAGGGACCCGTCACATGGTCTCGCGCCGAGAAAGGAGGTGGTCCGAGAATGTTTAACTCTAAGGCGATCTGTGAGGTGGCGACCCCTTAGGTCGAATCACCAAGGTGAGGGTGGCTTTCTAGCCTGCTGCAGGTCGCGCTGGTCAACGCGTGCCCAAGGCAGGAAGGGAAGACCACCGGGCTCGGTCAATAGCGCAAGCGCTAGGGGATGGAGCCCACCGACGGTGGCTTAGCCTGGGGGCCCAGGCGCCATCGATCCCGGAAGCTCCCGCGCCATCGCCCGCGGGGCAGGCTGTCGCAAGACCCCCTGCAGAAGCTTCCGGGATTTTTTTTAATCAGATTGATTTCATCCCCTGCTTTGGGGCTCCCACCAGGCAGACCATCTTGCCCTCGGGGGCCTTGTTCTCGTGCATGATCTGGTGGGTGAGGGGAATCTGATCGAAAGTGTAGGTTTGCGCTAGGCACGGGTCGATCTTGCCGTCGAGCACCAACTGATTGAACGCATACGACTGATCGTCGTTCGCAAAGTGAGAGCCTTGGAAGCGCTTTTGGCGCATCCATAGGTAGCGCAGGTCGACGACGGCGTTGTAGCCGGTGGTGCCGGCACAGATCACAACCATGCCGCCGGTGTCACACACGAAGATCGAAGTCGGCACGGTGTCTTCTCCGGGGTGCTCGAAGACAATGCGCGGGCTGCGCTTCTCCCCAACCACATCCCAGATGGCTTTGCCGAACTCTCGACACCCCGCAGCCCACTTGTTGTAGCCCTCGGTGTCTTTCCAATGCGGCATCATGCCCCAGTGGCTGAACTTCTTGCGATTGATGACTCCCTTCGCACCAAGCTTCATGCAAAACTCGGCCTTCTTGTCATCGCCGATGACCCCCACCGGAATGCCACCCTGGGCCTTAACGATTTGGATGGCCATCGAACCGAGGCCGCCCGACGCACCCCAGATCAGCACCACGTCGTTAGGTCGCACCGTATGCGGAGCCCAAGACATCAACATGCGATACGCGGTAGCGCCGACTAGCGTTGGGGCGGCCGCCTCCTCCCAGGTGAGATGCTTGGCCTTCGGCATCAACTGGTGCGCCTGCACTTTGCAAAACTGCGCGAAGCTGCCCCAGCTCGTCTCGTAGCCCCAGATCTTATACGTGGGGTCATACATCGGGTCGTCGCCATTTTTGACGGCAGCACAGTCACGATCCCAGGTTCCACAGTGTGCCACCACATGGTCGCCGACCTTGACGTTCTTCACATCACTGCCGACGGCATAGACGATCCCCGACGCATCACTGCCGCCGATGTGGAAATCGCTCATGTCGTACTTGGCCTTGTTGCGTGCGGCGATGACGTTCACTGGCGTGCCGAGCGCGGCCCACACGTTGTTGAAGTTGATCCCCGCGGCCATCACATAAACCAGGGCCTCGTCGGGCTTGATCTCGGGCACAGCTATTTTCTCGACTCGAAACGCCTTGGTAGGCTCGCCGAAGCGTTCGGCGCGAATCAACTGCGCATACATTTGCTTGGGCACAGTACCAATGGGCGGCACTTCGCCGATCTCATAGATTTCCTTCATTGCATCCTCCTAAGGTCGAACCTGCGAACCCGAGGGTTGGGACGGCCATGCTCATCGTCAACCAGCAGAAGCAACCCTCAAGACCGTCCGCCGTTTAACGTGAAGGGTGGCGTGAGGCAATCGAGGTTCTGATCGCCCGGCGCGCCAGTGAGCTGTTGCTCCCGAGCGGACAACCGCCGCATTCAGCACCGCCTAGTCCCAATGGCACTCAGTTAAGGACTCAGGGGATGAAGAAGTATGCCTTAGCCGCAAGGTTTGCTCCCCAGAACATGCCCTCACCCCAACCCTCTCCCACGCGGAAAAGACGCGTGGGAGAGGGGGACAGGCTTCAAATCGGAAGGTAATCTCCCCTCGCCCGCGCATCTGTTCAGCGCGGGAGAGGGTTAGGGTGAGGGTGAGAGGCTCCGCGGTTGCCGCGTATGCGCCCTTAACTGACTGGCATTGCACCTAGTCCCAATGGCACTCAGTTAGGCGCTCCACGCCGCGTGAGGGCACGCGGCCTACAGGAGAAAACGCTGCGTTTCTTGCTGTAGGCCGGATCCCCTGACACGGCGTCACTGCTTAACGGAGTGGCTTTGCGCCTAGCCCGGCTTTTGCGCTTGCCGTGCGCCCTGGGTGCGTGCATCAATACGCGCCAAGGTACAGTTATCTTGTCTTTGGAGGTACGCATGACTGCGCAGATCGAATGCTGGAAGGAATTGGCGTGTGCAGCGGTGGACAAGGAGCGCTCGACTCTCACCGAGCTGAGCGCGCGCATTCACGCAAACCCGGAACTCAAGCATCAAGAGCATCAAGCCTGCGCTTGGCTCTCCGACTATTTGGACCAACGTGGCTTTCGCGTGGAGCGGGGCGCGTTCGGCTTGTCCACAGCATTTGCGGCGCGTATCGGCTCGGGTACACCGACGGTAGCGATCTTGTGCGAATACGATGCTCTCCCCGGTGTTGGCCATGCCTGCGGTCACAATATCATCGCCACTGCAGGGGCCGGGGCGGGCGCCGCGCTGGCTCCTATCATCAGTGAGAGTGGCGGCTCGGTCGTGGTCTTGGGTACCCCGGCAGAAGAAGGTGGTGGGGGCAAGATCCTCATGGCTCAGCAAGGAGCCTTTGAGGGAATCGACGCTGCCATGATGATTCATCCGGCTGGCATGGACGTCGCCGCCATGACCGTGCTGGCTGTGAGTGAGGTCGTCGTCAGCTACCGCGGTCGCGCCTCACATGCCTCGGCCTCCCCGCACCGCGGCATCAATGCACTCGATGCCTTGGTGACCGCGTACTCTGCAATCGCCCAGTTGCGCCAACATATCCGCTCCACAGAGCGCATCCACGGCATCATTACGGACGGCGGGCAAGCCGCCAACATCGTTCCCGAGCGTGCCGCGGGCCTGTTCATGATCCGCGCCGCCAGCGAGCACCGGTTACAGGAGCTGAAAAAGCGCGTCGAAGGCTGCTTTCAAGCTGGGGCGGCCGCTACCGGGGCGGAGGTCGATATCGACTACCACGGCCTCGACTATGCCGACATGATCACCAACCAGGCCCTGGTGACAGCCTACGGAAGCAATCTGGCACGTCTCGGCCGTCGCATCACACCGCTAGAGGAGATTTCCAATCCTGTCGCCGGCAGTACCGATATGGGCAACGTCAGCAAGCTCGTGCCATCCATCCATCCCATGATCGCGGTGTCGCCCCCACACGTGCCGCTGCACTCGGTCGAGTTTGCCCGATGCGCCGCATCCGAGGCAGGAGATCGTGCCGTCGTCGATGGCGCTAAGGCCTTGGCCATGACCGCCCTAGACGTCCTCGGAGATGCCAGCCTGCGTGCTGCCATCAAGGCCCAGTTCGAGAGCAGTCGTACGCGCTAGGGAACCTCTGCACAAGTCTCAGGCGGTGTCGCCGAATCATGTGCCCAAAGATCGCGCCTAGATCTGGGCCAGATTCGCGCCGCCCGGAAGAAGCAAACCGCAAGCGTAGTCAGGCACTACGCTGAGGACTTGCGACTGAGGACCGTGCGAAGATGGCCTGGAGCGGGGTGCGAGACTGGTCAGGTTATTCGGCGACACCGCCTTAGATGCTTTGGAACCTAGCCTGCAGGGACAACCTCCCCCTCAAATGTCGCCCTAGCGTAACGCGCGTTGACACCCTTAAGTACGCGGGAGTAGCTTGCTGCTCATGAAGACCGTCGCGGTAAAGGAGTTCAGGAATCGCCTAAGCAGCTACCTCCGCGATGTCCGTCAAGGCGAGCTGGTGTTGGTGACGGACCGTGGGCGGGTGATCGCCGAGATGCGACGGCCAAGCAACGGGACGCTGCTCGCGGGGCACGAACAGGCCTTCGAACGCCTCTCCGCAGAGGGCGTGTTGGTACCCGGCTTACCCCAGGACCCGCGCGCCTACCGGCGATCCCCCCTGCGCCTCTCCGTCGCGAGTGGGGACCTTCTAGAGGCCGAGCGCGGCTCGCAATGACCATCTATGAGGAGACGAGCGCAGTGCTGCGCTGGCTCTTTGCCGAGGAAGGCGGCGAGAGCGTTCGCGAGACACTCAAGACCGCAACCAAGGTGGCGACTTCTCGCTTGACGTTGATCGAGACCCGTCGCGTCGTACACCGCGCCGAGCGTGACGGGCGCGTGACGTCAGCGCAGGGCGCCGACTTGCGATCCATTTTTTCACAGGCCGCAGCCACCTGGGCTGTGCTCGAACTCTCCGACGACGTGGCCCGCCGCGCTGAGGCTGGATTCCCTATCGAGCCTGTCCGAACCCTCGACGCCATCCACTTGGCGAGCGCCATGTTCTTGCGTGAGGCGCTTCCCGATCTAGCGATTGCAACCAGGGATGAGCGCGTCCGAGCAAACGCGCACGCCCTCGGGCTCGAGACGTGCTGATGGCATCGCTCCCTGTCCACGGGAAGTCCTGGTTCTACCCCGACTGGCATTTCTGCACCCCTGTCCCGGCTGCCTGAGCATGCCCCACGCAGAGCAGCGCGGATACCGCACCAACAACGCTTGATTCGATGTTGATTCCTCTTGGGGCCAGCTCCCAGCCGATGTGTTCGTTCATTCTTGCCACGTTCCTCACCCTCGGTGCCACACTCGCCAAGCCGTTGGGACAACAGCGAACGCGCAACGTGACGCGGCCCCGATGGAATTCAGAAAAGAAGCTTCTTGCAAACGAAGCCCTCGGCACGCGCGACGCCAACCATGCGGCCGTAGTAGCGCGTCGTCTCGTCGAGGAAGGCAAGCCACTCCTCGCCAGCACGTGCCCACTGTGTCGAGTAACATTGCAAGGCGTGGATCTTCTGCTCCCACGTATCGCTGATATCGACGAATACGTTGGGCGTGAAAATGTCGCGCAGATAGTTATTGATCTGACCCATGAGAACCCGTGGTATCCGCCGCGTTGCCGACACGGCGATACGCGAGGCGATCTCGTGGTCGTGATGGATGTCGCGCTCCCAAGGGCAGATCAGCGTGTCGACCCGGTGGGCGTCGATGCGCCGCAGGACCTCACACACCAGCCGGTCCTCAAACTTCAGATCCATTGCCGTCTCACACAGATTCTCGACGCTGCACCCGAGTAGGCGCGCCGACCTCTCTTCCTCCAGCAACGCCTCGGCACGATCACGCATCACCGTGCTGTCGGGAGCCGTCCACACCCCATCGGAGAGCGTCAGGACGTGTACGGAGTGACCCTCCATGATCCACTTTGCGACGGTACCGCCGGCCATCAACTCAAGATCGTCCGGATGCGCGACCACGCATAAGACGCTCCTCCTGGCTCTCGACTCAGTAGACATCCGAATCTCCCATCGACAGGTAGTAAGACGTGGCATCGGCGCAGCACGGCGCACAACGTGCCGAGAACGTCCTGTACATCGCGTGCGTCACCCGCTGGCTGCGTTCGAACCCAACGCGCAACAGGGCCTCATGCGTTGGGTAGTGCGGCATCGACCAAAGGCTTACAGCTTGCATTCGCTGGTTGCGATCGCTCGTAAGAATTGCACGCAGAAACGATCGCAGGATGCCTTCGTCGTTGACCACCAGGAACTCGACCAGGTCGAGGCATCGCTCTGGCGGGTAAACCTTGAAGACGGCGAAGGCGAGCTGCTCCCTGCCCTGGAATGCGCGTGCCACACGGTAGTGCATGCCTGAGTCGCGGTGATAGCGCCATGCGAGATAGGGCCGATCACGAATATTGCAGATGGCAAAGGGAGCAAGCATGCGTCCGATGAAGTCGATGTCGCCATCCCGAAAGACAGGCGAATCCTCAATCTCAACGGCCAGGCGTTCGCCCGCATCCTCGATCGCAGATGACGCATCCAAGCAGAATTGAAAGAGATCAAACGCGCGCTCGTACGCTCCGGTCCTGAGAAAGCCTGGAACCGAGTTGTCATTGGGAAAGGTGAGCACAAAGTCGACGTCGTGTGCTTGCAGATGCTCGGTGAGGTGCAGCAAGCTCTGCGTAAACACGCCCCGCCCCCTGTAGTCGGGATGAACGAGCACGTTCTGGATCCTCGACATCCGCACGGCCCGCCCCTCGTGGCTCTGCTGCAACGGAATACCGGCGGATTGCGCAATCAACTGTTGTCCATCAAACGCCAGGCTGATGTCCACTCGACCTGACGGATTGCTGCGATAGGCCCAACGCCACTGGGAAAGCGACTGCTGCTTTGTAAATACGCGGTTGTACAGATCGAGAATCGCCGTCTCATCACCGTCGCGATAGCTACGATAGGTTATCCCGCTCACGCCGCCTGTGTCGCGACGCCACGGGCTGCTGTCAACCTAGGGAGAGTCCGGCGCAAGCGCCGGATCTGGAGGGACCCGGTGCGCCGGTTCGCCGGTGCGGGTGCAGCGTTCCCGAAATCAGACGCGGTTGCTCAGGGGTAACCGTGAGGGCTTTGGCACAATCCGTCCCGCAAAGGCAGAGTCCGTCGCATCGACCTCGAGGTTGCACACTGCTGGGCGCAACGCAGAACTAACCAGCAGTGTCGCCGAAGGCGTGCTCGCCGAACCCACTCTCTCCATAGGCACTAGACATCCTGATCCCGAGGAAGCTGCCATGAGCCCAACGCGTATCACCATGAAGGGCATGGGGGTCATGAAGTTGGAAGCAAGAGCGGCCATCGGGCAATTCTTCTTCATGAACTTCAGGAACTTCATGGTTCAATTCTCCCTTCCAAATCAATCTCGACCGTATCGGGCTGTTAGCAAGGCCCGCTCGCGGGAAGCAGCCTTTTGACCAACGCCACGCATTCGTCGCGGCTCATGATCCGTGGCACGGGATAGGCGGGGTGCGCTTCTTTGAGTGCCCGCTCGACGATCAGGGGAATGTCCTCGGCGTGTAGCTCGCGGATCGTCGCCGGGATTCCCATAGCCCGATTCATGGCGTCGATCTTGTCGATGAAACGCCGCGCCGCCGAGGCGTCGGAATCGTTCCCGGTTGCTATCCCTCCGGCACGGGCTAACCGAGCCAGCTTGGGCGCCGCTGCGTCGACACAAAATTCTAGTACGCGTGGCAAGATGATGGCGTTGGCGAGGCCGTGTGGGACGCCGTACAAGCCTCCCATGTTGTGCGCGATCGCATGCACGTAACCCACGGAGGCGCGCGTGAAAGCCGCTCCGGCATAGAACGAAGCTAGAGCCATATGCTCGCGGCGCCGCAGGTCGGAACCGTCACGATACACGGGCTCGAGGTTTTCCAAGATCAAGCGCGTCGCCGTTTCCGCTTGCTCGTTGGTGCGTCGCGTACCGTGTAGTCCGATGTAGGATTCAACGGCATGGGTAAGCGCATCCATGCCGGTGGCGGCAGTAATGTGCGGAGGAAGTCCGAGCATGAGCTCAGGGTCCAGCACCGCCACCTTCGGAACCAGGCGAAGGTCGATGACCGCAAACTTCTCGTGCGTGGCCGCGTCGGTGACGACGGCAGCGACGGTGGTTTCCGAACCTGTTCCCGCCGTGGTGGGTACGGCGAAGAACGGCGGCAGCTTGTGAAAGACTTTGAACATTCCGCGCATCTTGTGGACGCCGCGCTTGGGATTGACGACGCGCGCCCCCACCAGCTTGGCGCAATCCATGGGAGAGCCGCCCCCGAGCGCGAGGATGCCGTCACAGCCGTTGGCGAGGTAGCTCCGCAGGGCGCTTTCGACATCATCAATCGACGGGTTGGGTTGCACCGCGTCGTACAATGCGTAAGCCAACCCTTGCGCTTCGAGGGCTTGGCGCAGTCGCTCCCACAGACCCGCCGCGACTACGCCCTTGTCGGTGACGACGAAAACGCGCCGAACCCCACTTTGCCGCACCTTCTCCGGCAGCTCCCGCAACGATCCCGCCCCCTTGCACAGCTCCGGAATGGGAAACGGGAGAACCGCCACGAGTGGCTTTTGCACGTAGTGATAGGCTCGATACGCCGCTTTGCGCACAGTCCACAGCATTCGAAGCTCCCTCCTTCGCCGACTCCACCCCCACAGCCCGCCACCACTAAGGCGACGGCGGCATAGAGTCAACGAACGGGAGGCCTATCGGGGTTTCGGAGATTCCGGCCGGAGTGTCCGTGTGATCGTTGTTTGAATCCGAAGAATCGGGCCGCTAGGGACCTCAAGCCAAGCTCTCGTCACTCCTGTGAGCAAACTGGCGTAGCGTCCAGATCCAATCCTATTCAAACCCGGCGAAAGAGACCGTCGATACACTTCTGAGCAATTCCGACCTGCCCCTCGATACACGGCTTGTAAACCCGATCGCCCCGAGTAGCCGCCTCTGAGTATCAAAGCGTATCCGAGAATGCTTTCGCGGCGTATCGAGGGACAGCGCTCTGGCACACCACCCTACTCGGGGCGAACGGATGGCTCAGTACACAGCATCGAAGAATGCCGCAGCCGCAGCTCTAGCCTCCGCCACCAGGCAACCGTCGGTGCCCGTCGTGTTGACCAACCCGTCAACCGTGGTTGCGCACGCTGACGCTAGAGTTCCAAGGATCGGGTTCGTACATGTTATCGTGTCCGCGATCTTGGCGCGTAAAGACAGTCCAGAAGTAGCCAGCCTAGCTGCGGCCTTGTACTCGGTTAGACATTGCATCGGGTCTGTAAGCAGCATGGTCTTCGCCGCGTCAAAGAAACGCGGCTTGCCAGCCAGAACTGCGTCGCGGCACGACCGCAACGACAGCAGCCACGCCTTGACATGGACAAGGCCTGCAAGGGCAATGCGCCGCTGGCAACTGTTCTCTGCGGCCTCCGTGCCGAGTAATGTGCGGCCGTATTCGCCGTCGAGCAGGCTGTCGCCGATCGACATGCTTGTCGTGAGTAGACAGCCTGAAGTGCCCGTAGCATCGACGAGACCGTCAACATATTGGGAACAAGAGGACAGGGCTCGGAGCAGGGCATCGGTACACTTGGCAGCGACCTTCCTGTGCGCCATGAGGGCTTCTTTGGCGAGCCTCTTTGCTGTCGCATACTCGTTGTGACACTGCAGCGGGTCAGCCAACGGTAGCGTCTTCGCCTGATCGAAGAATAGCGGCTGACCACGGTTGACCGCGTTGCGGCATTTCTGCAAGGCCGCGGTGCGGCTCAAGAAATATCTGACACTGGCCATCCCGAGAGCCTGCTGGCAAGCGATGATCTGGTCGGTAAGCGTCTGACACTTGCTCGTGCACCCGTCGGCATCGTTACTGTCGGCATCGTCGCATTGCTCGGGTGCTTCGACCAGACCGTTGCCACAGGTTTGCAGATCGCAGGCATCCCCCACACCGTCATGGTCGCCATCGACCTGGTTGGTGTTTGGCGTAGCGCGGCAGTTGTCCTGGTCGTCCGGTACGCCGTCATCGTCGCGATCGTTGGTCGCCGCAGCGGCCACAATGAGCGCCGTTCGGCATGTGGAGCCGGCCTGGCAGTCGGCGTTGGTAGTGCAAGTGCCGGGCTGGTGCACAACACAGCGGGGACAATCGCCGTCAACACTGCAGGTGCTGCCGAAAGCGGTGCATGTACTCCCCACGCATTGATCGGCGCTGCACGCGGCGCCGGCACCACACACATCGTTATTCGGATCGCACGGCGTCGGTTGGTCGAGCAGACAGCGCCCAGACCGCACCACGTAGGTCACACTCTGCTCGTGGGTGGCCAGCGGATCGGCGTCGCCGTTATCCGGATCCACTTCGCCGACCGTCGTGGTTACCGCGTTACAAAAGTCATAGAGCTGCAACGCTAGGCCGAGATTCCCTTCGCCCGTGAGGTCGCGGTTCCCCTGATCTGATTCGCTAGTCAGGAAACGCACGCGCCCTCCTTCTACCTTGTAGGGAACATGCGGATCGCATTCCGTAAGGCGACATGGGGTCACCGCCGCGCCGGTGTTTTGCAGCGTGCCACTGACCAAATCGTAAACCTGCAACACGTCGTCGCTCAGATCTCCATCGCCGCTGGCAACGCCATTGGCCATGCCATTCAAATTTACACCCTGCGCCGCCTCTGAAGTGCGGAAGGCAACGAGCTGACGTGGTCCGCAGGCGGTGACAATCGGTTCGCCAATGACGAAGTCCGCGGCTGCCTGGCGCACCCCGGTCAAGCATTCGGCACCGACCACGGGTGAGCACGGGACGAGCTGTGATATCGAAGCATTGTATATCTGCAGCACGCGATCGGTATCGTCGCCGTCGCCATTCAGCGGACCCGCACCTTGCGCCGCTTCGTCAGTGATAAAAACCGCGTAGTGGCCGGCCATCTTGACTAAATCCGCTTGCTGGCCTGTGTTGGTCCAATTGCCGACAGCGGCTGGATGAATCTGAACGACGGCATCGTCGGTGTCGCCATCGGGGTTGATTGAGCCCGAATTCTCACCGCTTTCGGAGACCAGTGCCGCAATATGCGAAGGCGACAGCGACACCGCAGTCGCGGCCACGCCGAGGTTCTGCACGCTACCGCTACCCGGCCAGAACTGCACAACCAGATCACTCGTATCCGTATCGCTGTTGAGGGAGCCCTTCGGACAAGCCGACGTAACGGGACTTCCGGCTGGAGCCTCGGGGCGCAAGAAAGCTGCCTTGCCTGCGGCGACACTGACGTCTTCGGCCGGGCAAAGAGTGCTGATCACCCCTGTGATGGCGTCTACCGCTTCCAGAACGGTGTCGCTGAGTTCGTTGTTGGCGAAGAGAAGTGCGTCCGTGCCGAGCGGATCAGCGGCAGCAAGGCCGCGCACATAGACATCTCTCAGGCCATTAGTGTCTTCCCCTGGATCCAGCAGGTTAGTCGCAGCGCTGACGAAAGCCACGAAGCGCCCATCCGCCGATATCTTCTCGTTGCCAGAAAAATCATTGGCTTGCATCGCGCCGGGCCCAACACTGAGGCGCTCCGTGGTGCCCGTTTGCCGGTCGTGAACGAACACGTCTGCCTGGCCGTTCGTATCGGCCCCCGGCCCAAGGAGGTTGGTTGCTATGCTGAAGAAAGCCACGAACCGACCATCCCCAGAAATCGAGGCTCCGAACGATTTCCCATCCGCTTGCAGCCCATCCGGTCCGTCGCTGACACGCTCGGTAGTGCCGGCTTGCCGGTCATGGACGAACACATCATCCAATCCGTTAGTGTCTCCTCCTATTCCCAAGAGATTGGTCGCCTTGCTCGTGAACACTACGAAACGCCCATCTCCGGAAATCGATGCCTCACCCGATCCATCGTTCGCTTGCAAGCCAGCCGGACCGACACTAGAGCGCTCGGTCGTACTGGTCTGCCGGTCGTGCACGAAGACATCGAGGAAGCCGTTGGTGTCGCCCCCGGAACCCAGCAAGTTGGTCGCAACGCTCAGGAACACGACGAAGCGTCCGTCGGCCGAAATTGAGGGAAGGGCCGAATGTGCATCCCCCTCGACGCCCAGGGGGCCGACGCTGACGCGTTCGGCGGTACCGGTCTTTCGATCGCGGACATAAACGTCGAAAACACCATTCGTGTCACCCCCGGGTCCGAGCAGGTTCGTCGCCGCACTATGAAACACGACAAACCTCCCATCCATAGATAGAGTAGGTGGATACGAATCCGCATCCGACTCCAACCCGCCTGGCCCGACGCTGATACGCTCGGTGACGCGTTTGGCCATTGCGGTTTCTGAGCTGCGCACGAAGACCTGCCCATTGGAGATAACCAGCGGCTGTCCATCGATCTTCGGAGCTGCATCGACAGCGCGCAGCCCCGTGCTGGGGCTGCTGTAATAATCGATCTCGCCGGTACCAAGGCGGACGATGCGCAGGATCGCGTCGGCGAAATCCTCGTCGCCGTTCTCGATGCAGCGCTGCTGATCGACCTCCGACTCCAAGAAGGCCATTACGTCGTCCTCCACCGCGACAGCAGGAAAGAGGAACGGCGGCTCGGAAATCCGCACAATCGACCGGCCCGCTGGGGCTCCGAGGCCGCACACTGGAGGCGCCCCGAGATCCTGGCCCTCACCGGTAACGCGATCGCGGATTACAACCACCGTGTCGTTGGTGTCGCCGTCGCCGTTGCGGTCGACGCCGTCGATGGATTCCCGAATGCTAAAGCTGCGTGCCGTGCTGCTTGCCGCGAAGCCCTCGAGCGGAACCGGAATGTGGGCTTCGTAGGAGTACTGCACGCAGGGACCATCGACGCCGCAGTTGGCAGAGCACAACTGCGCCACATTTTCCTCACAGAAGCCAGCAGCCGATAAACGCGGCACCACCAACGCGCCACCGCTAGGCACGTTCGGCACGATGCTGAAATCGAAGTTCTGGCCGGTGATCGCACAGCCGCCACCGGGGCAGTCGGTGTCGTTCGAACACGCCAGTGTGTTGCGGCCGCCGCCGCTGCAGGTGCCCTGACGGCGCGCAAAGCGCAGAACGGTGTACGGCGCATCGGCGCTGCCGAAGAGCGAAACCATGTTGTTGACGTTTACATTCGGATCGTGCTGCGGCTCGAAGATCGCCGGCAGCTCGCCACCCTCGGGCGTGTAGCTGCCAATGTAAATGGGATCATCCAAGGTGAATGGCAGCGGCGACCGAAGGCGGCTCTGCAACAACCGTGGCACCGGGACGCCAGCATCTCGCACCAGGACACCAGTCCATCCGAATGGTGTCAACACGTTGCCGTCGGCATCGAGTGCGGTGCGGATCGCCGTGGCGCTGGCGTTGCACGGGGCGTCTTCGAAACACAGGGACTTGTAGTCGTTGGGCGGTGGTAGGGCCGTGAAGCTAGGGAAGGTAGCCAGCGCTGTGCCGGTGCCACAGTTTCCGTCGTTGGCGTAGTAATTGTCGATGCAGGCGAACAGTCCACTTTGGGCAGAACATGGCTGCGTCGCCAACCCGCAGGGCAAAGCGGTGCCGGGGGCGCTCACCGCCAACCTCACCGGACCAGCGAGAGTAATGTTATCGGTAGGGGTGCCGATCACTGAGTCTGTGTCGGGGAAGGTGAAGCGCAGGAAGCGGACGTCGTTACGGTCCACGACCTGCAAGCCGGACGACGGCCCAGGCGAAGGCTGCGGAGGGGAGGCGATGCAACTGGCGCTGCCACCAGCGCCGAGTTGAGCGGTACAGGCGGCGAGTAGTGGATTGATCGCCGCGCAATCGGGAGCGGCGGTGAGAATCACGGCACGACGCGCAGCACCGACGTTGGTCGGTGTGAAGAGCACGGTCACGACATTGCCCGCGGCATTCGCAGCGATACCAGCCGAACCCTCGTCGCAGGGGCGCAGGCGGATCTCGACACTCTCGCCCGGTGCCGCAAACGGCCGATTCGTCGCGCCGAGCGTCGAGTTGAACGTCTTGATGGTCTGCGGAATCAGGTTGCAGGCAGCCCGTGCGGGACGTGGCAACCACCACGCGCTGCACGTTGTCAACCACCAAGCGATGGCGATGCAGAAACGGATTGCCCCATGGCCTTGTTGCTGCTGGCCGATCATACCAAGACGCATCGATCATGAATGCGATCGAACACCACAGGCCACGTCACTGTGTTGCGCAAGACGACAACATGCTGTTCACGCACTCCTGAACCTCACCGAGGCCAACGACGGCATCGCCGTTTGCATCGGCCGCGGCGCAATTGAGCGATGGGTTGGCGGCATCGCAGGTGGCCTGGCCGAGCAACTTGTTTACACACGTTTGCACCTCACCGATCGACACCGTGTCGTTACCGTTGCAATCGCCGTTGCAACCCGTCACCTTGACCAGAGCACCGTCCGTGGACAGTGGATAGCTACCGGGAAGAGTACTCCCATCGATATCAACGGCTAGCGTAAACAGCGGACCCTGCGGGATTGGCGTCATCGTCGACCCGAGCACGGAGACCGCCGCCAAGCCCGATCCAAGCGGTGTCAGCTTGACGCTCTTGTCAGCCGCGGTCCCCGGTCCAATGGCCGGGTTGATCGTGGCATCGGTCAAGTAGAAGCTCAAATCGTCGAATTCGTAGTACGCCGTCAGGCCCGACATCGGCGGGCCACCGGCCAAAGTAGCCACCACGCAAGCAATGCCGCCGGGCAGACCGACCGCCGGAGGCTGCGGGTAGGAAACGATCCCAGGCGTGCTTGTCGGCGTTGGCGTCGCAGTCGCCTCCGGTGGTGGTGTGATCGTTGGCGTGTCCGTGGCAGAGATCGTTGGCGTTACCGTGGCCGAGCTTGTGACTGTGAACGTCGGCGTGAACGTCGCCGTGACCGACGGACTGGAGGTGGGCGTGAAAGTCGGCGTGACAGTCTCGGTGCTCGTGGGCGTGTCGGTTGCGGTTAGCGTCGGCGACTCGGTTGGTGTCGGCGACTCGGTTGGTGTCCGCGGCGCCGTCTGCGTAACCGACGCGGTTTCTGTCGGGCTCACCGTCGGCAGCGGCGTATCGGTGATGGTCGCTGTCGGGCCCGGTGTTGCCACAACGATCGCGCAAATCCGCAACTCCCAGCTTTCCAGCGTGCCCGTTTCCCCTGTGCTCGAATCGATCACCGGGAACTGCCAGGTTCCTAAAGAAGACGATCCGTTCAAGACTGACAGCGAGCCTATTGGCTGAAAGCCACCGGTGAACGGCGGGCTCGCCGACGCGATGTGCGTGGCGGCGGAATCGTCGAACACGGTCATGGTGTAATTGTCTCCGCTACCACCGATTTGTTTGGACAGCGAAATCACGTTGCCGACTGGCGGCATGAGCTGCAGGGTCAGATTGCCGGTGGCGGTGTGCGTAATTGTCACGCCGACGTCGACATCGGTGATCACGGCATCGTCGGCGATGACGATGGACGATGTCGCCGCTCCACTCCCATCTGGAATCGAGAGGGGAGTGTCGCCAGAAGTGTACGTCGTACACGCGATGACAGGAGTTGGAGTCTGCGTCACCGTGGGCGTTTCCGTCGGCGTGTTCGTCACCGTGTCGGTCGGCGTCTGGGTCGGGCTGGGTGAAATTGTGGGTGTTGCAGTGACGGTAGCAGAGTAGCTTGCCGTTGACGTGGCAGTTGACGTTGCCGTCCTCGTCAACGTTGAAGTCGAGGTTACTGTCGCGCTGCGAGTCGGAGTCTGGGTGGCTGTCGACACCGGTACGTTTGTCGGCGTAGTAGTCGGCGTTCGTGTTGGCGTGTTGCTCGCCGTATGGGTGGGAGTTCGCGTGGCGGTTCGGGTTGGTGTCGAGGTAGGTGTACTGGTCGGCTGCGAAGCGCTGATCAACGCGTAGCGGACCGACTCTATGAGGGATTCACAGCCATTGGAATCACCTGATCCGTGCTGCGCGCGAGCCCGAAGGAAGCGTGTCTGCCCCTCGGGTAACGACAGGCCGCTGAGCTGCCAGCCACCGGGAACACGCACGCCAGTGCCAAGCGAGGTGTAGCTGCTGCCATCGTTCGACAGCTCGAAACTCACCCTTTCGACCTCCGGACTCGTCCCGTTGCGCAACCACGTCACGCTGCTTGGCGAATCGACGCTGAGACTCGCGAGCGCAGCTTCGGTGTTGGGCAAGCGCGCCAAGCCCCTGTGAGCCTGATTGGCGATGGCACTGAAAGAACCGCCGACGAGAATTCGGCCATCGCGCTGGATGGCCAGCGCATTGACGATGTCGTCCGCGCCAGGATTGAAGCTGCTATCGACGCTACCATCCGCGTTCAAACGCGCTAGGTAGTTGCGCGTAAGCCCACCCACTGTGGAAAATAGGCCGGCGATCAGGATTTGGCCGTTTGTCTGCACGGCCATCGACTCCACATCAGCATTCGCACCGGAATCGAAGGCAAGGTCCAGACTACCATCCGAATTCAACCGGCCAATGCCAGAGCGTGCTTGCCCGCTAAGCACGGCGAAATCGCCGTTAACCAGTATCTTCCCATCGGATTGTGCGGCTACGCCAATAGTGTTGAATTCCTGGGTAACGCCTGCATCGAAGCCTGCATCGAGACTGCCATCCGGGTTGAGGCGTGCCAAGGAATCGCGCGGCTGACCACCCATTATCGAGAAAAAGCCGGCGACGATAATCTGGCCATCGCCTTCTAGGATCAGAGAGTTGACTGTGCCGTTCGAACCCGGAGCGAAACTCGCGTCGAGACTGCCATCCGGATTCAGCCGGACGAGTCCAATTCGGTTCGCGCCCGCTACGATACTGAAGCTACCACCGACAAGGATCTTTCCATCCGGCTGCACTCGGAAAGTGGATACATCCGCATTCGCTCCGGGATCGAAGCTGGCATCGATACTGCCATCGGAGTTCAGTCGCGCCATGCGATTTCGGGTCTGGCCGCCGAGCATGGTAAATCTTCCACCCACCAGAATCTTCCCGTCAGCTTGGACTCCAAAAGCGCTCACTAGCCCGTTCGCTCCAGGATCGAAAGACGCGTCGACGCTGCCGTCAGGGTTGAGGCGGCCGATGTTACTACGGGCTACACCGCCCAAGCTTGTGAAGTAGCCGCCGACGAGACTTTTACCATCAGGTTGTACGGCTAATGCGGTAACAAAACCATCGCTTCCGACTTCCGACGCAAGACTGGCGTCGATGCTGCCATGCGGATCAAGGCGACCGATTCGGTTGCGCGGCAGACTGCCGAGAGTTGTGAATGCACCGCCCACGACAACGCCGCCGTCGGACTGCACGACCAGTGCATTGATCGTGTTGTTGGCGCCCGGATCGAGGCCGCTGTCAATCGTGCCGTCGAGATTCAGCCGTCCGAGCCGGCTACGGCTCTGTCCACCGAGCGTCGTAAAGACACCGCCGACGAGGATCTCTCCGTCCGTCTGCAAGGCCAGTGTGTTCACCGTACTGTCCGCGCCCGGATTGAACACGGCGTCGATGCTGCCGTCGCTGTTCAGTCGGCCGATGCGGTTGCGTGTCTGACCGGCCAGCGTCGTAAAAGCTCCGGCGACGACGATCTTTCCGTCGGCCTGAATCGCCAAGGCGGTGACCTGGTTGTTGGCGCCCGGGTTGAAACTGGCATCCAGAGACCCGTCACTGTTGACCCTGCCAATGCTGCTGCGCGCTTGCCCCCCCAGCGTCGTGAAGACACCGCCGAGAACGATCTTGCCGTCGGCTTGTATGGCGATGGCGCTGACCGCGATGTTGGCAATGGGATTGAAGCCCGTGTCGATGCTGCCGTTGCTGTTGAGGCGGCCGACGGCAACACGCGTCTGTCCACCCAACACAACGAAGTTACCACCCACGATGATCTTGCCATCGCCTTGAATGGCAAGTGCCTGCACTACGTTGTCGGCGCCGGGATTGAACGCCGTGTCCAACGTGCCGTCAGCATTGAGGCGCGCGATGCGGCTGCGTGATTGCCCGGCCAGCGTCGCAAACTGACCGCCGACCACAATCTTGCCGTCGGCTTGGACGGCAATGGTGCGGACAGTGTTGTCGGCGCCGGGGTTGAACGTCGTGTCGACACTGCCATCGACGTTCAAGCGTGCAATGCGGTTGCGCGTCACGCCGCCAATCATGGTGAAGGAGCCACCCACCACGACCTTACCGTCGGCCTGCACCGCAAGGGCAAAGACCTGGCCGTTGGCATCGGGATCATAACCATCGTCGCGGACTTCCGATTCCGCCGTGGCATCGAGCGCCACCATGTTGGCTGGCGACCAGCCCGCATGCTGCGCCGATCCATCGTAGGCCATCTCCCAGAGCCCCGAGCTTGACGTATATTCGAGCACGTCCTCGTCGTCTTCGATAATGCCCGAGAACGTACGCGTTGTGTCCAACGACAACAGGGCATGCCCATTTGGTAGGAAATCGAGCGCGTCAACATCGGCGTCGCTAGGGATACCCGCGTCGGATCCGTCGAGGTATGGAACGAGCGTCGAGCCGATAACCACTACGATATCTTCATCATCAACGGCGATGCCGCTGGGCAACATGACCGAGACGTCGAAAGACAGGTAGAGATAGGCGCCGCTGACGGCGACCGCATCGATGTCGACACCATCCGGAATTCCCGCTGCCGTGCCGTCGAAAGCTTTACTAAAGGTCGACCCGCTGTGGCGGATCACGTCATTGCGGAAGAACGTGGTGCCGCCGATCACCACCGTGTTGTCGCAAGAAAACAGAAACGCGCCGCCCGGCTCCGTTGCATAGGCGTCCACGTTTACACCGTCGGGCAGAGTGGTCTGGATGTTGATGGTGTTCACCGAACCCGCGAGGTTATCGATCGCGACGTTTCGAGGGCGAACCGTCGTGCCACCGAGAAGCACCGTCGTATCGGGTGCGTAGTAGATACTGGAAAGCGGCGTCACCGCCATACTGGGCGGTGCAGCGATGAGTAGGATGCCGAGCCCTAGCAGGCGCCACAGACTTCGACCCTGGCCGTTCATGGGCACACCGTTTCCCCGTTGCACAGGTTCAACCCGAGTTGCGTGGCGCCCCCGCGGATCACCGGATCGACAGGGCTGGCAAGCAGGTTTCTTCTGTAAGCGGCGGCTCCGGACCCGTCCACCGCAGGGGCACCCTCCGATAGTGGAAAGACGCTGGAGCTTCGCGTCAGGAGATTCTCGCTGAACAGCGGCGAACCCCCGTAGCGAAACGCGGCGACATCCCCCCCAAGCAGCGTATTCCCCGACACCACCCCGTAACCGTTGTTACCGCCAAGATACTCGGTCTGAAGGCCGTCGTTCCCCTTAGAATAGGAAGAGCTCAGGAACTTGGAACCGCCAAGCCCTGGAAACACGTTGTCCACCGCCACGCTGTCGCGAATGACATTGGCGTAAATCCCATAGCCGTAGTTGGAGGTCGCGCTACACCCAACGACCACCCCTGCCTCGATCCCCATGCGCCCGTTACTGCTCGCGTGCACATGATCCACGCGCGAGTTGCCATCGAAGACCCCAAGGTCGATTCCATCTGCCCCCAGGCCGCGGACCGAGCCGTTGCGTACAGTGATATTCGTTAGCATTCGGGAGCTGAGAGCCACCCCATCCCCTGCTCCAGGAAAGGGAGAGCAACCCAGAGTTGCATTGGAGCAAACGAGCGGCCCTAGGAGAGCGAATCCGTTCAGATCGATGACGACATCGCTGGCGGAAACGATGATAGCGTGCCGATTTGCTGCAGCCTCGATGTTACCCGTATCCGCCGTAACATCGAGGTTACTCGTGAGCCTGTAACTGCCTGGCGCGGTGATCCAATAAGGAAAGTGGCCGCCGTTTTTGAGGACGCCGGCTTGACTGATCTCGATCACACCGCTGATGGCGCTGGCGCCCCGAGCCGCAAACAATACTGCCGCGGCAACGGCGAACGCTGAGGCATCGACTCGCAGCATCTGCTCACTCTTATCGATACGGTTCATGGGCAGGTGGTAGTGCCATTACAGAGGTTGGTTCCGATCTCGACTCCAAGATTCACCGTCGGCGCAGTGCTCTTAATCACGTTGCCGGCGTAGGCGGCTGGGTAACCGGTAGTCACAAAATCCACCGCCGGAGAACCCGTGCCTCGCGAGAGCACATTGTTGACCAGAAGAACTTGCGGGCCATTGGCGACAAAGGCCGGCCCGTTGCTCGTCTGCAGAGTATTGCCGCGTACCGTGCACAAATAGCAATCGGCGGCGCGGTTGCCGTTGTCAGTCGCCGTCGAGTTCTCGATGATGCCCTCGTTGACATGCATTCCAGAATAGGCATTGCCGTTGGCTACACTGTCACGAACCAATCCCGTGACAAGGAAGCCATAGAGGCCGTTTCGGTTCGCTGTGCAATCCTCGGCGGCACCATGGATCGCAATACCGGCGTAACCGTTGTCGCGAGCCATAACGTTCTCGACACGCGCGCTCGCATTGGTCAGCACTGCATAGATCCCATACGATCCCATTCCGTAGATCGACCCGTTGCGGATCGTGATGTTCGAAAGGCTCACCCCGGCATTGATGCCGGCTCCGGTCCCTCCAAGGACCGAGCAACCGCCGCCTCCTCCGTAGGGACATGTCAGTGACCCAATGATGGCGAAGCCATTCAGATCAATAGTTACGTCACCAACATTGAGCTGAATCGCGATCCGGTTCTGCACGGGTGCGGCGTTTGTGCTGTCCGCAGTGATGTCGAGGTTGCTCGTCAGCCGGTAGCTTCCAGGGCTACTGATGGTGAAGGGGAAATGGCCGCCGTTGGCCAAGACCTTCGCCTGGCTGATCTCGACGACGCCGTCGGACGCCAATGCTGCGGAGAAGAACACCGTCAGCGTCAGCCCAAAAACTCCTATCGCAACACTTTTTCTTCGAATTCTCATGGCAATTGCCCTTCCCTACTGTTCCTCGACATCACGGATACGTCGTGCTGGCCTCACAGAGGTTGGTTCCAAGCTGAGCGTCGCCGAAAACGGCATCTCCGCTTCGAAACATTTGCTCCTACGGGCACTCGGACGCCACAAACCCGAAACACGTATTTGCCCCGTGATTGAGCCCGCCGCTAACGAACGGCGAATCCCCCTGGAAAAAATTACCAGTGTAACCCGAGCTAGATAGATTGGCCGTGGGAGATCCAGAAAGCCTGTACAAATAGTTCCCAATTACCGTGGAGAGGCCAGCGCTCAGAGCCATCTGTTCCGCAACGACCCTGTTGTTGGCAATCATTCCCTGTTGACTGCACACGACTGCGGTTCCGGTGCCTCCTTGGCTAACTACGTTCCCTTTGATGATGCCGCTACACGTAATAGCCGAAAACGCGTTGGCTTGACTGGCGACACACGACGTGACGCTTCCGGAGAACACGGAAATCCCGCCGCTGCCATTGCCCCTCACCTGAGAGCGACGCACCTGCCCACTATTTGAAAGTGAGATACCGATCCCCCCGTTGCCGACTGCCTGAATATCTTCCACCACGCCACTGGACAAATCGACGCCATCATCCCCCATCCCTTGAATCGCGCCATTGCGCACGACGACGTCGGCCTGAGTAGAATTTACGCCGTCGCCCGAACCAGACGGAGTACACACGGTAGTTGTCCCCGTACAACTGGTACCGCCGACAATCGAGAACCCATTCAGATCGAGGGTTACACGGCCGGCGGTGATCGAGATGGCCGTGCGATTCTGCGCGGTGGTAGCGTTGCCTGGGTCGTTGGTGACGTCGAGGTTGCCAGTTAGCCGGTAACTCCCAGAGCTCGATATCACGTACGGGAAGTGCC
>CAZGSN010000615.1:0-17151 GCA_964528465.1 uncultured Binatia bacterium (SeqCode)
TCGATGCCACGGGCAAGGTGGTGGCCAGCGATGAGGACGAAGTTGGCCGCCAGGTGGCGGATCCCAATCTGATCTTTACTGGGCCAGGCCGCTTGGTGCGTGGCGAGTCGGATCTCATCTACCAAGATGACACCTACTTCCTGCTGGTCCCCCTGCTCGATCACAAGGAAATCGTCGGCTACTTGCGGATGGCTCTGCACAGCGAGCCGCTGAGTGTGGTGTACAAACGCGCCCGGCGCGATTTCTCTGTCATTGCCACGTGTGGTCTGCTGGCGATTTTCGGGACGCTTGGCTGGTTGCGTGCCGCGCTGTTGAAACGTGGAGCTTCCCTCCTCGAAAGCTTCAATGCGGCCTCGGCACTTCGTTTCGACGACGAGGAAGTCACCGCCGATGAATTTGTCCTCGTGCAGGAGTCGGCGCGGCGCATGCGCGGACAACTCGTGGCTGCCGCTCAGCAGGCGGCGCAGGCTCGCATGCAGTTGGAGGCGCTGCAGGTAGTCGCCAAGGCGGCGGTGTTGTATCTGAATCCCGACCGTAGTCTGCAGGGAGCGACGCAGAGAGCGCGGGACTTGTTTGGCGACCCCGAGACGGACGAGTTGGAGAAGCGGTGGAACGAGATCCAGGCTTTGATCGAGGATGGCTGGGATGGGGGTGTGGCGACGGCGAGCGGGCGCATAGTGACCATTGCACTCATCGACACCAAGCCGCCGCGCACCCTGCAACTTCATCTCATGCCCCTGGGGGAAGGCCGGAATAACGGCTTTGTTGCCATGGTTACGGATCGTGTCTTGCGCGATTTTCAAGCTGCTGATTTGGCCGCGGCCCTCGAGTTCTACACACTACAGACGAGTGCTGCGGCCGCAGCGGCAACGGCGACACAGGTAACTGCCGACATCGATACAGCCTTACAGGGTCTGCGCGAATCGTTCGAAGGCGAGCCGGAATCGCAACGCGATCGCCATGAGCAGCAAACCGAGTTCGTGGACTCGATCGAAGACGGCATGACTACGTTGGCAGGCGCGGTGCAGTCCTTGGCGGTTCAGATTCACCCGCGTAGCCCCACGCGTGGTGGATTCGATGTACAGGAAATGCTCGGGGAACTGCTTAGCCTGTTGGCCCCGGGAGCGGCGGCACGCCATATCGAATTGGCCCTGCGCCCGGTGTCCGGATCGTTGGTGCTCGCCGCTGCCTATTGGGGTATCCGCGACGCCATGCTCAATCTGACTTTGCATGTCTTGGAGTGGATGCCGGAAGGCACTAGCGTCGTTATCGATCTGCGCCGTGATGCAGCCGAGTTTGCGCTGTGTCTGCGCAGTAGCGCCGCGAGCACTTTGTCTGCCGATGCCTGGCAATTGTACGAGTCTTATCTGCTCGATGATCAAGGCTCGGCTCGACTTGGCTTGGCCGTGGCCCGCCACGCCGTAGAAACCCTGGGTGGCAGGCTGCACATCTCTGCCGACCCAGAAGGCGGGACCAACTACGAGCTTGCGCTTCCTTTGGTGACGAAGCCTGCCGCCACATCCGGCTCACCCTGACAGGAGGCTAAAAGGGACCTGAATACAGCAATTCGTCCTTGTCCCTCGCAAGATCATGCCGCGGCCCTGCTCAAGAGGCGGCGGATGCCGGCGGCACGACGGGAAGGGCGAAGAAGTCGAGGATACGCTCGCGTGCCGCACGGACATCGTCGCGCCCGAGTTGCATCAGGCGCTGACAAAACACCGAATCGAAGAGTAGGTAGCTGGATAGCTCGCTCAGTTCGCTGTCCTTGCCCAAGCCACGCATGAGGTAACGAATGATCGCCGGCATGCGTTCGCCATGCTGTGCGGCAATGGAGGCAATTGCTTGCGACGGGCTGAGCCACAACACGTCGACACTACGTAGAGGGTTGCCGCACTTCGCGGTTCGGCACGGAAGGACACTCTGACTGATATTCTCGCTGTGCTCGACGTCGGTCTCGACCGAGTCCATCATCACCGCGTCCATGAGCACACTGGCGATCTGGGCTACCGACGGCGGACCCTCCGTAGGCCATGGCTGCTGCGGGCCGCGCACGCCAATGGCGACAATCCGCTCCGCTCCGAGATGAATCGCCGGCCGCAGCGGCGCGCTGTTGCGGATGCAGCCGTCGCCGAAGTAGCGGCCGTCAATCTCCACTGATGGGAAGAAGATCGGAATGGCGCTGGAAGCCAGCACGTGATCTAGGCCGATCTCGGCTCGCAACACACGCCACCGCCGCCGTCGCCACAACCGCGTAGGCCGCGCCGATTGCACGAACATCACACCTTCGGCGCTGTAGAGGTCGGTGGCGGCGATCGCCAATGCCTGTACCTTACCGGAAAGGACGTTGCGTTGGATCTGCGCAAACGGGATCGCCCTTTGCAGGAGGCGCCGTAGGGGTGCGGTGTCGAGCAGCGATTTCGGTGTCACGCCGCCGAGAATACCGCCGAGGGTAAGGTCCCATGCCCAGCGCACCCCCGTGGAGCCGACCGAACGCACATCAGTACGAAATACCTGCTCCGCTTTGATACCTCCCCAAACCCGCTCAAGCTTGCCGACGCTTGCGGCGAAGCTTTCGGTTTGCGCGGCCAGCGCGCTGGCGTTGATCGAACCGGCGCTCGAGCCTACGAGAATCTCGAATCCATCGGGCGCAACCCCTAGATCCACCAGCCCTAGCAACACCCCAACTTGATAGGCACCACGGGCGCCGCCACCGGAAAGCACCAGGGCTGTTCTTGGCGAGTTGGCCATCTAGCGAACTGCTACCTTTACTTCCTTCTGCTTCGCAGCTTCGCTCTTCTGCAGGCGTACCTCAAGGACTCCATCCTTGAAGGTTGCCGTTGCCGTGTCGGGCCTGACCTCAGCCGGAAGATCGAGCGTGCGCACGAAAGAGCCGTATTCGCGTTCACTGCGAATGTAGTCCTTCTCCTTCGTTTCCTCCTCGCGCTTTTTCTCGCCCTTGAGGACGATCTGCGAGCCCCGCAGGCTAAGCTCGATGTTGTCCTTCGACATGCCGGGCAGCTCCGCCTTCACGATGATGCTGTCCTTCTCCTCGTACATGTCGAGCGACGGAATCGGCATGCGCAGCGAGCGGGATAGGCGCAACGGCTCAAGGTCGCGCCAGCGCGGCCAGCGGGGAAACGGAAACTCTTCAAAGGCACGCTCCAGCTCACTCTCCCAGGCACGAAGCGGTGACATCACGCGCGACACCACGCCGGGGTGTTCGGGGGTTGGGCCTACCTTCTTGACCGCGACCTGCTTCTTGTCGTTCTTTCCCATTGCCTTGTCCTCCTTTGTTTTGTCAGCGCGGCGGCGGCGCCCTTTGTTCCTGTGTCGCACCTTCCAAGGCTCGTGCCAGGTCTTCCCGGGCCTGTGGCCACCGTGTTCGCATGGGGAATGGCCGCGGCCATCCGAAATGTGGGAAGGTGCCCGAACCCATGTGGCTTGCCTCGTCGCCGGTTGTCCGGCTACCTGCACGCAAATGACGGAACCAACACGAGAGATGCAGTGCGTGTTTCGCGGAGCGGCGCGTGCGTGAAGCATCCGGCAACGAGCCAACCTCGAAGGCGAATGGACCTACGCTGGTCTTGCTGCGCCATGGGCAGAGCGAACTCAATCGCCAGCACCGCTTCACAGGCTGGAACGACGCCCCACTAACCAGCGAGGGCGAGGCCGAAGCAGCTCGGGCCGGCGAGTTGCTGCAGCAATCCGGCTTCGTGCCGCATGCGGTATTCGTTTCACAGCTCACGCGTGCCATCCGTACCTGCGAGATCGTCTGTGCGCGTCTGCAGTCGGCCGCGCTTACGCCGCATCGCGATTGGCGTCTCAACGAGCGTCACTACGGCGACCTCGAGGGGCTTGGTATCTTGCAAGGGCTACGTCGCTACGGACCGCTGCCGTTATTGCGTTGCCGTCGCCAGTGGCAGCAGCGGCCGCCGTTAATGGATGCCGGCGATGCACGCTTCCCCGGCCGTGACCCTCGTTACGCCGATATCGCTGGCGCGGATCTTCCCCGCGGCGAAAGCTTCGCCGATGTGCATGCCCGCCTGGAACCATTCTTCCGCCAAGAGATCGCTCCGGCTCTCCTCAGAGAGCGATCGGTTCTCGTCGTGTCCCACAAGAACACGATCCACATCTTGTTGATGCTGCTGGCGCAGATCCCTTTGGCGGAAGCACAGCGCATTACAGTGGCAACCGCGACGCCCATCGTTCTGGACCTGGATAATCAGCTCCGCGTCTTGCGCCGCCATGAACTGCGCTAGGCCAAGGGCGGCCACGCTACGACTAGACGGCACAGTTTGGCTCAGATCCGGCGCTAACACCCACCTTGCCTTCGCTGGACGGATTATCCTGAAACCCGCACGGTTACTCTTGAGCTGGCGCGTCTGATTTCGGGAACGCTGCATCCCGCACCGGCGAACCGACGCACCGGGCACCGGCCGGGCACCCCCAGATCCGGCGTTAGCGCCGGATCTGGGGCAACTAGTCCTGTTTTCCCTCCGAGTCGAATTTGATAGCAGCCGTGCCATGGACCCTGTCCCGAAGCGTGCGAGCTACGACGACCTTTTGGGGGTACCTGATCCTTTCGTCGCTGAGATCGTAGACGGATATCTTTACACGAGCCCGCGCCCGGCATTACCGCATGCTCTAGCCGGATCCACGATCGGCCAGGATCTAAGTCCGCTTGCGCGACAAGCCGGGGGCGCCGGAGGGCCGGGTGGTTGGTGGATCCTTGACGAACCAGAGCTGCACCTTGGGGCCGATGTGCTCGTCCCCGACCTCGTTGGTTGGCGGCGTACGCGTTTGCCGGCGATACCGAACGAGCCGCATTTGAAGTTGAAGCCCGATTGGGTTTGCGAGGTGATTTCTCCGAGGACGGAGCGTTTGGATCGTGTGCGCAAGATGCCGGTGTATGCGAGCCAAGGTGTCGAGCACGCCTGGCTCGTCGAGCCTCTAGCACGCAAGCTGGAAGTCTTTCACCTGGAAGCTGGGAGCTGGGTACTGTGTGCCGCCTACGTTGATGCAGGCAGGGAGCGCATCACCCCTTTTGCCGAGGTCGAAATCGATATCCGCCGTTGGTGGGATGGTTACTAGCGTCGGGGTCCTTTCGGAGCTGTCGCCTCGGCGTCTCCTTCGAACCCGAAAACCTCAGTTCAATTTACCCACGGCCTCGCAACGGCACTTGAGATGGCCTTCGAGACGCGGCCTGAACATCCTTCGATACGCTTCGCTACTCAGGAGGCCGCTCCTCAGGCCGAACGGAAAATTTGTTTACTGAGCCCAGCAACCGTTCGCGCTGAGGAGCCGCCTCCTGAGTAGCGAAGCGTATCGAAGGATTTTGGCGGCGTCTCGAAGCGCGCGTCCGGTTGACGTCCACTCCAACTGAGGTTTTCGGGTTGAAAATCTGGGTGACCGGGGGTCGGAATCGGTGTCGGTAGCCAACCACTGCTCGCGGTCCAGGGTGAACCTCGGCCCTAGTCCGTTCGCTTGATGGTGCGCGACGCGATCATGTCGATGCCGGTATCGGCGACATTGTGCGCAACCACGCGGCCACGCTCGACCGGCGCTTCCATCTCGAAGCTGCGCAGTGCGTTGCAGACCGCGATCACCTGATTCTTCGGCACCGGAGCACTGCTCTTGACCGGCAAACGTGACCACACGCCTCCGCGGAGGCTGACCGTGGTGGTCACCATGCGCCGCGGGTCGACATGTTCTTGTTCTGCGTATTCCTTGCCGCGCTTACAGCCGAAGCCGCGCACTTCGACGATGGCGCCTTCGTCCTCAACCACTTCCAAGCGGCAGCCCAGCGGACAGCCGATGCATAGGTAGTGAAACAGCGACTGTGTCATTCGTCGCCCCCGCCGCGCGGCAGCACGCTCACCGTCAACGCGTCGCCGTGGAATTTCTGCAGCAACGCAGGACGCAGCTTCAGCGTAATCGTCTCGGCAGGGACGACGTAGCGCAGTTTCTTCTCGTAGATGTCGCCGAAGCGAATCAGGCTCTTTTCCAGCGGCCGGCGCACGCGCATGTAGACGGTGTGCTCACGATCGCTCGAGATGGTGTGGGGGACGCAATAGGCGACGTTCTCGCCCGGCAACAAGCGAATGTTGTCTGCGGGCGGCCGCTGCCCACAGACGAAGAGTCCGGCGTTGCGTCCGGCGAGTAGCGACTCCTGCGTGACGAAGTCGACCAAGTCGTGGATATGCACGACGTTGCCGCACGCAAACACGCCGTCCATCGATGTCTCCATGGTACTGCGCACGACCGGTCCAGCGCTCACTGGATCGAAGCGCAAGTTGAGCTGTTGCGACAGCTCGTTCTCGGGAATCAACCCGATCGACAGGAGCAAGGTGTCGCAAGCAACGTCCCAGGCGCGCTCGGCGACGGGCTTCCTCTGCGCGTCGACCGGAGCAACCGTGATCTTCTCGACGCGGTCACGCCCATGGACGTGGACCACGGTCGTTGACAGGTGGAGTGGGATGTCGAAGTCTTGCAGACACTGGACGACATTGCGGCTGAGGCCGTTGCTGTAGGGCATGATTTCGAAGACCCCGACAACTTCGACACCTTCGAGAGTGAGACGCCGCGCCATGATCAGGCCGATATCCCCTGAGCCGAGTATGGCGACGCGACGCCCGGGCAGGACGCCCATCAGGTTCACGAAGCGTTGCGCCAGACCGGCGGTCATGACCCCGGCAGGCCGTGTGCCCGGAATGCGGACGGCGCCGCGGCTGCGCTCGCGTGCACCCATGGCAAGCACGACGGCCTTGGCGGCGAGGCTGCGCATTCCGTGCCGTGGCGACATGACCCGCACGGCGAGTCCCGGGTCGATGGTGGGTACGTAAGCGTCGGTGACGACGTCGATGTCCTTGTCGAGGAGCTGCTCGAAGAATCGCTGCGCGTACTCCGGACCGGTAAGCTCAGTCTCGAAGTAGTGCAGACCGAACCCCGAGTGGATGCATTGCAATAGAATCCCTCCGGCCTCCTTCTCACGCTCGATGATCAATACACGCTCGGCACCCTTTTCCTTGGCGCCGACCGCAGCCGCCATCCCGGCGGGACCGCCACCGATCACGACCACGTCGTAGGCCGCGCGCAAGTCGCCGGGCTTGGCGTAGATCATGGTTTGCCCTCGGCGCGCGCGCAGACGAGCCATGAAGCCCCGCCCCGCTTGGTGACGTCGGTGATCGGCACGTCGAGCGCGCGCGCCAGCAGCTCCATACAACGCGACGTGCAGAAGCCACCCTGGCAGCGGCCCATGCCGGCACGTGTGCGAAACTTGAGGCCGTCCAATGTGCGCGCCCCGCGTTGAATGGCATCCAGCACCTCGCCCTCGCTGACCAACTCGCAGCGGCAAGCGATGCGTCCGTAACGCCGGTCGCGCTCGACCAACGCAATCTGCTCCGCCAGCGACAGCGACGCGAAGTGGACAGCCTTCGGCAGCGACGCAACGAAGTCGTCGCGTCGGGTCAGCGGTAAACCCTCGTCTCGCAGAATCTCGATCACCAGCTCGGCAATCGCCGGCGCGGCCGTCAGACCGGGAGACTGAATCGCCGCCACGTTGACGAAGCCCTTGGCCGGCGTCGGACCAATGATGAAGTCTTCCTTGTCGGCCACGGCGCGTAGCCCGGCGAACTCTGCGATGCAGTCGCGCTCGTCGATGCCGGGCACGACTTGCTTCACCGCGGCAAAGACAGTCTCGGCTCCGGGCGCCGTGGTTGTCAGGTCTTCGCGATCGTCGGTGGCCTGCGCCGTCGGACCCACCATGATCGTGCCGTCGAACGTCGGGATCACCAGGATGCCCTTCGACACCGGAGTCGGGCATGGAAAGATGATGCGCTTGACGATGCCCGCCAGGCGCCGGTCGAGCAGATACTCTTCGCCCTTGCGCGGATGGATCGTGAAGTCGCGGACGCCGGCAAGCTCGGCGACGTGATCGGCATAGAGACCGGCGGCGTTGAGGACGAAGGTCGCGTGCAAGGTGGCGCGCGGCGTTACGATGGTCCAGCCATTATCGTCACGGGTTAGGCCTTGCACCGGCGCGGCGGTGAAAAGATCCAAGCCGTTGCGACACGCGCTTTCGATCAACGCAAAACATGCTTCGTACGGATTGATTACGCCCGTGGTCGGCGCGTGCAGCCCGGCAATGACGCGCGCCGAGAGGTTGGGCTCTTCCTGTTGCAGGCGCTCGCGTTGCCAGATCTCGAGACCCGGCACACCCTTGTTCCGCCCTTGCTGCTGCAAGTGCTCGATCGTCGCGAGCTGCTCCGCGTGCAGCACGACGGTAAGCTCACCGATGCGCTTGAAGCCGAAGCCGAGCTCGGCGCAGAGGCGATCCCAAGCCTGATTGCCTTTCCACTCGAGGCGCCCCTTCAACGTGCTTGGCGCCGCGTGGTGGCCGCCGTGAATGATGCCGCTGTTCGACTTGCTGACTCCGAAGCCGACTTCGCATTCCTTCTCCAGTAGTGCCGCGCGCAAGCGATAGCGTGTCAGCTCGCGCGCGATGGCGCAGCCGACGATGCCGCCGCCGACGATTACCACGTCATACGGCAAAGGTTCACTTGCGAGGTTCATGCTCAGGCTCCTGCTGAGTACTCTCTACAGGCGAATTGCGCTGCCGCAAAGCGATTCAAGGCGATTCGAGGGGAGCCCCTCGGCGGCTTGACACGGGCGTTTGCCTCGACGGTACGAACGACTGTGCGGTGATGAGTTCGCTGCCGGCAACTGGCCGCTGCAGCTCATGCGTGTCGGACACTAGGAATTACGAGATGGTCGGTAACTGGTACGTTGGTAGCTCGCTGAGGTGGCGATGGCACATCTCGCAGCTACTGACGCCACGCTTGCTTGCGGCGGGGTCGAGGGTCTCCTGCGTCCAGCGCCGGAAAGCACGGTACTTCTCAAATACCTCTGCTGGGTTGCTGCCAGCGCCGCCAAGATCGAAATGCGGCGCATCGATCTCGGTGGCGAATGGGCAGGCGTGAAAGCGGCCACGGCTGGTGAGTACGGGGAAGCAGCGCACGCAGTTGGTTCCGAGTCCGTGGAAGTCGGCTTCGCGGTCCGAGTCGAAACCCGCCCCGGCTCCTCCGCCTGCATGGAAGAGAACCTTGTAACCCTGGAAGAGACGGTTCGGATGGGCGCTAGCCCATTGCTCCAGAATTTCCTTGGCATGCGCCGGCAGGGGCTCGGCGTCGCGCCCGTGCAGGATCGAGTAGTTCAGCACCGCCTCGCTGCGCGCGTCGCTGTCGAGAATGGCAAGTAGCCGATCGGCCTTCACGCCGTTGGAAAAGATCGTGAACAAGCCGCGGAAACCGCGCCCACGCAAATGGGCCATCGCCTTGATGATGACTGCCCAGTGTAAGGTCGGCTCACCGCCGAAGAACTTGATATTGCCGTCGCCGGCGACCGAGGCGGCGGCCTGGTCGAGGACCGTATCCGAGTAGGGCTCATACCATCCCTGCGGTGAGCCATGGATGGTGCACCAACTGCAGTCGCGGTTGCAGAAGTTGCCCTCGTAAAGATGCAACTCGCGCAGCTCCTGATCGCCGTCGTGAAAGCTTTCGACCGGTTCGTGGAAGACGATCGGTCCCAAGTTCGGTTGGCGGGCGATATCGTTGAGGCCCCAGTCGTAGGTGTTGTAGACGACCTCGCAGTCGGCGATGGACTCGGGTGTGACGTGCAGGTGCTCGGCAATGAAGCGCAGCACGCCTTGGCGATATCCGTCGGTGGTAGCCTGCGGTCCGGCGAAATCCTCGGCGTACATCTTGAACAAGCGCGACACGAAAATACGCCGTGCGGCTTCGTCGATGCGGCAATTCCACTCGCTGGCCAGAAACTGCTCGGTGGCTAGGCGCAGGGTGTCGCGAATCTCGCCCGCTTCGAAGGCTTGCGGTCGCATCGGCGGACAGCCGTTGGAGCCGCAGTTGATGGCAAAGTGGATGCGCGGCTCGGCCAGTTCCCGGCGCAGAATCTCATGCTCGATATCGTCGAGGCTTACCAACTTCCCGCCCGCACGATGCCGCCGCCGCTGAAAGAACTGCCCATCGCGCGTCTTCCATACGGAGGTGATCGGGTACTCGGCGAGGATCGCGTGCAGAGTAAAGGCGTTGTAGGCATTGATCCAATACGCCAGTCGGTGTTCGTCGCTTGGGAATCGGGCTGGATGCGACTCGGGACTGCAGGCCGCCATCTCGGCAAGGAACTGATCCAGCAAGGAGCGCTCTTGCGCCAATAGCGCGTAGTCTACCTTGCCCTCCGCCGAGATCACTTTGGCAAGCAGGGAAGACCAAACGTCGTAGGTGAACGGAGGCCCCAGCATGCGCCGCTTCTACGGGTGGGCGAGCTTCGGCGCAAGCGCTGAAGCCGGTAGTGCTGGGGTTCTGAGGTGCTGGAGTGCTGGAGCGCTGGAGTGCTGAGGTGCTGAGGTGCGGGAGTGCTGGGGTGCGGGATTGCTGAGGTTCCGCGGTGCTGAGACGCTGGGGTGCGGAGGTGGTGTGAACTCATCCTTTCGCAAGTTGCCGCGGTCAGACGGTCAATGACGTTACCTCGGACTAGCAGCCGGCTTCGAAGCGATTCCGAGCCCGGCACTTTCGGAACGCCGACACTCCCGAACCTCAGCACACCAGCAGCTCAGCACTTCCGCACCTCAGAACCCCAGAACCTCAGCACTCCCGCACCCCAGAACCCCAGAACCCCAGAACCCCACCCCCGATTTGACTCCGAGGGGCTGATGGTGACAAACAAGCGCGTAACGGATGGGGAGCCGGAAGTAACTTTGAGAGTTGCGGCAACTCAAAGTGAAGGAATCGCCTACCGGGGGAGTGTATGCGGGATCGTAGCTTAGGAGTTGCTTTGCTGGCACTGATTGGAGCCAGCGGTGTGTTCCTCGTTTCCGGGGGAAACGGCAAGGACGGACAGCCTGTCCGCAGTTCACCCGCTGGCGCGTCGAAGCCTGTTGGATCGGTCGGTGAGGCCGGACGCACTTGCGACGATCCTATTTATCGGCTGCTCTGCGAGTTCTACGGTGTCGCTTCCTATGCAGGGGCCTACGAACGATTCACGCAGCATCCAGCCGAGCAAGCGCTGACCGTTCCCGATGGCGGGGTAGTTCTGATTGCTACGGTCCCAGATCCGCAAGACTCCCACGTCGGCTACTCGTTCGACGAAAGCCTGGATGCGATTCGTCTGGGGATGTCTCGGGCAGGATATCAGTCGGACAGATTCTTCTTGCCCTGGACGAGCGGACCCCGAGAACGCGAGGAGACACAAGAGCTTTCCGCTGGCCCGGCAGTGGGAAATGATCCAAAGCCAGATGGCCGTCGTGTGTTTCGAGAAACCCAGAAGCAGCTACCCTTGAAGAGATTTGGGCGTGAGCAGCCCGGAGGCTTGTTGTTCCGCCAGCCTGATGGTCCACCGGTCCTCATCCTATTGGTCGGGGAGACTCCGACCTACGGCGTGCAGACAGTTGCGTTGGCGTCGGCTGTAGAGCACGCGAAAGTATTGGCTCCGTCGTCCGGCGTCACATCTTGTTCGCCCAATGCGGTCCAATGCAGCGACAATTCCAGGGTGATGCCTTGGCATGCGAACGCTGCTCAGGGCATAGACGTCTTCCTCCTCGGGCCCTCATTCTCTGGCTCTGCCGAGTCCATTCGTCGCGTTCTCGATGAATCCTTCGTGAGTGCGCGTATCATATCGGGTGCCGCCTCTGCGCCGCTGGTGGCTAAGACACTGGGGCACCCGGGTAGCCACGGTGAGGGACGAAGCTACAGCGCGACAACCAGGGACGACGACGATATCGACGAGGCTGTAACTCATCATGTTCTGACCGAGGTCGGCGAGAAGCGAGCTGTCTTTCTTCGCGAATCTGACACGTCGTATGGTCAGGGGTTCCGTAAGCCCAAGAAGGATGCGGGCTCGAAGGAGGAAGGGGAGCCCTCTCGCGAGTATGGCGATACGATACTCTATCCTGTCCATATCTCGAATCTTGCCGAAGCGTTCGCACAGAGGGGCTTGTTCGGATCTAATTCGGTACCTCGGCTGCGCAGCCAGGAGGGGAGGGCATTGCCCTTGTCGTTCGAGATTTCGGGTGCACCATTGGATGTTCCTCCCATGCTGTTTCCGGAAAAGTCGTCTCGCGAGGTCGGCCTGGCCTTGGCAGCGGTACTCGATTCGATCCGTCGCGAGGGGGTAAGTCTCGTCGGCATCGCCGGTACCAACGCCTACGACAAGCTCTTTCTTGCCCGGATGGTTCGGCAGCATGCTCCCAATGTGCAGCTCCTCATCTATGACAGCGATGCTCTGCTAACCCACCCTAGCCACTTGGCGGACCTGCATGGCGCTTGGATTGTGTCTTCCTACCCAAACGTGCCGTCACTGCAGCGCTGGGCGCCGCAGCGCCGGGCGCCTGAGCGAAATAGGCGACGGCTGTACTTCACGGGAAGCCGCACGGAAGGGCTCTACAACGCCACGCTGGCGTTACTGTCGGACCGCCTCAACAAGCCCGCATTGAGTCGCAAGATGGTCGACTACTGGCACCTCGAGGGAAATGGGGCGGCGCAGGTCATGGTGGGCAGCCCCGCCGTGTGGCTGACAGCGGTGGGGCGCTCGGAGCTTTGGCCGATTAAGCAGTTACCGCTCAAGTCCTTTGAAAAGGAGGCATTGTGGAGACCCCGGGGAACAACTTCGCCGATTCAGGTTCCTCCACTTGCGGTCCCATATCCAACCATCGAGCCCGCAGCCTTCTTTATCGCATTGAGTGCGCTGTCTCTGTTGGCGGGAATATGGTCCCTTGCCTACTTTCGACTGCTAACGTCACACGGCTTTCGGACGCTGGAATGGCTGGTCGGTGAGGTGCCGTCGGCGGGCTCCCGTTTGCGCTTGCCCCTGGCAATCGTCTTCTTTGCTTCCATTCTCGGCGGCTTATCGTTTGTCCTCTACCGCGGTTCGGTACAGTCGCTGATCAACCTTCCCCATTCAGCCAGGGCCATGCCGGCCCTTTTGGTTGCGAGTAGCGCAGTCTTGGTGCTGTCAATTGTGTGCCTGGATTTGATCGGGCGGGTTCCGCTCCCGCCGGTTGCAAAAATTGCAACCGGTGTTGGCGTGGCAATGATTTGCATTTTTGTGTGCGGCCAGATGGGTCCGCTGACGCTTGAAGACGTATGGCACTACGAGCGCTCGGTCATTTTGTCCAGCGGGCTCTCGCCGCTTGTTCCGGGCGCATTCTTCTCCATGGCGGTAGCCTTGGTCGCGCACGGAGGGGGTCGTGCGCTACGAATTCTACCGTATTGGCGAAATGTGGCTGGATTCGCGCCGCAGGAATCGGCTCAGGAACGATTGGTCAAGAATGTGCAGAGTAGCTTGAAGCCTCAGCCTCGACGTCAATCGTTTCTGTCAGCCTTTGTTGCGGCTGTTGCGCTTGCCTTCTTGTGTTTGGATCCCTTGCTGACGCTGGAGTCTAAGCCGTTCAACTTTGCTATTTCTGCTGGTGTGGTCGTGCTACCGGCGGTACTGGCTGAAATTGCGATCTACGCACTTGGCGTCTGGCGGGCACTGCGGCGTGTTCTGGATGCTTTTTCCGCGAGCCCACTTGCGGAGGCCTTTGATCGCTTGCCACCGGAGCGCGGGCGCAACATTGGAATGCTTCTTTCGTCGAGTCCCGCCGATGCTGTGCAGACGGAGCACAGCCTGGACCAGTGGCGATGGTTTGCAATGTCAGACGACGAAGTGGCTGCAGTTCGTCGCCATTACGAGGATGAAGTGCGGGTTGGGCGACTGGTCTATGGGTACGAGCTATCGACGCAACGGGAGCTGGCGACTGTAGCGAGCGATGTTCTCGATGAATTACAACGGGTGCGAGTACTGGGTGTTGGCGAGTCGTCCGCGTCGGAGGACTCCGAAAAGCGGGCGAGCGACCCTGCCTTGTTGCCACAGAAGCGTGACGATGGGACCTCGCTCGACGCGCTAGGGAGTTCACGGCGCGTGCTGACCCAAGATACTTTTCTCCTGCGAGTCAAAGAGGATTTCGCCGCAGAGCAGGTCGTTCAGTTTATTGCCTATGTGTTCGCCCACATCCGCAACGCCTTGGCCACTTCTGTTTACGCGTCGATCCTTCTAGTCTTGGCTCTCTCCTCGTATCCCTTCCAGCCGCAGCAGTTGTTGTTGCGAATCTGCCTTGCCGTGTTGTTCGGTGCGATAGCCATTGTGTCGTGGATCATCGTCTCGGCGGAGCGCAATGAGTTGCTGAGCCGCGTGGCCAACCGGACGCCTAACAAAGTGGACCTCGACGGAGCTTTGTTTTCGCAGCTTGCTACGTACATTTTGCTGCCCTTGGCGGCGGTGTTGGCGACGCAGTTTCCAGGCCTCAGTCACCTGCTAGGCGACCTGCTTTCCATGGTGTCTGGCGGATAGCTTCGCGGTGCTTGATCATGAGCGGCGTGCGAACAGTGATTCGAGAGGGGCTGCTGGGAGAGCTTGATGATAAAGGCCCCTCGTTGCTGGCCTCCCGTTGCCGCGCTTGCTCGCTCCTGCGTTTTCCCGTGTCGCAACACTGCCCGTATTGTTCGGCTTCCGCTTTCGATGTCGTTCCGCTGAGCCGGCGTGGCAGGCTGGAGGTGGTGACTACGGTCACCAGCCCGCCGCCGGGGTACGGCGGGCCAATACCGTACGGGCTTGGGGTGGTGGAGCTTGCGGAAGGGCTGCGTGTGATCGCTCGCATCCGCAACCCGGGTACGGTTACCGCCGGTGGGCCCGTGCGCTTGGTGCTCGAGGATGTGGGGGCAGGGCAAGGAAACGAGTCGCTGCTGGCGTATGCGTTCGAGGAGAGTACCGGGTCTGCTCCAGAGATCGCGCGCGTGGCTCCGTCGCTTCCGGCAGCGCCTAGCGCTGCGCCGCTGGGGCCACGGGGCGTGTACGTGGCGGGTGTGGGGCTGCACGCGTTTGGACGCTTTGCGGACAAGTCGACGACCGATCTTGGCGTCACTGCCGTGGCGGCTGCATTGAAGGAGGCGGGCGTAAAGCGCGTCGACGCGGCCTACTGCGGTACCGTCTATGGCGGCGTGGCGACGGGTCACAAGATCCTCAGTGCTCTTGGCTACACGGGTATGCCGATCGTCAACGTCGAAGCTGGTTGCGCCAGTGGTGCCGCGGCCTTGCAGCTTGCGGCAAGCGCTATCGCCAACGGGGCGCAGGATACGGTGCTGGTGTTTGGCGTGGAGAAGATGCCGAAGGGCATGGTCCGTTCGAGCTTCTTTGAACCTTGGCAGGAGCGCGCTGGGCTAGCGGCGACGCCAGCCTACTTTGCTCTGCGCGCACAACGCCTGATGCGTGACTCAGGTGTGACCTTGGAACGACTGGCGCAGGTGTCGGTAAAGAATCACCGCCATGGCGTCCACAATCCACTCGCCATGTATCGCCAGGAGCTGACGCAAGAACGCGTGCTTGCGTCGCCAACCGTTTGCGACCCGCTGCGCCTGCTGATGCTGTGCTCGCCGAACGAAGGGGCTGCGGCCCTCGTCATCAGTAGCAAGCCGAGCCCGGTGCGTGTGCGAGCGGTGGCCCTGCGTTCGCACTTTCCCGGCAATGTGCTTGGTGAGCACACACCGATGAGTGGCCTGGTGTGCGACAACATCCCCAGCCCAACCGATTTAGCGGCGCAGGCAGCCTACGAAGCAAGCTCGCTAGGCCCACAGGATCTGCATGTGGCCGAAGTTCAGGATACAGACTGTGCCCGCGAGCTGCTGTCGTACGAGGAGCTGGGCTTCTGCGCGCGTGGCGCCGCAGCTCAGTACTTTGCCGACGGCACGACACAAATGGGTGGTGCGCTGCCGGTGAATCCCAGCGGTGGCCTTTTGTCGAAAGGGGAGCCGCTGGGCGCGTCGGCGCTGGCGCAGGTCATCGAACTCTATTGGCAACTACGCGGCGAAGCCGGACCGCGGCAGGTCGACAATGCCCGTGTCGCTCTTGCGCACTGCGTCGGCCGTGGTGCCAATGCCGCCGTGACGATTCTGAGTCGGTGAGTGCTCCGGTGCCGTGCCGGCACTGCATTGTGCAGGTTGCCTGGTGCGCCGTCCGTGCGACTACGATTCTCTTGCCACACCCAGTGCGGCGGGCGCGTGCGTCGATCCGGCATAGCCGGCAAGCACAAGTAATGTGAGCACGTAGGGCAGGGCGAGCAGAAACTGATAGGGAATCGGCAGAGACAACGCTTGCACATGAAATTGAATGGCCGTCGCCAGGCCGAACAAGAGTGCGGCACCTAGTACACCCGGTGCCGACCAGCGCCCGAAGATGACAATCGCTAGTGCGATGAAACCACGTCCGGCCGACATGCCCTCCACAAACGTTCCCGCATAGGCGATCGACAAAAAGGCGCCGGCACTGGCGGCAAGAACACCGCAGGCGAGCAGCGCCAGTGTCTGCACCTGCTCGACATGCACGCCCTGCGCCGCGGCAGCGCGCGGGTTCTCGCCGACCATGCGTAGCTTCAAGCCAGGAATGGTGTGCTGCAGAAAGTAATGCACCAACGGCACCAGCAGCAGGGCCATGTACGCAAGCGCCGGCTCCGAGAAGAGGACGGGTCCAAGCAACGGCAGATCGCGTAATCCTGGGACGGGCAGCGACTCGAAACCATGCACGGTGAGAGCCTGACCGGTTACGCCAAACAAGGCTCGGTAGGTTACTCCGGTCAAACCGAGAGCGAGAAGATTGATGGCTGTACCGGCAACGACTTGATTGGCACGCAAGCGGACGACGACGAGAGCCAGCAGCAGCGCAATGACAAGGCCCATGAGGCACGCGCAAAGCAGACCTAACCACGGCGATGCAGAGGGAATCAAAATGAGAGTGATCAAAGACACGAAGGCACCGGACAGCAGCATGCCCTCCAGGCCAATGTTGACGATCCCCGCACGCTCGACCAGCAACTCGCCGAGACCCGCAAGCAGTAGAGGCACAGCCATGGTCAGCATCGATTGCAGCAGGCTGGTCGCCAGGTCGAGAGACATAGGACCCGCAAGCTAGGAGGGTGCTGCGCGTGGAGCAAGTGCGGCTCGGCAGCTTCGGGTAGGCGGGGGTTGGCGCCAATCGATTTGCTGATTCGACGATCAAGTCCGTGCAGGGTCGCCTTCCCTGCGGGGGCGGGGTCGCTATCGGAATCGAACT
>CAZGSN010000616.1:0-7732 GCA_964528465.1 uncultured Binatia bacterium (SeqCode)
ACTCCATAGTCTTTTCTAGGCGTGACAACCAACACCCCCAGATCCGCCCTAAAGAGTCTGACGGTGCGCTGGTGCGGGGTGCTGCGCCAGCACGCGAAGGTAGGATGCCAGTCAGATGCCCTCTCCCACCCTTCTTTTCCACGTGGGAGAGAACATCTTGTAACGAGAACACCGGTTCACGCGGCCGTAGTTCACTGGGGCGACGGGAAGTGAGGCCTTCTTGGGCAAGGGGCCGATGTTGGGGCAACCGCACCGGCGCACTGGCGAACCGGCTCACTGGCACCCCTCTTCAGAACTGAAAATAGATGAAGGGAATGTCCCTTCCTCCGTAGAGGATCATTCCCAGGCACAAGGCCGCGTACAGTGGCGACTGCAGCCACCAGGGGGCACGCAGGAATACGGTGTGCTCGTCGCTGGCGTTCTGCGGGATGTCGATCAGCAGCACCAAGACGCAAACCAGAAATGGCACGGGACCTACGGCGCTCAGATGATCGAGTTGGCACAGGCCGGCAAGAAATTGAAAAGCCAGGTCGAAGCTGGTGGCGCGAAAAAAGATCCAAGCCAAGGCGACCAGGTGAAAGGTCAGCACCGACATGGCCAGCCGCTGTACCCATGCCAGCAAGCCATGTGTACCCCTCCCTCCCTGGCCGACGCCGAGTATGCGCTCCACCGCCAAGTAGAGACCGTGCAAGCCGCCCCAGGCAACAAAGGTCCAATTGGCACCGTGCCACAGACCGCCGATCAACATGGTCAGCATCAGGTTGCGGTAAGTGTTCCAAGCGCCGCGACGGTTGCCGCCGAGGGTGATGTACAAGTAGTCGCGCAGCCAATGCGACAGGGAGATGTGCCAGCGTCGCCAGAATTCGGTGATCGATTGCGAAAGGTAGGGCTGGTTGAAGTTGATGCACAGCTCGACACCGAACAGACGGCTCACGCCGCGCGCCATGTCGCTGTAGCCGGAGAAGTCGCAGTAAATCTGAAACGTGAAGAAGTAGGCACCGCGCAGCAAGACTCCCGCGGAGAACTGGTCGGGATGCGAAAAGATCCGCTCGATCTCCGGCGCCAACATGTCGGCGATCAACACCTTCTTGGTCAGCCCAAGCAATATCAGCATGAGAGCGCTGTTGACGCTTTCGGCGGTGACGCGCACGGGCTTGGCGAGCTGATGCAGGAGATCCGCCTTGCGTGAAATCGGACCCGCCACCAACTGCGGAAAGTAGGCAACGAACAGAGCGAAATCCAAGAAGTGGCGCGACGGTTCGGTCACCCGGCGATAGACATCGATGGTGTAGGACATCGACTGAAAGGTGTAGAAGGACACCCCCACCGGCAGGATGATCGACAAGGTCGGCGCATGCGGATGCATGCCCAGGCTCTCCAGCAGGGCAATCGCCGAGGCGACGAAGAAGTTGTAGTACTTGAAGAAACCCAGCACTCCCAGGTTGGCACCCAGGCTTAGCAAGAGGATACGCTTACGCGCTGCCTCGTCCTCGCTGGCGGCGATCTGCAAGCCAACCCAGTAATCAATGATCGTGGTGCCGATCAGCAAGCCAAGGAAACGCCAGTCCCAGCAGCCGTAGAAGAAGTAACTGGCAAGCAGCAAGAAGCCGTTGCGCCAATGGCGTGGCAAGACCGCCATCAGCAGCAAGACGACCGGCAAGAACACGAGGAAGGTGAGAGAGTTGAACAGCATTGGGGATAGGGACCAGGGCTAATGCGGCTACGTCTACGCTAGGCCAAAGCGAAAGAATATCTCACCACAGAGAACACCGAGGACACCGAGAGGCTCGCAGGAAACCACCTCCCGGCTTTCAGCAACAAATCCGAAATCGACAATTGAACCGCGGATGGACACCGATGAACACGGATACAACCAAAGAGGTTCTTCGCTAGCGAGTGGCCGTAGCGGAGAGGACCCGTTCAAGCAGCGTAGCGTAGGATTTCCACCTCGGCGTTACGCTTCACTGCGTCTTCCGCCTGTGCGTACACTCGCGTGGCGACTGGTTCACCAAGGTAGTATTCGCCACAAGTTGAGCAGATGTCCGCCGGAGTGTCGCGGATGATCACCACGGTATTGCCTCGTTCCAGGGTCACGTTGACCGTACCCGCGGCCGTTTGGCCATTCTTGCAAATCACACACTTCATGAGGCCTTCCTCCTGCGGAACGTCGGGTCCCACTCGCTTGCAGATGGAATGTACACGGTTACGACGATACAGTCTTGCCTTTCCTGCTTGCGGGCAATGACCACGTGCAAAGGTCGGTCGGCGACGAAAGCAAGCAGCAGGACGCTCGGATACGGCGTGTCTAGCGGATAATCCTCAATGACGAGACCGGAATCGACAGCAGTGCTCACCTCCGCCGGTAGGACGCTCGCTCGAACATGCGCTGCAGGGCGTGGCGGCTGAAGTGGATTCTCTTACAATCCAATGGCCGGTCTCCGAAGGTAGCGAGCTTCCAGGGCGACCCATCCCTTGAACTGCCCATGCAACTCGCTGACGCGCGGCTTCACCTTGTCGATGCCTCCAGAGCGGCCCAACATCTGAACGGGCATGACATCGACCTAACGCGCCGACAAGCTCTTGCTGAGCGCTGCTTGCACAGTGGCCGCGTACTTGGGGCCGAGCTTGATGGAGCCAATGTAGTTGGGGTGGTGCCAGTCGTTGAAGTCTTCCGCCGGCAGGGCATCGCGCATGTCGACGAACAACGCCCGTTCGTTCTGCTGTGCCAGTCGGGCCAGGAACTCCAAGTAGCGCTGGTAGTACTCGGCACCCTGGTAGCCATCAAGGAGCCATGGGCTTTCGGGCGTATTGAGGATCACCACCGTGGCGCCGCTGCGGGAGAGATTGCGCACCATGGTTTCCAGTTCGGCGTATTCCTTCGAAACAGTGAATGTTCGCTGGTGGATGCCGAGCTTGTCCTCGCGTGCAGCTCGTAAGCGGCGGCCAAACTCGTTGGGGGCGTTGATCATCGCCTCCCAGCGACGCTGAAACTCCTCGCCGGTAGTCCCCCCCATACGCAATAGCTCATGCACCTCCATTGCCGCATGCGGCGGGTAGTGCAGCGGCGGCGGATTCCTCTCGAGCTCTCCCGGTGGGATCTGGCGCAGTCCTACACCGAGCAGGCGAACGTCGTTGCCCTCCCCCGCGGCGCGTGCGTTCCAAAACCCGTCGGCGGCAACCTCGAGTAACTCTGCATTCGCGGCAGGAATCTCCAGGCGGACCCGCTTCCAACCGGCCTCGACCTCACGCACCGTGCGCAAGTCGCGCCCACCGGATCGAAACGACAAATGCACAACGCCTCGCTGCGCAATCCACGCTGGAGAAATGAAATAGTCGAAGTCGACCAACTTGCCGGGCTCGGTCGGCACAGCGAAGCGCGGCTTGGTGAAACCGTCGGCATAGACTCCGTAGGGGCGCGGCTGGCGCGGGCGTAGGCTTTGCGCCGCATAGCGCAGGTGGTCTTGCAAGCTCGAGCGGGCCGCCTTGCTGTAGCGATACAACCGACTCAACCCGCGCACCGCCCAGTCGAGCCGCTCGGTTGGGGACAAGTCGGCACCGCGCTCGGCCAGAAATCGCCAAGGCGGCAATGCTGCAAGCAACGTCGGGTTCATGTCACGTGCGTCACTCGAGGTGAGGAAGTCGAGCAGATTGACCATGACCACGACAACGTCGGGGCGAAGGCGCTCGGTCTCACCTTCCCAAAACAAGCGGTAGTCGGCGGGATGCACTCCGGGGAGCATCAGGCGATGCACTTCGACTGGCGCTTCGGCCGATCCTTGGGCAGCGAGCAAGCCGGACACTTGCCATGGATCGAACGACACCGAGACCGAACTGCCAAACGCAACCACGCGTCGAGTGCCCTGCGGCTTGGGCACGGCCGCGCGCTGCACGTCGATCAGGAATTGATAGCCCCAATCTCCGTCCGGCCCACTGAGCTTGGGTAGTTGCCAGAAGTACAGGTTGAAAGTTGCATCGAGCAGCAACAAGACGATCGGAATCGGCAACCAGATCTTCCACACGGAAGAGGTTCGGCGCACGGGGCTTGGATCAACAGACATGCTTCACAGATATCGGAGCGTTAGGGAACCTCTGCACAAGTAGCCCTGTAACCAGATCGGGGTCGGAATCGGAATCGGGGTCGGAATCGGCCGCGACAAGGGTGGGAGATACCGTGTGAAATGAGATCGATACCGATTCCGATAGCGACCCCGACCCCGCAGGGAGGCGACTTGCACGGACTTGCGCAGAGCTTCCTTAGGTGATTTCCCCCCGAAGAAACGGGGATTTAAAGGCCCAGGGCAACGCCCCAGGCGGCCCTGCACTACCAGGGACCGGCACTGAACTCATCCTACTGGCGCTTCCCGTTCCGGCTCCGCTGCACCGTCGTCGGTACGTTGGTAGATGCGGATGGTTGGGCACAGGCTGATGACTCGCATACGCAGCAGCTTCGGCGTTTGCGAAAAGCTGGCCACCTGACGATACGGCAGTTTTCCCGCATCCAGGGCTTGCAAGAATTCGCGAGCCCAAGGGCGTTCCAACAACAGGCCGCCCTTCGTCCAATCCGGATTCCAAATGTGGGTGATGCTGCGCCGACTGGCGTCGCTCAACACAAGATACTGAGGCCGGCGTGCGGCAATCCCTTCCAGAGTGCGTTCTTCGATTGGGATCAGTGTGGCCGACAAGCCCGGGAAGCGCGGCACGTAGACACGCTTTTGGTAGAACTCGACGGTACTGCCACGCGGCATGTGCTCGGCCATCCAAGCTTCGGCGTCGTAACGCGAGTCGTTGCGCAAGACCACGTCCATCTCGATCCCACGCGCCAGCGACACCAGGCATAGGACAGACACCAAGACCACCGCCGGCTTGCGAAACCGCTCGATCGCAAGTGTGCACAGAAGCGCCGCGCTCAGCGTCAGCGAGGGGAAGATCGGCAGAAGGTAACGCAGGTTGAGCAGGTTATGGATGCGCAACGACACGTAGGCGTAGGCCAATGTCGGCACCCACAGGAACAGTGCCACGCGCCGTTGCTTCCACACCAGATAGACCATGCCGAGTGCGTAGAGCACCGTGATGGTAGTCCCGAAACTCGCCAGCGAGCCATCGATGATTTGGTTCAGATACCACCACTCTTTCGCCCACCCCTTGAAGAGCGCGAACTTAAGTGGCGTCAGCCGCGACGACAGGCCCGGCACCGGGTGGCCGCTGAGATCGGAAAGGCGGTTGGCGATACCCTGTGGATTGAGGATGGCGTTGAAGCCGATCAGCGCCGTCACCACCGAGGTAAGCAGCGCCGCGCGCGTGCCCCGGTTCCACAAGGACTGCCAGATCCGCTGTGCTGCCGGCACAGTCGGCGGCAGCAAGCGATAGAGCGACAGCGCAATCAACGGCGGCAACGTCAACAGCAGTGAAAAGCCCTGCTCCTTGGTGGCCATCGACATGGAGGCCGAAAAGCCGAGCAGCACGAACGGCCACAAGCGATGCAAGCCTTCGGAACACACAAGCGCCGCCCACCAACTCAAGATAAGCCAGAACCCGTACACCGCGTCCTGGTTGGTCGAGTGAGCATGGAAGATCATGGTGTACGAGGTGGCGACGAACCATGCCGCCAAACGGGCGGGCGCACGGCCCAACAAGCGGTGACCGATCCCATACGTCAACGCCACCATACCGACTACCGACACCACGCTCACCCAGCGCCCAAGCATGGCAAGCCGGTACATTGCCGTCTCCGGGTCGCTGAAGCCGTACGGATACGTCATGCTTGGGTTGCTCCACTGTCCCGTCGCCAGCAGCCATCCCAGATACGGCGCGTAGACGACCAGCATGAGAAGCGGGTAGCCGAAGGGATACTTGTACCAGAACCAACCCGAGTTGAACTGTCCTAAGGAACGCTTGGCAACGGCAAGAATCGACAGCGGCCCAATGGCATCATTGGCCCACGAATAGTTGTCGTTCGGCAGGCCCCAGCTCAGGTGATAGGAACACAGCACGAAACTGACTGCGAGAATGGCGAAGAACACGGGGTCCGCGTCGCCATTGGTCACCTCGCGCACGACGGCGCGCAAGGGCCGTATCAACCTCTGCACCGAGCTACCTCTCACGCCGAATTGGAAACGGCAGCGATGTGAGCACCCAAACCAGGACCCTCACCCCAACCCTCTCCCACGCTGAAAAGATGCGCGGGAAAGGGGGGCCAGACCATCCACCATCCCAAAGCCGGGGCCAAAACGTACTCCGAAACTCACTAGGCACGCGCACGAGCTGCCCCGCCCGCGACAGGCTTGGTGGCTCGTTGGCTGGCGCGCTCACCGCCGGCGATGTAGCCGGCGGTGAAATAGGCCACGGCATAAATGCACAGGCCACCGAGCAGCGTCGCACGAAACCCAAGGTTGATGGCAATGCTGATCGCCAACACCGATCCAAGCACCGACGTAGATCCATTGATGCCCCAAACCCACGGCACCAACTGCGCCCATTGGCTACCCATACTGTCGAGCAAGCGCAGGCCAAGAGGAAACGGCATGCCCATCAAGAAACCAACCGGTGCAAGAGTAACGATCGATAAGACCGCCGCTGTGGTCAGCGATGCATCCGCAAGAAGGTGGCCAAAGACGACCTCAACAACGATCGCCAGCACAACGATGGACGCCAGAGCCATGGCAATGACTCGGCGCAACGAGTCGTGCCCAGGGCCAACGTTACGCCCGCTCCAGTAGCTGCCGAGCCCGGCGGAGATCAGCAAGGTGCACAACACGACGGTCAACGCGTAGATCGGGTGCCCGAGGAACAAGACGAACTTTGACACCAGGCCAACCTCGATCATCATGAAACCGGAACCAAGAGCTCCAAAGTAGAGCAGCGTCGACCAGCGCTCGCGCGGCTCCAACACCGCCAGCGCCGAACGCCGGCGCGCATACAGCGGCACAAAGATAAACAGCGCTACCAAGGTCGTGACGATCCCGATCAAACGCGCCAGCAACTGCACGCCCATGCGCCCCGGTTTCTCCTCCCAGAAGCGGAAGAAGTCCTTCGGCTTGGTCGAATTAAAGAAGAATGGGCGATCATCGCTGGTCGGACTGACGTCGACATCGTAGCGTCGGAAAAACCCTTCCGTGTCGTTGGTGGTGATGAACTCGGAGAAGAGCGGGTCCTTGGGATTGCCGGGCATGTAGAGAACATCGAACCCGAGCCGATCCACAAACTCCTGCGCCTTGGCGATTTCCTGAGCGCTGAACGGCTGCAGCGAAACCACGACGCTTGCGAACGCGTGACGGCGGCGCAGAAGAGGTGTGCCGGCAACGATCACATGATTGCGAATATCGCTGATCCCAAAGCGCGCCAGGGCGGCGCGTGCCAGGGAAACCACACGCAGAGTTTCGCGCGGCGGGTCTTCCAGCCAACGGGAGATGGTGACCACACCGTCCGGCTCGAGCTTGCTCAGATAATCTTCGAAGGCCTCCTGCGTGTACAGAGAGTTCTCCGACAGGGCAAACGCTCCTGCCGCAGTCGAAGCCCAGGTGTCCACGAGGCTCAACTGAATGACCCCGAAGCGCTTCTCCGTGCGGCTCACAAAATGGCGGCCGTCATCGATATTGAAATGCACTTCCGGGCGTTGGTAGAGGCGGCCGGTAAAATCGCCGAACTTCTCATTCACCACCTTCTGCATGATGGGATTGAGTTCCACCGCCGTGACGTTCTTGCTCCCGAACACCAAAGCGGTGAGCACGTCGCG
>CAZGSN010000617.1:0-4853 GCA_964528465.1 uncultured Binatia bacterium (SeqCode)
TTCCACCCCAACTGAGGTTTCCGGGCTCAGTGGTCAGCATGCGATGTGGTACCCACGCTGTGGGATTTACTGGGGACCGGGCGCAACATCGGCTCGTTGCCGGGTTGGCCGATGTCATTAGGAGAGACAGCGTGGCACGCAGGCGCAGAACCAACCGAAGGAACCCCCCCGGTTGCGCCGCGAACGCGCCCAAAAGCTCCGACTTGAAGATACGCCTACTGCACGATTGCCTTGGGCATCCACCAAGGCGTTGGGTCGGCAGCCGCAGTTACGATGCGAACCACAGCATCGCTACGGCCATCTTTGCCGAGCGGCTCGATCGCCACCCTGGCGACGCCGCGATCCAGCATTCCCAACGTACGCGCTGCCGCTCGGGATAGATCGATGCCTCGACCGCGGATGTACGGACCACGGTCATTGATCACCACCACCACCGACTTGCCACTGCTCAGTTCGGTGACGCGGACCTTGCTCCCTAGGCGCAAAGTTGGATGTGCGGCGGTGAGTCGCCGCGGATCGAAGCGAGACCCATCGGCGGTCTGCCGTCCGCGAAATTCGTTCCCGTACCAAGAGGCCCGGGTTACCTGCCGGCCATGAACAGTAGCGGGTCTTCGGTGCTCCGCGGCAGATACCGCCGTGACACCGAGAGCCAAGAGATAAACAGAGACGGCTGCGAAACCTGAGAACCAACGAGCGTTCGTCTGGCACATATGCGCCCCTCCTTTGGGCTTCGCGACACCCTGGAGAGGCACAACACCACACATCACACCCTTGGTACCACATAGGCAGCTTTGGAAAGCTGACCTGTGAACCTCTCCTTGACGGCCGACGAAGTTAGCTGACGGGTTCGGGCTCAAGAAGTTACCCGTCCCACCCGAAGGCGGGATTCACCCCAAAAGGAAACTGGTTCCTCCGTTCCTCGTCTCCGAGGATTAGGCCCTGTCGCGAGCGCGGACCATCGCAAAAGAAATGCTTTTGAGCAACCCAATTTTTGTCATTTCTGTCATTAGGGCTGCTTCCCTTACCGCTCTTGGCGCTGCTATCTGGGCAAGGTGATCACAAATAGGTGGGCTTTGGCGCTCCTCGTGTGGGCCACCAGTCGCGCGGTTACTGCCTTCGCAGCCGATGCAGCTTCATCAATGGCAGAAGTACAGCGTGGAGCTGCTGCGGTTGCCGAGGTCGCACGGCGTAGGCTCGACCCGCCAACCACCTATCGCCTGGCAAAAGGCAACCTGGAGAAGAATGTCCAGCAGGGAAAGGATAATACGGCCTTCCGGCTCGGCGCCCACCTGGCCCTCACCTACTGGCTCGTCCGCCTTCCGGACGACGTGCTTTGGCGCCCCAAAGCCCTGGCGCGCCATCACGACGTCACGCAGTGGACCGCTCGTGACTCTGGGCTCGATCCTGTCGAGGTTGTGCGCACCGTCGCCGGCGCCATGGGCATCCCGCGGCAGGAAGAGGAATGGCTACTCGGGATTGTCCGCGGCGAGCCGCACCCACCGTTGGGCAAGGCGGCTCCCCCCGAGCAAGACCGACCGCACAGTGATCAATAGAGGAAGGCGGCGGCTCGCATTGGCGCCCCGCTACGATCCGCCAAGGCCAAGGGGAAGCCTACGAAAACAATCCCCTTCTCCGGCTTGTTCCGCTCATCGAGTAGATGCGCCATGTTGGCCAAACCCTCGATGATCGGAATTCCCGCCTTGGAAAACTCCAGGCGCTCGGCCCAAACCTCCTCAGGGGGACGGCTCTTGTCCATCAAGTTCGCATAGCGGTCGAAGCTGCCGATGCTCGGCATGTCGGTCGCGAGCGCCTTGATCTTCTTGCCGACCAACCACTGCGCCGCTTGCAAAGAAATTGGCGAGTAGGTGGGCCACTCCTCGTCGCGTGGTGGCGAGTAGCCTACAAACATTAAAAGGATGGTGTTGGGGCTGATGGTGAAATTCTCTAGATCCGAGATCTGCAAAGGGCTGTGGTGGTCCTTCCAGCGCAAATCGATGAGCTGGGCTGGACCGTAAAGATTCTCCAAAGGCACCTGATCGGCGCGGTCCCCACCTTTGAGCAGACGACCGGGCGCATCGAGATGCGCACCGAGGTGGCTCGAAAGTTCGAAGTACGTCATCCCAAAGCTGTACTCGGCCCGCTCGGGGGTTACCGGAGAAAAGGTGCTGCGCTCCTTCAGGCCAAGAAAATCGCAGGCCCGATGGCCATACTGCCGCAGAGCAAGATCCTCGGTGATCACCGGCGAGAGATCGACGATCTTACGCGGCATGGGGACACCGACTGAGCCGCTCTGCCGGCAACCCATTGCCAGTAGCAACCCCGTCATCGCCATCGCGGCAATCGCGTTTGTTACTCGAACCTGCATCGGAAAGCTCCTCATCCTCGCTCCTCCAAAGCCTACGGATTCCATCAACCTACCAGCCCATCCGCTTGGCCTCTGGCCCTTGCAAGCGCCGCTCGATAAAGCACTCCTGCGACCAAATACGCAAGCCCCGAGTTTAGAAAGGGCAGCAACAGCGGGCTCTGGGGAAACCCCCGCACAAGTAGCTCTGCAAACAGATCGGGGGCGGAATCGGTATCGGAATCGGCCGCGACACAGGTTGGCTGCACCCGAGATTAGGATCAATGGCGACCCGCCGCCGTAGACAGGGCCACGGCAAAGTCGTCAACGGAGGTATTCCATCTGACGCGCCGCGGGGGCACGACAAATTTGTTGGGAGGCAAACTTCCACCATCCACGCGCACGCGCGCGCCTACACGGAGCTGACGAAGACACAGTAGCCGCGGCCGTGAGGCCGTGGATCTCGGATGAAAGCCAACAAGTTTGACGCACGCCCTGCGGGGGCGCGACGTCTCCAGTGCTTGCCTTTCCTTGCGCCCGCGCGCTTGTATCCATACCGTAGCCCTTCCATTGATGATCTCGCGGGAGTGAAGCATGCGCATCGCAGTTTGCATCAAACAAGTTCCGGTCGTAGCGGCAATGCAGCTCGATCCGGCTACCAAGACCCTCAAGCGCGAGGGCGTTGCCAACGAAGTAAGCGCCTTCGACATACGGGCGCTGCTCAAAGCCATCGAACTCAAGTCCGCTCACGGCGGAGAGGTTGTTGCCGTCACCATGGGTCCCCCGGGAGCTCGAGAAGCACTCCTCGAATGCTTGGCGCTAGGCGCAGATTCCGCCATCCATCTCAATGACCGAGCCTTCGCCGGTGCCGACACCCTGGCTACCGCGCGGGCGCTGGCCCTAGCGCTGAAGCGGGAACACTTCGACCTGATCCTGTGCGGACGCAACAGCGTCGATGCGGAAACGGGACACATCGGACCGCAAATCGCCGAGATGCTCGGCCTTCCGCAAGTAACCTGCGCCCGATCCCTCACGCTTGCACACGATGGCACGGCAGTACGCGTCGAACGCGAGCACGATGACGGGATAGATACAGTCACCACTCCCCTGCCGGTTGTGATCACTGCCGCCGAAGACCTGGCTGCAGAACGCTTTGCGAACAAAGCCGAGCGCGAGGCGGCCAAGTCCAAGCCTGTGGTCGACCTGACCGCCAGCGATCTTGCCGGCGACCCTTCGGTCTTCGGCACAGCCGGCTCTCCCACTTGGGTGTCGGGTCTTCACGCCGTCCCCAACAATCGCCTCGCGCGCATACTCGAAGGCTCCACGCCTGAAGAGCTGGCCGCAACGCTGACCAACATCCTGATTCAGGAGCACGGCTTGTTCGGTTCTTGGAAAGTGCCCGAGCCGGAAGCGATCGCCCGTATAGAAAGCGTGCCACAGGATCGCGTGTACGGTCGCATCTGGGTACTCGTGGAACCGCATCGCGATGGCGTGCGCCCCGTAACCCTGGAGCTTCTGGGCAAGGCCCGGCTCCTTGCCGACGCGCTACACACCGAGGTCGTCGCTGTTTGCGTGGGGGAATCCGGCGAGCGCTACCTGCCCGAGGTCGCAGCACACGGGGCCGATCGTCTTCTCTTGCTCGAAAACCCTGGCTTGGGGAGCTTGGGAGGGGTTGATACGGAGGTCTATGCCACAGTCCTGGCCGACACCATTCGCCCCTACCAACCCGGCATGCTTCTGCTGGGTGCTACCTCGCTCGGACGCGACCTCGCCCCGCGCCTAGCCGCCCGTCTACAAATCGGCCTTACCAGCGACTGTGTCGACCTTGGGCTCGACGAAGCGGGCCGGCTCATACAGTACAAGCCGGCTTTTGGCGGACTCATCGTTGCACCCATTTTGTCGCGCACCCTACCGGCCATGGCTACGGTACGGCCGGGCATGTTGGCCAAGCCGGCGGCTGACCCAACACGCCAAGTCCTGGTGGAACGATTCTTGGTTGGACACGTTCCGCCCTCACGCGTCCAACTCATTGCACACAACCTCAATGCAGGCACCGCTACCGACCTCGACGATGCAGACATCATCCTAGGGGTAGGCCACGGCATCGGCAGCCGCGACAACCTTGCAGCCATCGAGCCGCTAGCGCAGCTACTCGCGGCTTCGTTGTGCACGACCCGCGACGTCACCGACGCCGGTTGGATGCCCAAGCAACTCCAGGTCGGCATCACCGGACGCGCCATTGCCCCCAAGTTGTACGTGGCCATCGCCATCCGTGGCGCCTTCGAGCACATGGTAGGCGTGCGCCGCGCCGGTATTGTCGTCGCCATCAACAAGAGCCCCAAAGCACCGATCTTTAAGAGCTGCGACTACGGCGTCGTGGGAGACTACGCGACGTTCCTCCCAGCCCTCACGCACGAACTCATGCTGGCCAAGCAGAGACTTGCTGCGAATTGAGGATGTATCGTTAGCGATCCCAGATCCGGCACTAACGCCGGATCTGGAGGTCCCCGGT
>CAZGSN010000618.1:0-3227 GCA_964528465.1 uncultured Binatia bacterium (SeqCode)
CTGATCGGCAACGGCCCGGAAGCTCTCAAGCGCATCTCCATGGTGGGACACGATCTTGCCCTCGACGAAGGCATCGGCACTTGCGGAAAAGATGGGCAGTCGGTGCCGGTTGGCGTGGGCATGCCGACGGTGCGCATGGACGACGTTACGGTTGGCGGCACAGCAGCAAAGAGCGAAGGGTGAGCCGCGTGGATTGGGCCTTGGAAGAAGTAGCCGCACAGTTGCTCAAGGCAGCGCAGGCGCACGGAGCAACTGCGGCCGACGTTGTCGTTGTCGAAGGCGATTCTTTGGAAGTCGCTGTGCGCTTGGGCGAGGTAGAGAAGCTCAAACAAGCACGCCAGAAGCATCTTGGCTTACGGGTCTTTATCGGTGATCGCAGTGCGGTGACCTCTAGCGCAGATTTCTCCTCCTCCGCCTTGACCAAGCTTGCCGGGGATTCCGTCGCCTTGGCACGTGTCATTGCCTCCGATGCGGATTCGGGGTTGCCGGATGCAAGCGAACTCGCAGACCACATTCCCGATCTCGATCTCTACGATGCCAGCGTTGCCGCGATCCAAGCCGAGCAGGCGATTGCCTGGGCCAAGGATGGGGAACAAGCCGCGTTGGCTGTCGATGCGCGCATCACCAACTCCGAAGGGGCAGAGTGCAGTGCCTCGACGGATCGGATTCTTTACGCGTCGAGCCTTGGTTTTTCCGGCAGCTACCGCCGCTCGTCGGTTTCCCTGTCGGTAGTGCCGGTTGTAACCCACGACGGGTCGATGCAACGCGACTATTGGTACTCGTCGCAGCGTAAACTGGCAGAGCTGGAAAGCCCCGAGGCCATCGGGCAGAAAGCCGCGGCACGGGCGCTGCGGCGCCTGCATGCACGTAAGGTAGCCACCTGCGAGGTTCCGGTGATCTTCGACCCAGAGCTTGCCTCCGGTCTCCTAGGGCACTTGGCCGGCGCCATTTCCGGCTACTCCCTCTACAAAGGAACATCCTTTTTGATCGGTAAGCTTGGTCACCGCATTGCTCCAGAGTCGGTCACCATTGTCGATGATGGGTGCATCGTGGGCGGTCTGGGCTCGAAACCCTTCGATGGAGAGGGCCTACCGACGCGTCGCAAGGTGATTGTCGAGGCTGGCATGCTGAGCAGTTACCTGTTCGATTGCTATTCGGCGCGCAAGCTCACCAGCCGCAGCACCGGCAACGCGTCGCGCTCGGTGGGTTCGGCTCCGGGCGTGTCGCCGACCAACTTCGTCTTGCAAGCCGGCACCACCCCGCCCGCGGAGATCATTCGCGGCGTCAAGCGCGGTTTGTATGTGACCGAACTCATTGGCATGGGCGTCAATCCGGTCACCGGCGATTATTCTCGAGGTGCGGTGGGCCAGTGGATTGAAAACGGCGAACTCGTTTATCCCGTGGAGGAGATCACCATCGCCGGCAACCTCTTGCAAATGTACCAACGCATCGAGGCCATCGGCAGTGACCTCGAGCTGCGCCATTCCGTCGCCGCACCAACCTTGCTGATTGGCAAGATGATGGTGGCCGGAAACTGATCCGCTAGGCCCAGGGTATCCAAATGCTCGACACCAGCTTTCTCCCTTGCTGTTCTCGGTGTCCCTAGACCAAGCCGCGCCAACGATGATCTCGCGTTTCTTTCCAACCACAGAGCACAGCGAGGACACCGGGAAAGAACCCGGAAGGTGCGCGACCCGCTCCTTGTGGCTTGTTCCGATCGTCTGCGTTGTATTGGCGACGCTAAGCGGTTGTGGGCTCTTCCGTCGTGGACCGGTGGAATTCCCGGGCGGTGTCCAGGAAGGGATCGCGTCTTGGTACGGTCCGGGATTTCACGGCAAGCGCACGGCGAGCGGGACCGTCTACAATCAGAACGATATGACTGCGGCGCATCAGACTCTGCCTCTCGGTACGCAAGTAGTTGTGACCAACCTGCGCAACGCTCGCCAAGTGGAGGTTGAGATCACCGACCGTGGACCCTTCGTTGACGATCGCGTCATCGATCTCTCCTACGCCGCGGCACGAGAACTCGACATGATTGGGACGGGTACGGCGCCGGTGCGCATCGAGCCGGCATCCGACCAGCCGCTCGCCCATGCGCGCTACGCCGTGCAAGTCGGCGCCTTCCGCGAGCGCAGCACGGCTGAAGAGCTGCAAGACGAACTGGCCGAGGAGTTCGACGATGTGCACATCAGCAAAGTGTCGACCGCAACCGGAACCTACCATCGTGTTCGTATCGGACCGTTTGTGCAGCGCGAAGAAGCGCAGCGCATGGCCAACGACGTTGCCGCCGAAGGTTGGAAGGCTCTGGTGGTCGAGGACTCCCCTGCGCAGCACGAATGATGGCAACCACCATCCTTGCAACACGAGCCTCCATTCGACCAGCTCTCGAGGGGCTCGGTCTCTTGGCGGTAACCCTACCGCTGGCCCTTGGCCTGCGCGTGCCAACGCTGTGGTTTCTGGTTCCGGTGTTGTGGATCGTGGCCACCCATAGAGCTTCCGAGCCTTACGGGTTGAGCCTGCACAATCCCGGCAGCGCCAGCTTGCATCTTGCCATGTGCTCCGGTGTGTTTCTGCCGTACCTGCTCGGTCACTATATCTTCGGCACCTCGTGGCAGGGACACAACTTCGAGCTGCGCTGGCCGCCTGAACTACCACACTTGATCCTCGATCAAGTTCTTATCGTAGGTCTGCCGGAAGAGATGTTCTTCCGCGGTTATCTGCAAACGCAGTTCGATAAGTCTCTCGGCAAGCCCTACCGCGTGTTGGGTGCGAAGATTGGGTGGGGAATGCCGCTTGCTGCTGCCTTATTCGCCGTGTGCCACATCTTCCACGGTGGCCCGCCGCGTTTGATCGTGTTCTTCCCTGGCCTCTGGTACGGCTGGTTACGCGCCCGCACCGAGACCATTGCCGTCCCCGCCCTCTACCACGCAGCTAGCAACGTGCTCATGCAGATCATGCTGGCTAGCCTGTCCGCCTAAACTAGGCTCAAGCCGGTTGGCATGAATGACGCCGTCGCCTCCATGGTCGGCCGGCGCGCGAGCCCGGCTGAAGAGTAACCCCCGAGGTCAATCCTTAGCCCGAAAACAACAATTGAACCGCGGATGGACACGGAGGAACGCGGATACAGACATTAGCTACAAGGGCAACCGGAGAAACGCTTGGGCTACGGCCGTCCACAGCTCTGTGCTTCTTGGTCTTGATCCGTTTCGCAAGCAGTCCGCGTCTAT
>CAZGSN010000619.1:0-5100 GCA_964528465.1 uncultured Binatia bacterium (SeqCode)
GCGTCTGCACGCCCCAGGTCCCTTCCACCAGGGTTGGTTGCCGCTGTGCCCGTTGGTGCAGGCGGGTCCTGGGTCGCGGAAATCCGGGCTTCAAGCAAAAGTTAATGAACAAGATCGGCACACCCACATGCCGCGCCGCCGCCATTACGGCTTGGAGCTTGGCAATTACAGCACGCTTCTGCACTTGCGCGGCTAGCACACCGCCGATGCCGCCCGCGCCGATCTTCGACTCGTGCACAATGTCGTTTTGCATCTCGACGATGCACAAGGCACAGCGCCCGGCGTCGAGAGTAAGTGCCGTAGGCTCACTCACTCAAAGACTCCCTCGGATCGTAGGCCTTCGAATTCTTGCTCCGACATGCCCAGCAGCTCCCGGTACACATGCTCACTGTCCTGCCCCAGGCATGGCGCCGGAGTGCAGACATCTCCCGGCGTAACGGAGAAGCGCATGCCGTTACGCTCGCACAGATAAGGGCCGATCACCGGGTGCTCCAAGGTGCGGAAGTGTTCGCGCGCCGCCAGTTGCGGATCGTGCAACAAGTCTTCGAAGTTGTTGACCACCGCGGCTTCAATGCCGGCGCTTTGCAGCCTCGTCATCAAATCTTCGGCCGCATGCTGGCGAGTCCAATCGCCCAACTTCTCCTCGACCAGCTCGACCAACGCCAAGCGACCTTCGGCACTCGCCAGACGCGCATCCGCAGCCCAACTGGGGTCTCCCATTACCGAGCGCAGACGCTGCCAATCCTCATCGTCGTGAACAGCAACTGCTATCCAGCGATCGTCGTCAGCCCCTTTCGCCGCGCAACGGAACAGACCATGCGGCGCGGCATGGCGCGAACGATTGCCCATGCGGCTGAGGATCTCTCCATTTGCCGTGTAGGTCAGGATGTTTTCGCTGAGACAGGTGACTCCGCCTTCGACCTGCGAAAAGTCAATGTACTGCCCTTGCCCGGTACGCCTTCGATGGATCAACGCCGACGCTACCAACAAGGCAACGAAGCGTGGTGCTAGGGAATCGGTAATCGTGCCGTATGGTCCGAGCGGCTCGCGGTCGGGCCAGCCCGTGAGATGATTGAAGCCGGAGAGAGCCGAGCCTTGGCCGCCAAAGCCGGGGTAGTTGCGGTCAGGCCCTGTCTGCCCGTTCAAGCAGGTGCTGATCATGATCAGGTCGGGCTTGAGCTGCACCAAGGATGCGTAATCGAGGCCCCACTTGGTCATCGCCTTCGGGGCAAAGTTCTCGGCCAAGACATCACACCACTGCACCAGACGACGAGCGATCTGCGGTCCTTTGACATGGCTCATATTCAGCCCCACACCCAACTTGTTGGGATTCACCATGGCAAACATATGTGCACCATCGATGCCGCCGGGAGAGTCGGGTCCGAGCCGCAGCAAGCGGATGAAGTCCGGCCGCTGTCGCGACTCGACGCGCACGACGGTAGCGCCGTGATCGGCAAAGTAGCGCGTGCCGAACGGGCCGGCGGCTCCACCGCCGAATTCCAGAACTTTGAGACCGGCGAAGATCTGCGTCATTAGATAGCTCCCGCCGCATGCAGAGAAGCGACATCCAGTCCCAACCCGCCGTAGACTTCCTGATTGTGCTCGCCGAGTCGCGGGGCTCGGCCGCGAAAGGCAATATTGTCAAGGTTGTTCTTGGCAAAGGCTCCGGGATACCGGATGCGCAAGGCGAGGTCCTCGTGTTCGATCTCGACAAAGAACTCGCGTGCTGCGGCCTGCCGCGACTCAACGATTTGCCGCGCCGTATTGGCGGGTGCCAGCATCAGGTTGCGTTCACAAGCGGTGGCAAACAGTTCACTCATCGTCTTGTTTGCGAAGAAGGCCGACAGAGCCGCCTCGATGACATCCACCTCTTCCTGCGAGACGAGGTTGTGATTGTACTGCAGCCAATTGCGTTCCTTCAGAGCCGGTGGCGCCATGCCGTTCTCGTCCATGTAGGCGAGTAAGGCCACGATGCCGGGATTGCGCGCCGGCCCACCGCGCAGGGCGAAGGACACGTAGCCATCCTTGCACGGCCACAGTTCGCGAAACGCAGCCTTGGCACCGCGAAAGCCGCCACCCACACGACCGCCTTTGAACCCAGTGAAAGGGAATTGCGTAGGGGTGGTCATGTTCGGCATGCACATGACTTCCTGCAGGGAGATATCGATCAACTGTCCCGACCCGTGGAGTTCTCGCGCATAAAGGCCAAAGGTAACAGCGGCCGCTGCTTCCAAGGCGCCATGGTAGTAGGAAACCGGCAGAGAACAGCGCACGGGGGGACGATCCGGATTTCCTGTCGGGTAGAGATTGCCCCCCAAAGCCACGGCGCTGAGATCGGAACCGCGATACTCACGGTAAGGCCCCTGCAGGCCAAACGGGCTGATCACACACAGCACCAGGCTCGGGTGCAACTGGCACAGCGTGTCGTAGGCAATCTCAGAGCCCAACTCGGACAAACCATCGCGACTGTGAATGACCGCCGCGGCGCTGCCACACAGCTTTTGGAACACGTCGCGCCCAGCGTCGCGCGACAGGTCGACTGTTACCCCGCGCTTGCCACTGTTGAGAGCCAGCCACAGGATGGAACGATCCGGCTCGGCGACACCTCCGACAAACGGCCCCCGCCACCGCGCCGCGTCGCCTCGGGGAGGCTCCCCCTTGATGACCTCCGCGCCCAACTGTGCCAGCAGCATGCCGGCCAGAAAGCCAGACTCGCCGCTCAGATCCAGGATACGAAAACCATCGAGGTTGCCCTTAGGTGTGCCGTGCATGGGAGGCGGCAAGCTACCAACAGCCAGAGAGCAGTCAAGCCGCTTGGCCCCGCTGTCGCGTTGACAAAGTACCGCTGCTGCCGTAGCCGCTGATGGCGCCCGGGATGGCGCCCTGCGGCCGTTCTCGATCGCGCTAGCGTTACCATCAGGTCAATGGCCAAAAAGGAGTCTGAGCGGAGGTAGGTCTTGATCTCTAATCGTAGCTGCGCTCGCCAGCGAGTTTTTTGCCGACGCCGCCTAAGGCGCTTACCTTCTGAGCCAACTCGCGAAGATCAGGGCAAAGGCCAACTCGCCGAAGCTGACCAAGAAGAAGAGAAGCGACACTTCGCCTGCTAGCCACAGAGCCGCGAACAAGACGAAAGCAAGGCACTTGCCGATAGCACCCAGGGCAAGCAACGATCGATCGAGCTGCGGCTGGGCCGCCAACCACGCATAGGAGGCCGCGAATAGGACCACGAACAGAGCCGTGAGGTTGGTATACAGAGGCGGCGCAGCAGGCAAACCGAACAACCAGCCCAACGACTCAGGAAAGGCGAAGAGCGCAGCACCCACGACGTTGAACCCAGCCGCTGCCATTAAGATCGCCCAGGCATGGACAGGCAATACCGATTCGTTCCCCGCCTTGTGCTTGACCAAATGCAGCGACCTTTCCGTTTCAGAGTTCGAAGATCGTTTCAAGCTCAATGACGAGGTCGGGGAGCACCGTCGATTGCAGGCGGCCCGACGGGAGCCGTGCGCCAGAACCATAGCTGGAGCCCTGTAGACGGAAGATGGTGACCTCGTGTTGCGTAGGATCGACGAGCCAGTACTCCAGGATACCGTTGCGTTCGTAGATTGCCTTTTTCTCGCCACGATCGCGTCGTGCTGTCGAAGCGGAAAGGATTTCAACTACCAAGGTGGGAACGGCGCGCAGGAAGCTGCCCGCCGTGGCGGTTGGGTTGTCGAGTTGCGCTCGCGCAACGAAGCTCACATCGGGTTCTACGGTGTCTCCGGACGGCAGCTCGATCCCGGTGCTCGCGTCGAACACCACGCCAAGGTGACGTCCACGTACGTGACTGCGCAGTAACTCCACCAAGGCCGCCCCGACACTGCCGTGCCGCCAACCCGCGGGCGGCTCCTTCACGATACAGCCGTTGAGCAACTCGCAGCGAGCCGACTCCGCAGGCGGCTGCTCATCCAGCCAGCGCCGAAACTCTTCTTGCGTAAGACGCGCCTGCGAGCGCTCGGGTGCCGGGACCATGCGGCTCATCTATCGCGACGAGTAACACCCAGCAATCCGCCTGACACGGGATGGGGGGAGGCCGCCTCCATTTCTGGCTGATGCAAGGAGAGAAATGGAACGCAAGCAATGGAGGCGCCGCGCCCCCGCGGCGCATCAGCCGAGTTGCCAGCAAACGGAGAGAGCTATTCCCCCCGACGCGGGCAGCCCGTCTCCATTGCTGATGCAACGGACGCAATCGCGTCGGCTTGCCTTGCTGGCATGCGGCTCTTGCCGCCCGCCGGAACCTCCAGTAGGGGTGCCGCCATGGGCTCATGCAACTTATGTGGCGCCTGCTGTCGGGTGCTCACCCTGGAGCAGTCACCGGAAGAAATACAGGCAACGGCGGCGCTGACCAGCGTCTTGGGCATTCCCTCCGATTCCACGTTCGCGGCCAAACACTGGCGCCCCCTGAGCCGCGCGGAAGCCATGGAACGTAATCCCTTCTATACGGCAAAGCTTCCTGAGAGCGCCCACCTCTACACCTGTGATCAACTTGGAGACGACGGGCGCTGCATGGCGCATGAATCGCGACCGCTGGTCTGCCGCGGCTATCCTTGGTACGACCAAGATCCTCGCGCCATGCACTTGGCCGATGCGCAGTGCGGCTATTACCTCGACCTGGTTTACGAAGTCGTTCTCAACCCCCCGCAACCTTAGGGAACCTCTGCAAGAAGTCGGTGCAAGTCGCCTCCTTGTGGGGTCGGGGTCGCTATCGGAATCCGTATCGATCTCATTTGACGCGGGATCTCTCCACCTTTGTCGCGGCCGATTCCGACCCCGATCTGATTACAGGGCTACTTGTGTAGATGTTCCACAGCGCGGCCTCGTGGCCGCAACCAAAGTCTGAAGGGCCGGAGCGGTCCGCGCAGGCAGTAGGCTGTAGACTGGAGGCCGTAGGTCGGAAGTCGGCGGTTCCATCACTTCCGTCCTACGGTCTACAGCTTCCGGTCCACGGCCTGGAAATCTTGAACAGCGTTCAAGAAGTTGGGGCTTCATAGTTTAGAGGCGGCTGGATCAGCAGCGGGCGAAGGATCTCGCCGAGGCCTCGCTCTCAGCTATCGCGACCAG
>CAZGSN010000620.1:0-3370 GCA_964528465.1 uncultured Binatia bacterium (SeqCode)
GGATCTCGGATGAAAGCCAACAAATATGACGCACACCCCTACCTCGCCTACCTCGTTCCCAGGCTTGACACCTCGTTCCCAGGCTCCGCCGGCAGAGCCTGGGAACGAGGAATTCATCGACGACTTGCCGATGTTTGCAACGGGAGGCCGCTCACTCTGGCGCCTTTTTGCTTGCTGCCTTGCTGCGTGTGCGTGCTGGCTTAGGCTTGGCCGCCACCTGCTTGGTTGATTTTCGGTTGGTGCTCTTCTTGGCAGCCGCCGTCTTGGCCGGCGCCTTGCGTGCAGGGGCTACACTCTTCTCGGCGCGCTTGGAAGGGCGGCTGCGTCGCGGGGTTGCAGGCTTGCTTGCCACGGTTGCCGCTTCGCCAGTAGGCGTAGTTTCCCCTTGCGCCGCTTGCGGTACTGCTGCCGGAGCCGGCACTGGTATTGGCTCCCGCGCTGCGGCTGGCGTTGGCGGCGTTTCGATAGGCTCGGCGGCAGGCAGCCGCGGGGCTACCGCAGCGATTGGCTGAACGGATTCGCCGCCCTGCGGGACTGGTGTCGCGACCGTATGTGTCGTGGCGCCGCGGCCACGTCCGCGCCCTCGTCCACGACCGCCGCGCCGCGACCGTCGGGCCTGTGGCTGGCTCGTGTCTCGTGGTGCGGGGGATGGCTCGGCACCGGTAGCGAGCCCAGGCTCCTCTACACCATCCTCCTCTTCCCCGCGTGCGTCGGAATCGGCGCGTACGTGCTTCTCGACTGCCTGTGGGCTCTCGGAATCGAGCTGGTGCTCGTCCTCTTCGAGTTCACTCTCTGCCGTGGCGGCCAAACCAGGTGCAGGAGCGATAGTCGAGTGCGCGCCAAGTGCGGCCAACGCCTCGCCGATCGCTGCCGCAGCAGCTTTACCGCGACCCCGCCGCCGCCCCCGGCGCCGCTTGCGCTTGCTGGCTACGGCTCCATTCCCGGACTCGGCTGTCTTCGCGATAGCGTTTGCTCCCGCAGGTGTGGCTACCGGGCCAGCCGGCGCGGCGGCCTCTTCGCCTGCGCTTGCTTCGGCCGGGGCCGTCGCTTCCGGCGAGTCGGGCTGGGTAACACCGCCAAGACGCATTTGCTGCGGCTCGCTATCCGTCTCGACGCGTGGACGCGTCTCGAACTCGGACTGATGCGGCATGAGTTTATCGCTGAGCACGATCTGCAAGCGGACTGCGTAGCGGCGCTCGAGTTGTGCCAGGTCTTCGCGCTTTTGATTGAGCAGGTAGAGGCCTACTTCGTCCGGCAGCGAAACCTTCACTGCGGAAACATCGCCCTGGGCAATGCGCAGGTGGATCTTACGCAACGCCACCAAGGCTGCGGATTCGGTGGTGCGGACCAGACCGTGTCCATCGCAGCGCGGGCAGGCGGCATAGGAAGTTGCGGCCGCAGCCGGGCGCAGTCGCTGGCGTGAAACCTCGAGCAATCCAAACTGAGAGATGTGGCCAAGCTCATGACGCGCCTTGTCCTCGTGCATGGCCGCGCGCAGGGTGCGTTCGACTTCCTGGATATGCTGCGGTGCGCGCATGTCGATGAAGTCGATCACGATGAGGCCGCCGAGATCGCGCAGACGCAATTGCCGAGCAATCTCGTTGGCGGCTTCGATGTTGGTCTTAAACGCCGTCTCTTCCTGCGTGCCGCCGCGGATCGAGCGTCCCGAGTTTACATCGATGGCGGTGAGAGCCTCGGTGCCGTCGACCACGATGCTGCCTCCCGATTTCAAGGGCACGCGGCGCTTGTAGATGGACTCGATTTGCGTCTCGACATTGAAGTGAGAGAAGATAGGTTTGTCGCCTTCGTACAGGCGTAAGACGTCTTCGCGTTCCGGCATCACATCGCGGAAGAAATCGCGCGCACGCTGGAAAACTTCGTCGTTATCGATCCACACCTCGTCGATATCCGGGGTGAAGTAATCGCGGATATTGCGCAGCACGAGGTCGTGTTCGCGATAGATCAAGGCTGGCCCGCGTTTGGTCTCACCCGCCTGGTGGATGCTGTCCCAGAGACGGCGCAGGTAGGTGAGGTCGCGTTGTAGCTCCCGTTCGCCCGGATCGAAGCCGGCCACGGTGCGCACGATGACGCCAAAGCCCTTGGGGGCCTCCAGTTTGTCGATCAGCTCGCGCAGGCGCTCGCGCTCGGCCCCCTCGATGCGGCGCGAGATTCCGGTTTCATCGGAGCCCGGTAGGAGCACGAGGTAGCGGCCGGCCAGCGAGTAATAGGTGCTCAGGGTCGGCGGCTTGTTGGCAAACTGCTCCTTGATGATTTGCACCAACACTTCTTGGCCCGGCTTGAGGACCTCGGTAATCCGCGGCCGCCGGCGTTCGCCGTTGCCATTGTCGCGCGGCGGCGGGTTGGGCAGGTTGCGAAAGCAAATTTCGTCGAGTGGCAAGAAGGCGTCGCGGTCGGCGCCGATATCGACGAATGCCGCCTCCAGTGCCTGGTGGATGCGGTGCACGACGCCTTTGTAAAGATTCCCTTTGAGGTGCTCGCGGCTAAAGGATTCGATCTCGAACGAGGTCAGAACGTTATTGGTGACAATGCCCACACGGCTCTCTTCGGCGTGTGTGACGTTGATGATCATAATTTTCGGCATCTTGCTTGCGGTACTCCCCGGGCTGAGCGCTACTCGATTTTGGATCGAGCGCGGAGTGGTGTCATATGGATTGTGAGGCGGCGGCGCAACTCAGGCGCCGGAGATGGATGAGAATTGTTTGGGTGCTGGGGTGCTGGGGTTCTGAGGTGTTGGGGTGCTGAGGTGCTGGGGTAGTGGGTGCTGGCGTGCCAAAGTTCCGGGGAACCTCTGCGCAAGTAGCCGTGCAACTAGATCAGGGTCGGAATCGGTATCGGAATCGGCCGCGACACAGGTTCGCAGACCCCACGTGAAATGGAATCGATACCGACTCCGATAGCGACCCCGATCTCGCAGGTGACTTGTAAGGACTTGTGCGGACTCCCTTGGGGTGTGGTGGCTCTTGGGAAGGAGGCGCGGGCTCACGAGCCCCCGGAGGCCAACGCTGTTGGCTTGCGCAAGAGAATGCGTGCGGCCTCGAAGATCAGCAGCGAGGCTAACGCCATCAAAGCTACCGCGACGATGCCGTTCCACAGGCTAGTGCCGATGCTCAGCCCGTTAGTGGCCGCTGTAGTGACGGCATTGGCGATCTGAATAGCCAATGAGCACAGGGTGACTGCCATCACGAAGATCATGGGAATGACGGTGAACCAGTTGCGTTTTCCGCGTGCGCGCAGCCACACGCTGATGGCCAACAAGGTCATCGCCGCCAGAAGCTGATTGCTGGTACCAAACAGTGTCCAGAAGGTTCGATACGAGCCTTCGCCAGCAGTCAGAATGAAGAAGACAGGC
>CAZGSN010000621.1:0-4286 GCA_964528465.1 uncultured Binatia bacterium (SeqCode)
GGGAGAGGACACCGATCCTTGCTGCCTTTCCATTCTGCTGTCGGTGTCCAGCCGGCCGATTTGTGGGTAAGGCTAAGGGCGGAGGCTGGGAACGAGGTATCAAGAACGGCATACTCCAAATGCTGGCGCTCGCCGGCATGACGAATGGCGCGCGCAACGGAGTAAATCGACAGTTTCCTTCGCCGGAAATGAGGCCGTTAGCCTTCGATGATGCGGTGGTGCACGGCATAGCGCACGAGTTCCGCCGTGGAATGCAGGTCGAGCTTTTCAATGATGCGCCTGCGGTGCGCCTCCACCGTGTTGGGAGAAATCTCCAGGCGTTCCGCTACCGAGTTGTTGGAGGCGCCCGCTGCAATTGCGGCGAGCACCTCGCGTTCGCGGGCACTCAAGACGTCCGGCGCTGCGGCAGCGCCGACCGATCCGGCCAGGGGCTTATAGCGAAAGGCTTGCTGCCCCTGGGCGACGGCATGAATCGCAGCAATGAGATCTTCGTGGTCTACATCCTTGAGTAGATATCCAGACGCCCCTGCGGCGCGGCTTTGTTCGACGTACTGGGCATCGCCGTACATCGAGAGCATGAGGATGCGAATCTGCGGCACTGCCCCGACGATTTGACGTGTGGCCTCGATGCCATTGATCCCAGGCAAACCGATATCCATTAGAACCACATCTGGACTCAGAGTCAGCGCCCACGACACCGCTTCGTTGCCGTCATTGGCCTCGCCCACGATGCAAATCTGCCCGGTGGCTTCGAGCACACGGCGCAGCCCGCGGCGTACCACCGTATGATCATCCACCAGCAGCACGCGAATCGGGGGGCTTGAGGTCTCCATACTTAGGCCGCCGCCACTATACGAACACAGCGTTCGCGCAGTAAATCCCAACAATTGGGGAGAGACAGCATCCGGAATCAGGGAGGTGCTGTACTTGGAGGAGGGCTGCCGGGTAGAGTCTGGCGATGACTCTACGCGTCTACGGCACGGACTGCTCCTATTATACGGGCAAGCTTGAGGCCTATTTGCGAGCCAAGGGCATCGCCTACCGGCTCGAACCGTTTGGCGAGTCCAACATGCAACGGGCCGCGCGCCACACCGGAGTAATCCAGATCCCGCAGGTGGAATGCGAAGATGGCAGTTGGCTGGTCGATACCACCTTGATCCTTGAGTACTTCGAACGTGTGCAGTCTGAGCCCTCAATCACCCCACGTGTGCCGGCGGTGGCCTTCGTCAGTCGCTTGCTCGAAGACTTTGCGGACGAGTGGCTGTGGCGTCCGGCCATGCACTACCGTTGGTCCTTTCCGGACAATGCACGCTTTATGAGCGGCTGGTTGGCCGAGCACACCGCCGAACGCCGTGCCCCACTGTGGCTCAAGCGGTTGTATTGGTACCGGCGGCAGTTGGGTGGCTTTGTCCGCGGCGATGGTGTGACGTCGCACAACCGCGCTGCCGTCGAGGCAACCTACCTGGATACCCTCGATATACTCGAGGCAATTGTGCAGCGCCGTCCTTATTTGCTCGGACAGCGGCCGACGCAAGCCGACTTCGGCTTCTTTGCGTCGATGTTCCGCCATTTTGCGTGCGACCCGGTGCCGGGCCGCATCATGCGGCAGTGTTCCCCCGGCGTGCACGAGTGGGTTGCCCGCATGTGGAACCTCAACCCTGCGCGGGTTGCCCAGGGTCGACTGCCCGACACGCTGCCCGACGATCTCGGACCACTCTTGGGCCTCGTGGCCCAGATCTACCTTCCTTACCTGGAAGCCAACGCCCGGGCCTTTGCCGCGAACGAAAAGCGCGTCCACTACACGGTACAGGGTGTCAGATTCGACGAACCAACAAAGCCCTATCGTGTCTGGTGTCGCGATCGCTTGCAGGGCGAACTCGCAGCGCTTGCCCCCGGAGAACGTGCTGCTGTCGAAAGCACGGCAGCTTGGAGTGAAGCACTTACCCTCCTCGGAATCCCGTCGCCGAAGCCGGCGCAAGATCCGGTGGGGGAATTGCCAATCCCGGCCTCGGAGGCACGCAAGCCAGTCGATAGCTGGTGGCGCCGATAGCGAGTCGGAGCCTTACACCCGCGGCGGCCATCCGTTCTCGCTTCGGGGAGGCCCGTTCCCTGGTGCCTACTGAATCAATCCTTTGCGGAGCGCAAAGCGCACCAGGGCGGCGGTATTGTGTAGGTCCAGCTTCTCCATGATGTGCTTGCGGTGGCTCTCCACGGTGCTGACGGACAGATTGAGGAGTTGTGCCACCTCTTTGCTGCTGCGCCCTTCTGCGACCAGGGGCAATACCTCACGTTCTCGTGCCGAGAGGCTGGCCAGATCGTCGTCTGCCTCCGGGGCGTCACTCAAATATCCCTGCAACACCACCCGCGACACCGACGGGCTGAAGAAGGAACCACCATTGGCGAGCGCGCTCAGGGCCTTGAGTAGGTCCTGGTCATCCGCATCCTTGAGAAGATATCCCTTGGCACCGGCCCGTAATGCCTGGCGGATGTAGGCATCGTCCGAGTGCATGGAGAGGATCAATATTTTGGTGTCGGGCGCAACTTTGGCTGCTTGGCGCGTGACCTCGATGCCGTTGAGGCTCGGTAGACTAATGTCGACGATGGCGATGGTCGGACGCAACTTCTCGATTGCCTCTAAGGCCGTGCGCCCGTCGCCGGCTTCGCCGACGATCTCAATGTCGGCGTCAGCTTGGAGTATGCGGCGCAGCCCTTGGCGCACCACCGTGTGATCCTCTGCGAGTAAGACTCGAATCGCAGCCATGCCTATCCCTTCCGCTTCCGTCCGCTTGGTTCCCGGTCAACCCTCACCGCCCGCCAGCGGTATTGCCAAGCGAACGACTGTACCGTTGCCGGGGGTGGACTCAATCTCAAACGCCCCCCCATACGTCGCCACCCGCTCTCTCATCCCCAGCACGCCAATGCCGCGGTCGGAGGCGGTGCTGCGACGCAGGCTTTGCGGGTCGAAGCCACGACCGTCGTCCTCGATCTCCATGCGGATGGTATGGGCATCGCTCGCCAAACGCACCGACACGTGGCGCGCCTCGGCGTGGCGTGAGACGTTGGTCAACGATTCTTGCAATACGCGGTAGAGGGCGACCTCCACCGCCTGCGGATAGCGTTGTGCGGCGGCGCTGGTGTCGAGATCGAGAGTGACGCCGCTGCGCTCGCGGAAGCGCTCGGCATACCATTGCATGGCGGGTACCAGTCCTAGATCGTCTAGAACCGGTGGGCGCAGGACCTGGGAAAGATTGCGTAGAGATTGAAGAACATCGCCGATCTGCTGGCGGGCTTCCTTGACTCGTGCGTGTAGGGGCGAGTCGTCAGGCAGATCGCGATGGAGTATGCCGAGGTCCATGCGCACCGCCGTCAGTGCCTGGCCCAGGTCGTCATGCAGCTCACGCACCAGATTGCGCATGGTCGCTTCGCTCGACTGCATCATCGTGCGTGACAGCTCGCGCAGCTCCTGCTGGTGGCGCAGCGACTCGCGATACAGGCGATCCTTTTCGGCGACCAACTGCTCGAGGCGCTGATCGCGCTGCTGCAGTAAGGCGAAAAAGCGCAAGCTGCCGCCGATCATGATGGCAAAGGTGAACACGTTGAAGGCAAGCGCGATGCGCATCCGCGACAGGGCGGGGACCGCTTCGACTCCCGGCGTAGGCCACCAGCCCAGGAGGTCGCCGATGCCGAGAGCAAGCGACAAGGCGGTCGCGGTAAGCAAGCTGAGGAGGCCAATGTCGGCAGAGTAGATGAGGCCGTAGCTGGCAATCTTGACGACGAAGATCGGGAGCAGCGGGCTGTACACACCGCCCGACCAGTAGGCGGCGATCATCATCGGAAGCAAGTTGCTTAGAATGTCGAGCCAAACGGATCTCGTGGTGAGTGCCTGCTGGCGATGGCGAAAGTACAAAGCCAGGTTGGCTGCGGCGTATCCGGCAAAGCTCAAGTACAACGCCGGCGCCGCTACTGTATGTGGCACGTAGTAAACCCACAGCACCTCCAAAGCCGCGGCCCCTTCCAGCAAACGTACGACAAGGATGACCACCGCCGTCGAGCGAATACGGGCATGCTGGATCGCCGGCTTGGTAACCAGGAGGAGGGGAGTGCGTGTCATAGAGTTGCCGTGTCCGCCCTATAGTCCAAGTCCGCCGCGGTGGGAATCGTTGCCATGGCCTCGCACTCCGCTTGTTCTCTGGCTGGCAATGCACGTTGGGCTTTGCCCGAATGCTGGTCGGTTAAGGAGAAGACGGCCTCGTTCCCAGGCTCTGCCTGGGAACGAAAGGCCTCCG
>CAZGSN010000622.1:0-3215 GCA_964528465.1 uncultured Binatia bacterium (SeqCode)
TGCCGACGCTGTCCTTGTAAAAGGCCAACTGGCGCGACTTCATGCTGGTAAGCAACTCGACCACAGGTTGCACCGGCAAGGCCGTGGCACGAACGATCTCACGGCTGGTCATGCTGCCCGCAGACATCAGCGTCTTGTAAACCAGCGACTCGACCAGCGTCTCCGAAAGCCCCGTCTCGCGAACCGTAGTCGGCGCAACCGGACAAAAGCCTTCGGCTCGCGAAGCATCGGCATCACGGGGAATACGGCTCACGGCCGTGCCTCCGGTCGCGATCGCAAGCTGTTCTGTCTCCACGATAGCCGTCACTCCCTTCCCATAGTGAACGCGGTCATGCGCAGGTGCCATAGGCCGCACTCAGGCGCCCAGTCAAGCTGGAATTTCACCGCAACGTGAAGCACAGCGCGGCCGAGTGGCCGCAACCAAAGGGGCTTTGATCGCGGGCGTTGTGTTGGTTGGGCGGGGTGCCCCGATTAACCGGCCGCGCAGACCGTAGGCTGTAGACCCTAGGTGTAGGTCGGAGCCGGAACTCGGCTACGGCCGCAACGCCCGGAGTAAGCCCGCCAGCACCTTGCTCGTCTCGACGCAGAGCGCCGACACCTCTCGATAGACATCCGCGGCCAAGTAGCTGAGGCGAACCGCACGCATCGGTCGACAAACTCATCCGACTCGCTGCCTAGCCCGAGACTCTCTCGCCTCAATCGTCATCAGCCATCTCTTACTGTTCACATCCGCGCCTACAGACCGCACATGATGCGGGCCGCGCGGATCGTAGACCGCAGGTTCGGAGATCAGCGGATCATTCATTTTCCGACCTACAGTCTACAGCCTCCAGTCTCCGGCCTGGAAATCGTGACCGGCCGTCAAGAAACTGAGGAATAAATTGTTTAGAGACGATTCTTGAAGACAGTTCCGTCACGCATGACGAGGACCACGCGATCCGCATCTTGTAGGACGCTGATATCGTCGATGGGCTGCCCGTCGACGACGATGAGGTCGGCGAGCTTGGCTTCTTCCACCGTGCCAATTTGATCGGCCATTCCAAACAGCTCCGCGTTGGTGCGTGTCGCGGAAAGAATGGCATCATGATTGCCGAGAACCTGTGCCTTGAGGCCTAGCTCCATGCTCTTGAAGGGCTGCATGGCGGACAGCACGTCGGACCCAGAACAGATCTTCAGCCCGGCTGCGCGCGCAACTTCTAGCGAGTCGAGACCACGCACCTTGGCCTTGTTGATCTTGTCGATCATCTTCTGTGGCACGTTCTCGGCCGCACCGTAGGCGCTGAGCAGGTAGTAGGTGGTGAGCGTCGGCACAAAGAAGGCCCCGTGCTGTTGCATGAACGCAGCGGACTCTTCATCGAGAAAATTGCCGTGCTCGACGCTGCGTACCCCGGCGGTTACGGCATTGATGATTCCTTGCGGCGTGTAGACGTGCGCCAGAGCAATCTTCCCCACCGTGCGGGCTTCGTAACAAGCCGCGGCCATCTCCTCGATGGTGAATTGGGTGTGCTCGATTTGATCGGTGGGCGACATGCATCCGCCGCCACCCATGAGCTTGATGCCATGGGCGCCGGTGCGCAGGATCTCGCGTGCAGCGAGACGCATCTGATCTGGTGAGTCGCAAACAATCGGCGCGGCCATCAAGCCGCGGATGCTCGGGAACGGCGATTCCTGCATGTAGGGCTCGCGCCAATCCCCGTGCCCTCCCGTCTGCGTCAGGCAGCCGCCGACGAACAATACTCGCGGGCCCTTTACGTAACCGCGCTCAATCGCCTGCGCGAAACCCCAGTCCAAGCCGAACGCGTCGCGCACCGTGGTAAACCCGGATTGCAACGTTTGCTCGAGAACATCCTTGACGCGCATGGCAAAGGTCGCGGCGGAATCGCGGCTTGCCTTGACCATATCGGTTTCAATGATGGTCGCGTGGATGTGGGCGTCGCTGAGGCCAGGCATCAGCGTGCGTCCGGCGCAGTCGATGTGCACGCTGTCGGCCGGCAATACCGGCTCACTGCCCCGCGTCACGCGCACGATGCGGGCACCTTCCACAATTACGGTGGATCGCGGTGCCGGTTCGGCACCGCTGCAATCCAACAATGTGCAGTTGCGAAAGACGGTGGCGGACATGGCCAGCGGAACGTCGGCGAGAGTGAAAGGTTACTCTTCGCCACGCAGCCAGGTCACACCGCCGAGCGACAGGAGTGCCAACAGCGCCGGCAGCAAGCCCATGAACCCATCTCCAGCTCGGATATGGGAAATCAGGGCGCCGAGCATGATGATGATCAAGAACGAGCCAACCTCCGCGGCAATGCGCGGAATGAGTAGACAAACGGCGCCCACTACTTCGATCAGCCCAATCAAGTAAAAGAACCAAGTCGGATAGCCGAAATGCTGTGCCGTCTCGTTGACGTGCGCGCCGGTGAGCTTCATGCCTCCGCTACCCACGAACAGTGCGGCCAGTAGCCCGGACAGTACCCACATCACCACCACTTGCGTCTTCGATAGTCTCATCTCATTTCCTCTCGGCAGTTGTCTTGGCACGCTGCGGGGCGGCCCGCAGGTGTCGCGGCGCGACACACTACGATTGTGGCACCACCAGGTCAATTCTCATTTCGGGTATGACCGGACAATGCCGGAAACAGTAGGTAGTCGTAGTCGTGTCTCTGTTTGATTTGTCCACATGAACCGTGCAATGTGGCCCTCCGCAGGATGAGAGCGTGGATGAAAAAAGGGGGGTGGTTCGAGCGTTTTCGAGATCGATTTCTGACCCCCTGGTGGTCCCGATATCTGGTCGTCCCGGCCATTGCCGCACTGCCAGGAGTCGTGGCAGGCATCTGGTTTGGCCTACATAAGAACAGCTCAAGCCCATACGCATTGCAAGGCTCAGAACCCTGGGTTCTCGCCGCTGCTACCATATGGGCAGGTTCGATCACTGCTCTCAAATCGGCACTCAATGACATTGCGGCTCTGACGGTCGCCGAGCTGGTGAAAAGCCGTCGGGAACTGATAAAGCTCATCGGCTATGTCCGCGTCATCGTTGGGTTCAAGTCTAGGCGTTTTCATGAAGCTCTCCAGCAAGCCCGTAGCGCGGATCAGACGTTTTTGGAAATAACTCGCCCCGACATGCAGGCAAGGAAGATCGTTGAGGCAATCTACTCTTACTTTTCAGATGGAGGAGACGTCGCAAGCGATCGGGTGCGTGTCTCAGCCATGACGTGGGA
>CAZGSN010000623.1:0-6492 GCA_964528465.1 uncultured Binatia bacterium (SeqCode)
CCAATTCGCGTTTCCGTCAGATGCGGGCCGAGGGCGGCCCGTCTCCAACTCAGATTCATCAATGTTTACAAGCAATGGAGACGCCGCGCCCCCGCGGCGCACCAGCCGGATTGCCTGCCTGGTCGAATTGGCGGGCAAAGCTGGCTCCGCCTGGGAATGCAACTCCCTGAGGCTCCGCCTCGAATCTTCTGCCATTGGCGACATAGCTCGGAATGAGCGCACAAGCTGGCGGGACCCTCGATGGAGTAAATCGGCAGTCGCTTTCGCTTGGATGACGAGGATTGAGGTTGGCCACTACGACAGTCTACTCACCGAATCGATGAGACCTGGTGCGAGGTTCCTTGCTGCACACAGGCTGAGAGACACGGTGTGCAACGCAATCAATATCGACTCCGATCCCGATTGCGACCCACGGGAAAGACCGCTCGACCGGCTTGTGCAGAGGTTCCCCGGTTTAGGGCTGGTCTCGAGGTCGCTTGGAACGTGACTGTGCGTGGGTGCGCACAGCAACATGGCCACGGGCTTCACCAAGGGCTTTGCCGAGATTGAAGAGGAAAGCGAAGGCGTGATCGCGCCAGGGGCCATCTTTGCCGGCGAGAACCTCGGTGTGCCACACGCGCCGCAGGGCCTTACGGATTTGTTGCCGCCATGGCCGGGGGCCCAGGGTAGCGACGTGCATGTCACGCACCTGCGGTGCCAGGCGCCCGTGCGTGTAGCCTTCTAGGAACAACCCGCGCACAGTGCTCTCGTTGTGGTGGCGCACGATGGCACCTTCGGCGTACACGAGGCGGCAGCCGCGGGCACCGATCCGATACGCAAGCTCGGCGTCTTGCCCGCGCAGCAGGCGTTCGTCGAATGAACCCACATCCAACAACAACGCCCGTGGTGAGGCCCAGCTCATGGTGATGGCATACGGCGGAATCAGCTCTTCGATGGCACGGCGGTGGTTGTGGATCTTCTCTCCGAATCGCTCCACGGCGTTGGCCCCAATCCGCGCCAGAACGGCGCCACCGACGATACCGACGCTGCTGTCATGCAGCGGCGGCACAAGATGCCGCAGCCAAGCAGGATCCACCACACAGTCGGCATCGGTAAACGCCACGTACGGATGCCGTGCCGCACGGATGCCCTGGTTGCGGGCCGCCGCGGCGCCGCGCCGGGCCGCGTGTTCGATACGGACATGCTTGTCAAAGCGCCGCAAGATCTCCGGCGTGCGATCCGTAGAGCCGTTGTCGACACAAAGTATCTCGTGCAGCTCCGCCGGATAGTCGAGGCGAAGGAGCGACTCCAAGCAAACCTCCAGTGTCGCCTCGCCGTTGCGTACCGGCACAATGACGGAAACCGGCAATAGCGCCTGCGCCTGTATCATCGGTACGAGCTGCGCCAGCCACTACGTGGATCGAAGCCGCGCAGTCGCTTCCACAACTGATCCAGCCGCGAGCGATACAGACACTGGCGCAAGTAGGTTGCCTCCGACGCAGCCAAGCGTTTCTCGCGCAGCTCCCGTGGCACACCGTGCTTGCGCAGGATGCGATCGATCTCGGCCTTGTGATGGGCCAAGGTCATATGCGTAGTTAGGCGAAATGCCTCGCGGTGATCGCGATAGATGTAGAGGCACTCTTGCAGCGCCAGGAAACGCGCGCCGTGCTCGGCCATCATCCAAGGGAAGTCGTAATCGTCCGGACCCACCGAGTTCAGGTGTTCGTCCAAACCGCCAATCGCTAGGCCGAACTCACGTCGCCAGCACAGGAGATGCTTCACCGGCGAGCCTTTCACGAAATCCTCGACAGCAAAGTGAGTGCGTGCCGGATAGATTCCGCTCAAAGGCTGATCGTTTTCATCGACGATGCGCCGTGCCGAATGGAAAAAATCGATCTCCGGATGCGATCGAATGTTTGCGTTGAGCACGGATACCGCATCCGTCGCCCACCTGTCGTCGCCGAGCAGGATCGCCACAAACGGCGTGCACGCCGCGCGCATGCCCGAATTGATGGCTCCGGCAAGCTTGCGCCCGGTGTTGACGACTAGCCCCACCCGCGCATCTGCAAGCTCGACCGCTAACAGCCTAGCGAAGCGAGTTTTATCCCTTGGCTCGACCACTACCAGCAAGCGCCACGCGTTGCTGTCCTGCCCGAATATGGATTGCAGCGCCGCACGCAGGAAAGGCTCGTGGTACGCCTTCAACGGCAAGATGGCGGTCAGGAGCTCGGACGCCGACGTCACATTCTTCCTGGTGCTCATATGGCTGCGCTTCGCATTAACCAATTGGCCACCTCATCAAGCGTCCGCAGCGTGGCTGTATCGGCCAGCCGTGCCAGCAGCTCAGGGTATCGATCCAACCAATGCGGCGCGTAACAGTCGTGTAGGCCAAAGGCGAGATACGGCGGCGACGACGCCAGGGATTCCTGCACGGCCGCGAGAATCTGTGCCTCCCAAGCCGGGTAGCCGAGGGCTCCGGTGTGCATGGGATGATCGTCGGTACGAATTGGTAGCTTGGCGACACCGCGCTCGACTCTCGGTAATGCAAAGCCAAACGACGAGCGCGAGCTGGCCAGCCATTCAAAGTTGTGGAAGGCAAGATGCTCCTCCGCCAAGGCGTCGGTGAGTCGCGACTGCGGGGCACGATACCCCGGGATGCGGTAGTCCACTTCGCGACAACGACGTAACTGGTCGCCCTCACGGGTGTGATCATAGGAATGGAAGGCCACGCTGTGCCCGCCCGCTTCGACGGCCGCGCGGATCTCAGACAGGAAGCAGCCCACAATCGAGTAGGTAGTCCGCACCCGGGCACGTGCCTCCATGTTCAACAGGACCTCGAGAACAGGCGGCGCATCACGATCAGCACGATCGGCGAACTCTTCATCGATGCCGCGAAATCCGTAGCCGCGCTCGGTGTCGTGGCAGATGCAGACGGTGGGACCCAGACTACATGCTTCCTCGCGGAGTTGCGGTGCAACGATGCGGTGGCCCACGGCTCTTACATCCACCACCCAGGCACGACCGCTGCGGTGTGGTCGCCAGCGTTCCAGATGGCTCTGGTACACACGCTCAAACAGACCGCGCTGCGGATTGCGCCGCCGATCCGTGTTCTCCAGCGCCAAGTCGGCATCCGGGAACCACACCTCGCGCACCCCTTGCTGCTGCGCGAAATGCAAAATGCCGTTGAGGAGCATGTAGTCCCAACCACGGAACACAGATTCGATGCGTGTCTTCAGAGCACGCCGGCGAGAAATGCGTTGTACGAGGTCCGAGAAGCGAACCGTGGTGTACAAGCGATCCCCAACAAGAGTGAGCGCTGCCACAGCCACGTGTCCAGGCAGCCCCAAGTGCTGCTGGTGCCAAATGATGTCACGATCGAAGAACAGCTCTTCGGGGAACTCTCGCCACAGCGACGGCGCCGCGTGCAAGATCAGCTCTACCCCTGCCCCAGGCTCGCGCAAGCAGTACATGCGTTGCGCCACCTTGAAACCGTCCGAGCCCGGGCGTGGCAAGAAGCGCAGCTCGTGCGGAAAAAAGTAGCGAGTCTTGAGACCGGTAGCGCGCATTTCATCAGCGCGTGCCGCGCTCATTTCCCAAACGCGCGCTTGCGAAGGCAGGGATTGGTCTGGTGTCTCCCTCGCCGTCATAGGCCGCCAACCTCGCGATCCTCGTCGCGTAGCGAGAAGTACCCGGCCACCGCCGCGTGCATCGCCGGCTTGGCCGTAGCCCATTGCCAACAGCCGCTAGGGCCGAGGCGGAGATCTTCTGCTGGGTTAAACCCGTGCTGTGCCAACTCGACATGACGCTGCTCATAGCGGCGATCCCGTTGGCTGCCGTGCCAGAGGTGGAAGATCTTTCCGGGCAGATATCCAATCTGCCCTTCGATGTGGCGCGCCATGGGCTCCGCCCAACGCAGGAAATCCTCGCGCAGCAAGGGGTTTGCTTGCCAGCGCCGCTGCAAGCAGGGCGACGCAAAATCGCCGAGCCAGGAGTGGGCCATGGCATGATCGGCGCCGCCAAGGACAAAGCGATCGTAAAGTTTGAGTCGCTCCAACACTTCCCGGCGCGCGGCCCAGGCGTAGCCGGTGTGACCGTGCTGCTTCCAATCGTCACTGCGCGCAGCGTCGGCATCCTGGCAAGCGACGGCAGCAAAGCTGAGCAATTCTTCGCCGACGGCAGAAATGGTTGATCCCAGTGCCACCGACAACACCTGCCCAAATGGTTGCACGAGGGCATGATGGTCAAGTGCGTTCGATGTTTCCGAAGCCCAGTTCGCGTCGGCGAACAAAATGTCACAGTCCAGCCAGGCAACCTTCGTATAGTGCCGCGGCAATTGCGCGATGATGAGATTGAGCAGGCGCTCCTTCTGCCAAAGCACGTCACGAGCGCGTACCTGTACAACATCGGCACCCATCGGCAAGGCAAACGGGGCCGATCCAAAGGCACATTCGATGGTGAGCAGGGCCACTCCGTTGGCACGCAAACGCTCACGAAACATATGAAGATTGCGCCGGCGGCTGTGGTAGCCGGACGGGTTGAAGTAGGTCGTCAACACCGCCAGGTCGGTCACCGCAGCTCTCCGTACAGGCATCCATGCGCTGGTAGAAACCTCCGGGTTACACCGAGACCGCTTTGGCGTTCGCGCCTGCGCCAGCCAGTGCACACGACCGGGCACCCACAAGGGGTGCCCCTACGATTCCGACCGACATGTCCTCGATCGCGCCGCGACCACACCGAAGGGGTTGGCGTCATTCCACTCGCCTTTGCCGAGGTCTCGGGGATCGGTGGTTTGTACGAGCCACCCTACTGCCGTCCATTCCCGTTCATCCGATCGTCAGCTCACCGTGGAATAGGCGCAGCATGGTGTCGATGTTGCGCGCGATGTCGAATCGTTCCTCGACGCGCTGCCGCGCCGCTCGCCCCATCCTTTCGGCAACGTCCGCGTGGTCGAGCACGCGTTCGATGGCCGCGGCTAAAGCCGGGGCGTCACCGGGCGCGACCAACAGACCATGCACGCCATCATCAATAAGTTCCGGAATGGCGCGGATCTTTGTGGCGATAACCGGCCGCCCGCTCGCCATAGCTTCGAGCACGACGTTGGGCGTGACATCGCTGGTGCCGTCAGCGGCCATCACCGAGGGCAGGACGAATATGCTCGCCGCTGCGTAGCGCTCGCGCACTTGTGTCGGATGCGCGGCCCCGAGGAAGGTAACAACATCCTCCAGGGCAAGGCTCTGACGCAAATCGTGAAGACGGCGACCATAAGCCTCCGCTTCCGGTGGCGGTGCGCCGATGATCTCGCAACGCAGGCGGCGGCCCTTTGCCTGCAACAGCGCACAGGCCTGGAGCAAATGCTCGAAGCCTTTGAACTCCACGAAGCGCCCTACCGACAACAGCAACGGTGTTGGCGCCGGCTCGCCGCCGGCAGACTGCGGTCGGTACTCGCTGATGTCGAGACCGTTGTACATGCGCAACACCGGGACCCGAATCGAATCGGCACCGAGCAGTTCGCGAATGTGATGACGGTTGAAGTCGCTGTTGGTAACGATGGCCGAGGCGTAACGCAGCCGGTCGCGAAGTCCGTGATGACCAGAGGTACGGTACAGGTCGGAAGCGCGCGCGTGCACGGTGTACGGTAAGCCGAGCAAACTTGCAGCCAACAGAGTTACCGTCGCGTCGGGGCTTGCCCACGGGCTGTGCAGATGCGTAGCCCCCCATGCGTGCGCGGCCTGTGCCAGAGTCATGGCGCGACGCAACACACGCTGGTCGTCGCGCCAGAGCTTGCGCGGCGTGTGCTGGGTAAGCACCGCGTAAAGAGCCAGCCTGGTTGCCGTCGGCAAGCGGCGCCACACCAAGCCGTTGTCTCGCACCGAGCGACGCAGCGGGGTAATCGGCTCCAAGTAGCGAGTCGTTGCAGCTAGGGCTTGCGCCGGCGCATCGAGATCTTCGCGACGTGGCGATGACAGGGAAAACACTTGCAGATTCAGCCTGCGCCCCTGCAGAGCCCGCACCTCACGTTGAATGAACGTCTCACTCGGAAGCGGAAAGCAGTGATGGAAGTACGCAACTCGCGGCGCCGTGCTGCGACGGAGGGGGGCCCGGGTCACGCCGATCGGCCACCAACGCAACACGGGCAGCAGCCGTCGCTGTGCCTGCCTCTGTGTACCTCCGCTCATGACCACAGGGCTTCTTCCAAAACTCTCGCCCCACCATGGAAGGGCGTGGTGTCGTGCGCAAAGACCTGCACAAGCGCCCTCTCGATACTGGCCCGAAAAGCATCGACTTCGCAGCGGTCGGCCAGCAGCGGCGGCGCGCACAGCCGCCAATTGCCGCAGTTGGGCGAAGCCACCACGTTGCATCCCATGGCCACAGCCTCAAAGAGAACGCCTGGCGCCGCATCCATCAGCGACGGGGAAACCAGAACCCGAGAGCGCCCGAGGATTGCGTGCATTTGGCTGCGCTTGGCAACGCGGCCGTGGTAGTGCGCACCGTCAAGTTGGCCGTTCACGACGC
>CAZGSN010000624.1:0-2775 GCA_964528465.1 uncultured Binatia bacterium (SeqCode)
TGCCTGCGCGTCATGTTGTGTCTCCTTTTTCGCGTATACCCCGATCTGCAGCATAACTTCCAGCGCTTCTGGATTACGATGCAGTGGGGGCCGCGTCTCGAAGGCCGTCTCAAGCGCCCTTGCTAGAACGTGGGGAATTGAACTGAGGTTTTCGGGATCAGTCGAATCTCGCGAGTCTCAGCCATGCTTCGTGCAAATCGACCTTCGGACGGTGTGTTACCCAAATCCAGGCTTCCTGATCTCACGGGCGGGCCGGTTGTCAGCCTGACGAATCTCTGGCGGCACCGTGGCGGCGGTGACGCTGCCCACTGTGAATCTTCGGCCTGATGCAGCGAGTGTGATCATTCGAATCTTGCGAGTCTTGACCAGACTTCCCGTAAGTCAGTTTTCGGCCGGCGGGCTACCCAAATCGCCAAGCGGTTGCGCCATGCCATGCACCATTGGCAATGATGCTGGGTTCCCAGTTCGACTTCTTCGAAGAGGTCGCGCAAGCGCTGTGGCGGTTGTGGTGGGTTGGAGTCGGGTTCCGGGGCGGCAACGGCAATCACCGTGGTTGGCGGCACGCTAGGAGGCCCCCAGAAAAAGTAACTGTTGTGCGAAGCATACACGGGCGGCAACTCTCGCTCTGCGGCCACCAGCTCAATGGCTCCGGCGTCGCCATAGCTGTTGGCATAGATCACGGTGCGCTGTCGTTCCTCCGGACGCAGGCTTAGGTAAACGCGCTCGATGTCGTCCACGAATAAGGGCCAATCGTATCGGTCGGCTTGCCACTGCGGCAACGCGGCACGCTTACCGGCTCCCTTTTCGATCTGCGGTACCACCCCCAACCGATCCACGATCACCGCGGTGAGGGGAGCTGGTAAAAGCGGCAGCCCCACTGGTGTCAGGACCAAGCCAAGCATGCCCATCGCGGCCACTAGGCTAATTCGCAAACCGCGGCGCTGGCGCAGGCTCTCGCTCAGAAGCGCCGAACCGGCGGCAAAGACCACGACATAGGAAGAGGCAATGCGGTCGGGCCGACTCTTGCCGCCAACCACCAGCAAGACAAACAGCACGACAAACGTCCAGCCGAGATGCCGGTAGCGCACAACGCGAGGCGATCCGAGGAGCGCTACGACACCGGCAACCCAGATGGGAAGCGTGGCCGGGTTCATGGCCAGCATCTGTGTCAGTATCACCTGCAGCGGCGGTGTGGCTACGTTCTTGTAGAGGTCTTGGTTGCGATAGAACTCTGCCGAGGGCCAGCCGTTGGCAGCTTGCCAAACAAGGTTGGGCAAGAGCATCACTACCGGCAAAACCATCGCCATCCAGAACCACTTCGAGGCAAGGTGACGGCGGGCCGGCGCCAGCAGCATGCCAAACCCGAGAGCCCCGATGTAAAGAACAATGGTGTGCTTGTTCTCGATGGCGATGCCGAGGATCAGGCCGACCAACAACCATAGGCGTGGCTCTTCTCGCTGCTCGATCTCCACGACCACGACCATGCATGCCGTCCACAGCAAGATCTCGAGCGCGTTCATCGAGAAAAAGCTGAAGATTACTTGGTATGACACGCTGATGATCACGGCCACAGCGGCGAGACACTGCCCGAACGTGTCTGCGCCGAAGCTGCGAGCAAGGCGTGCTGCCAGCAGTACGGTTGCTGCTCCTGCAAGGGCTGGAGTCAGTCGTAAGACCCACAGTGCGTCGCCACCCAAAGCGCGGACTGCACTCAAGAGCCAAATCGAAAATGGAGGATGATCGACGTATCCAAAGGCAAGGCGCTTGGCGCAAGCAATGTAGTAGAACTCGTCGATGTAGTATCCCGATTGGCCAACCAGCACACCGGGTGACCACAGCAAAAGGAAGTAGCCGACGGCCAATGCCCCCAGCACTAGGTGCCGACGCGACGCGGAGGTTTCGGACGACGATGATTGCGGTGTGGCCAAACTTTGCATCGCGCCGCACTACCACGAACAGCACGCCGCATGAAGGCGGGACGGGGAGAGGCAGTGTCGAAACCAAGCTGCGGGGCTCGGGCGCTGGTGGCTCGGGGCTTGGGTTTGCATGGATTTCACCAGTCCCTGGCCTCCGGCCCCAAGCCCCAGGCAGAGGCTTGAGACAACCTCGGGAGGTTGTCGCCCAGATTCGGCGCAAAGGAGCCTCTGCACAAGCCAGATCGGAGTCGGAATCGGAATCGGCCGCGACGCAGGTAGGGAGATACCCCGTAAAATGCGATCGATACCGATTCCGATGGCGACCCCGACCCCGCAGGCAGGCGACTTGCACAGACTCTTGCAGAGGTTCCCTAACGCTCAACATGCCTTCTCTGGACGGATTGTCCTGAAACCCTCACGGATACCCCTGAGCTAGCGCGTCTGTTTTCCGGAACGCTGCTCCCTGCACCGGCGAACTGGCGAACCGGGCACCTCGCGGTCGGGCGCTCCGCCGGATCGGGGAGGTAGCGTAGTGAGTTGCCTGAAGCCTCAGAATCGGCATACACTCCGCCGCTATGTCGCCTGTGCCCCCTACCGCACCCATGGATCGAGAAGGCCAGCTTGCTGGGATCATCGATTCGATCCTGGCCAATTACGCCAAGCATGGCGAGCTTGGGCATTTGCAAGCACACACACTGCCCAATCGCGAACGCATTTGGGGTGTGGTCGAGGACCTGCTGCGCGTTCTCTTTCCCGGGTACTTGGAACCGCTCGATCTGGAGGCGATGGATGTGTCGGATCGCACCAGCGCGCGTGTGCGTTCAATCGAGCAGCGTTTGCGCAACGAGATCGAGAAGGG
>CAZGSN010000625.1:0-2788 GCA_964528465.1 uncultured Binatia bacterium (SeqCode)
TCGGCTGCATGGTGAACGGGGCCGGGTTGGCCATGGCAACTATGGACACCATCAAGAGCTGCGGCGGCGAGCCGGCCAATTTTCTCGACGTGGGTGGCGGTGCCAACAAGGAAAAGGTGGCGGCTGCTTTCAAGATCTTGCTGTCCGATGCCAACGTCAAAGCCGTTCTGATCAATATCTTCGGCGGCATCATGCAGTGCGATGTGTTGGCGCAGGGCGTGGTCGAGGCCGCACGCGAAGTAAAGCTTGGTGTGCCGTTGGTGGTGCGCCTGGAAGGCACCAATGTCGAGCGCGGACGTCAGATCCTTGCCGAGTCGAAGCTCAATATCATTCCCGCCGCCGACATGGCCGACGGCGCTAAGAAGGCCGTAGCCGCTGCCCGCGCAGCCTGATCTGTCGTGAACTTCGGTTCGGCGTGCCCCTACGCCGCGGTCACAGCCGCTCGCGGCTGGTTATGCACACGAGCTGTGGAAAACCTGTGGATGGCGGCGCGCTAAGCCGCTTCTAGCAAGGATTATCTGGGATTGCGGAGTTTTGCGGCATCAGTGTTGTTCGGAAAATAATCTGCAACATTAATCTCTTGAGGCACTTATCTCGTGCAATTGGCGAGGTTCGAGGAGGAGTTCGTGGTCAACGGCCCAAGAAAAAGCGGGCTGTTGATATCCACCGCTTACAGATCCCTGCGGATGAGCACATCGCCGCGGCCGTGATCCGAGTCTACGACGCGATTATCCACCAGTAGCTGGAGCTGCACAGGTTCATCGTCGGAGGCACCGACGACAGCGCTTACGTTGTCTTTGGCGGAATTGAGGAAGTAGACGGCAGGGGTTTCGTCGCTGACCAGGAAGGTGGAGGCGATATCGCCGACCGAGCCACTTACAAAGCGCCCATAGATTGTGTTCGGCGGATCCCCGGCCTTTCCGGCCACGCTACAGGTGTCACCGGTGAGCGGAGCGCATACCTCGAAACGCACATCGGGGTCGGCAAAGGGTAGCGGCATTTCCAGTACCCCACTCTGGGTGGGATCGTACGTGACGACGAGACGCTTCTCGCACACCTCGCCGGTCGCACACTCGCTGTCGGAGAAGCAAGTGCTTCCTTCACTGGCTTGGGTGCAGACACTGGCTGTTGTGCGACACGCGCCCGCCTGTGCCTCGCTGTCGAAGGTCAGCCGCACTAACCCCTCGTTGCTGGAATCGGAGGAGAATTGAATCGTCAGCTCGCCGCCGCTGCGGCGGCAGAATTCCGCGGCGTGGGGCCCCGGCGCACCCTCGACCAAAAAACGCACCGGCCCCTGTGTCGTGTAAACGGCATCCGGAGAAAGGCGCCGCTGGAAGCCCCCAGCGCTGAGCGACACCAAGGCAAAGGTGCCGCCACCAGCCTGGAGAACACGATACTGCACTTCGGAATACTGATCGGGCTCGGAGCCCGACTCACCGCATGCAGAGATCAACAAAGCCGAGCACAGCAGGGCAAGACTACGCAAGAGATTGATCATGAGGGTGGTGGGCTATGTGTCAGGATTCCGGGCAGCGGTCAAGGTTGCTGAAGTGCTGGGGTGCCGGGGTGCTGGAGTGCTGGAGTGTTGGAGTGCTGGAGTGTTGGGGTGCCGGAGTGCTGGGGTGCTGGAGTGCTGGAATGTTGGGGTGCTGGAGTGCTGAGGTGCTGAAGTGCTGAGCTTCTGCCGGAGGTGCGAAGACACTTTCTGGTTCCCGGACGCGCACAACGGCCGGCCGCGCTTGTCGCAAGCTGAGATGCAGTCCCTTCCTTGGGATCTGGAGCGTCGGGTACGTCGATGCGACGCACCCGACGACCGCAAGCGACGTTCGTTTCCAATAAAGAACTAGTTGGGTTTCGAGCGCGATAGCAGGCGTAGCACCTTGCTGGCAAAATCGTCATCCAGGTTGAAGACACGCTTCACCTTGTCGTAGGCCCGTACCACCATTTTGTCGAGATAGATGAGAAGGCCACGGGCGCCGTCGCCGGGGCGGGCTCGGTATTCCGTAGAACGCGCCAGCGGGTTCTCTTCCTCGGTGAAATAGTAGAGAGCAATCGACTTGCGGGTCATGCCTTCCGGACAAGAAAGGGGCTCTGGATGGCCATGGAATGAATCGGCCTCGGTGTTGAAAATGACGGCGCGGTTGAGGATCGGCAGAATCTTATGGGCGCAACGCTTGACCTGCTGGTCCCACAGCTCGAGCTTGCCACCGTAGGAATCTTCCCAATTGTCATTCAAGTACACCAAGACGTTCACTCGCCGTCGCCACTTGCGATGGTGTGGGTGCACGGTGAAGTCGGCATGTACGTTCAGAAAGCCACCGCGTGGAATTTGATGCAGCCCGCCACCCTCGAGACTCGGGTCCGCCATCAATCCCTCAATCCCTGTTAGGGCGCGCAAGAAATCCAGAAAACGAGGGGAATTCAGCTCGTCGACGACAGCACCAATGGTAGGTGCGAAGGACCCGCGGTCTTTCTTGCCGAACTTGCGTTCGTTGACGTGCACGTAGTTGACCCACTGCGAGGAGTCGACCTTCGGAAACTCCTGGACGAGTTGCTGAGCCAACCCTGGCTCTAGGAAATTGTCGAGCGCGATGTGGGGAAACGGGTCCGCCGCATAATAACGCTCCTTCAACTCGGCGATCTGAGGCGTCCACCGGGAGTAAGGGAAAAGGGCTTCACTCATGGATATTTTCTCCCGCGCGCCTTCATATCGGGGCCATCGGAGGCTGGCAATAGGGGAGATTCTATTCGGATCCGGCGCTAGCGCTGGATCCGGAGGTGCCCGGTG
>CAZGSN010000626.1:0-2901 GCA_964528465.1 uncultured Binatia bacterium (SeqCode)
CCAATTCGCGTTTCCGTCAGATGCGGGCCGAGGGCGGCCCGTCTCCAACTCAGATTCATCAATGTTTACAAGCAATGGAGACGCCGCGCCCCCGCGGCGCACCAGCCGGATTGCCTGCCTGGTCGAATTGGCGGGCAAAGCCGGCTCTGCCTGGGAACCGGTCCGGCGAGGCTCTGCCTCGCTTTGATTGGAATGGTTCCCGGCGCTTGCTTCCGATACAGAGGGGCTGTCAGAGAATCTCCACCACCGCCGCCCTTCAAGGCGAAGTCTCGAAGACATGCGTTCCCAGGCAGAGCCTGGGAACGAGAAACGGGAAAAATCCGAGGCCAGGAGGCTTGTGTGTGATGATGAGACCCCAACCCTCTTCCGCGCTGAGCCGTGCCAAAACGTGCTCCGAATCGCAGAGCGAGCAAGGAGAATGATCCCGGCTAACAACATGGCCAGGAAAAGGAGGCGGGAGGTTAGGAAAAGGGGATCGCTGGTGCTGGCAGACAGCGGTCCCAGATCTTCTTGCTCGAGCTGGTGCAGCGCTGCCTTGATCCACACCGCGACACTCGGACAGCTCTCTGCGATTTCCGTGGGGGCTAGCACTTGGAACGGGCCGGCATCGGTGTTGGCGTCCGGTAGGCATCCGCGCGCGGCAAGGCGTAGTGGTGGCAGGGGCTTGCCGTGACGCGACCAGGTTGCACACAGAACTGTGAGCTCACTGCCAACGCCCTCAAACTTGCATTCCGGTTCGAGTGGGGCGTGATTGAGCGTGTCGAACAGTCGCTGTGCCAGTGGCTTGGAGATGCCCGGGCCACAGGGCTCTGCCGCCTGAGCCAGAGAGGCGACAACAGCGATAGTGAGAAGGGTTGCAGAAGAGTGCATGGGTGTACGGCTCAAGAGAATGTGTCTGCTAACCCATCCGCAAACGGTGCCAAGAAGCCAAGAGCTGGGTCGGTGCGTTGCCATTGCCAAATGACACACCCGTTCTGTTCCACGACCAAGGCGTGATCGTCGAGGAGAAGGCGAGAACCATGGGCCACGGCTGCCGCCAGCGCCGCTAGCCGTGGTGACGACCAGGACACGGCTCGATAAGAAAGCTCCTTGCCGTGGCACACACCGTCGAGTGCCAGTTGATTGTCATGGTCGAAGTACAAGACCGGTTGTGTCAGGGCACTCCGCAACCTCTCGAGATAGTCGGGATACGCCTTGCCCAGTTCGGTCAAGGCCGCTTGCACCCAAACGAGGGCATGCTGGCAGCGATACGAGCACGGGTAGAACGGGGCAATCATGGTGTGCAGGTTGTTGAGCTGCCATGGCCACGGACCTTGCCAAGAGCCGTCGGCCGCAAGCGTGCGTGCCTGTGTGTGATAGCGGTTCGCCGAGTTGTTGGCCCGGTCTTCTTGTTGGGCGAAAGCCTCGACACAGCACCGGGGATATCCCACTAACTCTCCGAGCTCGCGCACTGCCAGGCTGGGATCGACCTCGGCTTGAAGATAGGCGGCGCGGCGTGCCAGCGCCGCATCGCGGGAGATGTACAGCTCGACACGTTCTTCGCCGAGATCGCGGCGATCCACCCAACGGTCCTGTGCTGCAATCTGCACGCGACGTTGACGCCACTCGCAGTGGACGTCGCCAAACCAAGCGCGGGTCTGCGCGTCGTCTTGCGGATGCACCGTGAGAAACACCACCGGCTTTATCCCGGCACGGAAGGCCCACAGTTCCATCGGTTCGCGCGGAGCCCGGAGAGCGGGCGGTCCTGACGGCTCCACGTCTGCTTGCGGCAAAGCTCCGATCAATCCTAGACGCGACAAAAGATCCTTAGGACGCCGCTCCGCAATCAACGCCGACTGGTGCAGAGCTCGCGCGCCGATAGGAAGCGCTGTTGGGAAAAGCGCTAGGCATTGGCGAGTCAGGCGCGAAACCGTGGCTGCCTCGCCTAAACCGTCGCCGCGGGCGGCGTTGGGGAGTAACTGGGCCAAGGCGCGGACCGGTGCCGAGGGAACCGGTCGGGGACTCTTGCTTGGTCGCGATTCCAAGCGCAGCAGCTCGTGGTCCGGCTCCCAACTCCATTCGACCAGCTCGCCTGCTGTATCAATGTGAGCAGACAGCCGGCGCCCACGCGGTCGTAAGCGCAGGTGTACCCGCCAAGCTGCCGCTGGTGAACCAGCGAGCAGTTCTACGGCCAAGCCGCCGCCGGCTTCGGGCTGCGCGGTGACAGGTAGGACTTCCGGTAAGAGGGCGCGGATCAGCGCTAGTGCATGCACCAGGCGCTCTGCCACATCGCCGCCGTCCTCTTCCGGCAACCCGGCGATGTCGACGCGTACGACCCCACCAGAGCTACGGCGCAGCCAAGCATGCAGCGTGGCCACCCCGGGTAGGGTGACCCAACCATGGGCAACGCGGACACTGGCGGCCAGCGAAGGCAGAGATGCCTCGGCCAAAGCGTCATGCAGCGGTGCCTCGATAACGGCATCGCGTTCGGCAGCGGCAAGCTCCAGAGCCGCGGCAAGCCCAGCACGCGGCGGCAGGGCAACGGCAAACGCCGCCTGCGGGTAGTCCCGCATTGCTCTGGCGAGGGAAAGGCACATGGGTATGCCTTGGCCAAGCCCCTCCCCACTTCGCGATACCTGTGCCACCACCCGCAAGCGCGCCGAGGTCTGCAACGGTTCGAGCCATGCCCGCGCACGAGCCCCGGCGCCAACCAACACAACTTGGCGCGCGCTTGATGCGCGCACGACTGGCGATGGAGATTGGGCTGCGGGATTCACTGTAAGCCTTTGCTGTCGCGCAAGGTTCTCGCGCCACTCTCCCTAAGGTGAGGGAATGCCGGTCGCTTAAGGATCGGTTTCTGTAAGCGGCCCCCTCTTCCGCATTTTCCTACACTAGACGCGGGCCGAGGGCGGCCCGTCTCCA
>CAZGSN010000627.1:0-10134 GCA_964528465.1 uncultured Binatia bacterium (SeqCode)
AGGATTGCCGCAGACCGCGCCCGGCTGTGACGCACAGTCGGGGCACAGGGGTGCTCCCATTACCAAGTCGTCGGCGCCAATGTTGCGTGAGCGCAACGAGTACTCGACCAGTAGGCGATCGGTAGTGCCTCCCGCGCAGCCTTCCGCGACGTCCCCGGAGGGTACGTCGGAGCGCCCCACGGAAACATCGAATACCTCAGGAACTAGATCGGGCAGAGCACGCGCGGCGTGCGGCAGCAACGACAGGGCAAGCAATAGCGGCACGGCCGCAATAGGTCGGCGCATCAGGAGACAGCGGGGCAGCAATTTAGATCTCATAGCTTGTCGCAACGGCCCCAAGATGAAGGTGTGAAGGGCTTTCTGCAAGTGCAAAACGAGGAGAGAGGCAGTCAGGGGCTCGCTAGCAGCCCGTTGAAATAGTCCCTTGGCCTTCGAGACGGCGCTACGCGCCTCCTCAGGCCGAACGGAACACTTAACGAATCCGTTCGTGCTGAGGAGCCCCGGAGGGGCGTCTCGAAGCACCGCGCAGCTTCTCAGCAGGCTGCTAGGGCACCTCTGCACGGGGAGCCCTGCAACCCGATCGGGGTCGGAATCGGTATCGGAATCGGCAGCCGGATTCGATCCCGATCCCGATTCCGATACCGACCCCGGCTGGGTGACGATCCGGCGCGGACATCTCGAAGAAGATTCGAGATCCGAGCCTCTTCGAGGTTCAGAGTCCCGCTCTAAACCGACATGTGCTCGGCGAAGTATTGCAGGCTGAGATCGCGTGCGGCCTGCTGTCGCCCTTCACACTCGAGGCGTTCGCGTTCCTGGGGCGAATCGAGCAAGGCACGAATCAGGGTCCGCAGTAACGTGGGGTTGCCAGCTTGCGCCAGGTAGCCGCCGTTCCCTTGGCTGGGAATCTGTAGGCGAACAATGGCGTTGTCTGACGCGATAACCGCCTTGCCCAGCATCTTTGCCATGGCGACGACGGTGATTCCGCTTACGGGAGGATGTCCGGTCAGCGGCACAACCACCAGGGATGCCCCCGCAATCTCATCGCGAAAGCGATGCAACGGCAGGCGTGGGAGGATGGTCACGTTCTTCGGCACCCGGGAGGGGTACTGATTGGCACACAAGCGCAATTGAACGGGGAGGTCCTCGATGGCGGCGAATAGGGTGCCGTAATCGCGTCCGGAATCACCACCGCTGAAGAGGACAAAGTCCTTTGCGGGAGTCCCCGAGGCTCGTGGCGCGAAGAAGGCGTCGTCGAGCGGCCATTGCTGAAAGTGGAGGTGATGCGGATGCAGCCCCAGGCGCCGAAATGCACCGAGAAAGGTGGCATCGTTGTCCTGCGATTCCCGCATCTGGCGCGAAGTCAGGATTCCAGGGGAAGCGATCTCCTCAATGCTGTAGATATGCAGATGCCCCCAGTCGGCCAACGTACCTTCCAAGCGCGAGGCGAGAGACGGGTCCTGGAGGTCGAGGTGCAGGTGGCGATCGTAGACCCTCACCGGGTAGGGTTGCAGGTACTCGCGATGCTCCGCAACCAGATGCGCAAAGAGCTGTCCGCTGCAGTTGAGCACAACGATTTGATAGCGATGCTGCTGGAAGTGGCGGTCCACAATCGCGCGTTCATGCGCGTGGTCTGCGCGTTCAACGTACGTCGTAGTGCCCGAGCCTTGCGGGGCAAGCTCACTGCGCTCGACTCCGAGTTCGATCGCCAAATCTCGCCCAGCGAAGGGGTGGACGGTGACAGTGTCGACAACCAACCCGCGGCGCAGGATGGCAGCGGTGACCGCGCGCTCCCATTGGAAGCTGTAGACGACGTCACGGAAATCGAGATTGAGGACGAGAGCACGGCTCTCCACTCCACGTGAACCCGACTGGGAACTAAACGGCATCTTCATCCTTGGGCTTCCTTAGGTGGCATGGTGGGCAAGTTCCTACCCGCACGTCTTATTGGATACTCCTCGAAGTGGCGACGTAGTACGTCGGCAACAACGGCGTATCCACCCGCCGAGTAGTGGATGTCGTTGGGGCGCAAGTAGCGGGCGCGAATCACGGCTTGATCGCGTGTCCCTGCTTCTTTCCAGAACCACGGCCACGTATCGATGCATTCGCTGCCGCTCTGTGCACAGTATGTGTAGAAGAATCCAGGCGGGTGCGGCGGCGGCGATATGTTTTCTTGCGACGGGTCGGTTGCCGGCAAAGGCATCATCAGGTCGGGAAGGTTGACGACGACAAAGCGCGCCCCTGCCTGCTCGGTAGCTTCGCGTGCACGCCGTAGGATCTCTGTAGCCCGTTCGCCGTCGGCGTCCACACTCCAAGGCGGGCGAAGAAGAGTTTCGAGCAAGGCGCGCGGAACCGTATACGTCAATGGCAGCGATAAATAGCGATCGCGCAACTCTGTCGGCTTTAGGAAATAGGGCAGGGCAGGGTGGGGCTGATCGCAAGGTTGGCATGTGGGCTGATGAACGAAAACGCGTAGCATAACCGCAGGCCAATACCTATGCGGCGACGGGGGAAACGGCTATGGCGACCGGGCATGGGCCCATACCAGGTGCGGGAGTCTAGACCATGAGGTTGCGCGTACCCCATGCCTGTCGGCCCGGCTGTAGCCTCTGCGGCGGCGCCGGCTTGGATGAAGCCGAGGCGCTAGCCGCCAGCATCGAGCATGCGGAACGAAGTGGACGCGGTCGCGTCTACCTCCAGGGGAGACAGCTTCTGTCTAGCCCGCTTCTTGAACCAGCCGTCATGGCTGCGACCCGGCGTGGGTTACGCGTGGCGATCATCGAGGACGATGCCAGCTTCGATCCCATGATGGTTCTCCAGAGCTTGGCAGGAATGAGAATCGAACGTCTCTTCCTTACGCTCCCCGCAGATGATCCCGTGCCGAAGCCTGGTGCATCATTGCCGGGGTCCTGGAAGAGGATCTTTGAAAGGCTGCGGGCTGTGGAGCAGCGACGACAGGTTGCCGTTGGCGTGCACGTTCCGCTGACCCGGGACGGAGGCAAGGTTCTTGGCCCGGTCTTGCGCTTGCAAGCACGACTGTCGCTCTGGGAGCTGTTGCTGTCCGACCCAGGGCCCGAGGAATGGCCTGCGCAAGGACTGGATGCGACCCGCGTCGTTGCCACCCTTGATCGCCTGTGGTCCGCGGCGCATTCGCTTGGCGTGCGCCTGCACTTGCTCGGTTTCGAGGCAACGCAAGTGGTGGAAGTACTGCCTGCTCCGACCGAGGCAGCTTGCGACGCGGCCCTTGTCGAGATGGTGCGGCGCGGTATTCCCTTGCCTTCCGCTCGTGCTGGTATGCGCGCGCAGCCGGCCGACGGCTCGCCGTCGCCCCTTCCCAAGACGGTGGCCGGCATACGTAACATGGCTCTCGAGATGGCGAGCCGTCGGGTTCCGTTTGTGGATCTCCCTCCGTGCTTTGGTGGTGCACCTGGCCGGGCGAGCGCAACTCCACACACTACGCCGAGTGGCCTCCTCAAGACAGAGTCCTGTACGGTGTGTCCTGCCGATCCGGAATGTCGGGGTCTGTCGACTCAGGTCGTGCTGGAGAAGACTTCACGGAGCGACGCTTTGCGACCGTTGCCTACGTGGTACATATTGCCGCCGTCACCGCGCATCCTGGTTCTGTCCTCACGCGGTGGTGATCCGCTGTATTATATGTCGACACTTCCCGCGCTTGCCGACGCCTTACGGCGGCAGGGTGCCAGAGTTGACTTAGTATCCCCCTGGCTGTCGCTCTGGCAACCGCATACGTTGCCAGACCGGGGTGGCGATGGGGAAGGCGGCGAGTGGATGGGTACGGCGGAGGTGGAAGCCTGGGTGGGCGGCAACGACCTGCGCGACGTGGATCTGGTGATCACGTCTGATTTCCCGACCGCGCGCGTCGTTCTGGCAGCCCCATCGCTGAATCCGGCAACTCGCGTCGTGGTTACCGACTTTCACATGCTGGAGCGCATGGACCTCGCCCTGGCCGCATGGCTGGCGCCGGGGGCGCGTGCTGCCGAGGGTGGCTGGTGGCCGTCGCCGCACCTGATCCTGGAAAGCGGCTTCCCGGGCTACTGGCAGTTGTACAGCAACTACGGGGTCCCGGCGGAGCAGATCACCTGGCGTCCCTACTCGTTGTTTCCTGGGCACTTTCCGGCGGGGCAAGAAGTGACATCGTGCCTACGACTGTTCTCCGGCGGCGAGCATCTGCGTGATCTGGAGACCCTGCGCCATGCCGCAAGCCTACTTCCTGCGGAGGTGCACGGCATCGACCTTTACGCTCCAGGGGAGATGTTTGCAGCTACTCCCCATTTGCAGCATCGTGGTCGGGTGCACCTCACCGAGTTCTTGCACGCCCTCGAGCACAGTCGCTTCGCGATTCTCCCCTTGCAGGAAGATCCCACATGTGCGGCAGGAATCACCGTGCTGGTAATGGCGCTGATGGCGGGTCGCCCCTTGGTAGCTACCAGCACCGCCGCCACACGTGACTATCTGCAAAACGAAGTCGACGCCCTACTGGTTCCACCCGGTGACGCCCACGCCTTGGCAGCGGCGATTACGCGCCTCGATAGGGAACCAGGCTTACTCGCGTCACTAGCCGAAGGAGCAAGAGCCACTGGCCAGCGCCTGTCGACAGACTCGTGGGCGCAGCAGATTCTAGGCAGTCGCACCCACGGGCCACGCCGCACCTCAAGCGGCTGGCGCAACTGGTAGATTCGCTCGGAGGCGCCGCAGACGCTCGCAGTTCACATCTACGATCGTGCCGGGGCATGGAAGGGTATGAGCGCGAGACTCGATTGGATTGGCGAAACAGTGCGTACCCGAGCACCGCACCCGATATCACGACCACCACACCAAGCCGTCGCTGCGCATGATCGACGAGTCGTTCTTCGAAAAATACCGTGTTGTCAGCGCCTAGCGCGAACTCGATGTGGCCGAATGCCTGGTTGGTGGAAGAGAGGCGATCCTCGCTGGCCCTGCCCTTAGTTCGGGAGTCGTTGCCCCAACAACGCCAGCGCAGCTTTGTTGCGTTCGTCTATCCATAGTCATTGCGGCTTCCCGTCGTCTGCAGCCTGCGTCCACTGGCGGTGCAGCCAGTTAGCGACAAGCTCGTTCCCGCGAACACTAAAGTGAGGATCGTGGTCGAGATAGATCTTCTCTCCGGCGTCGGCCGCAGCGCGCAACATCTCCGAAGCGTCGAGCACCTTAATGTCGTCACGGCGCGCAACGTTGGCGATAGCCGGAGCTAGCTGCTTCTCTTCCGTTCGGCGTTCGACCCAGGCACTTTCCGGCAAGACGACGACGACGAGCGGGATGTTTCGCGCCCGCACTTCGTTGTGCGCGGCCTGAAGAATGGCTTGCAGATGCAGGATCTGGTCCTCTCTCGACGCAGGCGCGAGCAGAGGTTGTACGGACATGGAACGAACGATCGCAGCTCCCAGGTGTGCGGCGGCCGATGAGTATCCGATCAGCACACGCACGAGATAAGGTGGTGGGCTATTGTAGCGCAGCCAAGTGGCACCCGCCTCGCCGAAATCAATCGAGGCCGCCGTTGGGCAGCGCATCCCTATGGCTTCGCCCGAATAGGCAAGCAGGGACTGCCAGCGGCAACACGGATAGAGATCGTCCAGAGCAATGAGGTCGTTGCCTTCGAAGAGATACAGGACCACGAGGTCTACATTGTGGCGTGCAATCCACTGCCGTAGGACAAGGAGGTAGGCGTCCGGCGCTGTGCCTGGAATGCCAGCATTGATGTGCTGTGTGCTGGGATCGAGTCGTTCGAGGGTAGCGGGAAACGTCTTGTCGCGAGGTACACCGAACCCGAACGTCATCGAGTCACCGATATGCAACACCTTTCGAGCCATATCGGCACGCGCAATAAATGTCCTCGGCACGACGATATCGTGATCACCGCTGATGTCGAGGATCCCAGGGTATTGGTCTCCGTAGACGACCGAACAGACAATCTCCTTGCTACGCAAATCCCACGAGTGGCTCTGCGTCCCGGCACGCATGGCGTCGGCCAAGAGAAAGTGTGCGCCTTCGGCACGAGGGAAGTCGGGGGGCGGGGGTAGAAAAAGGCGGCTGGCAAATTCCAAGACAACCAGGCTCACCAGTAGCGAACTCACCGCAAGAAACAGATTCCTACGACTGGCGAAGGCTCGATGCGCAGTCGAAACAACTCCAACGCCCACCAGGACCCCTTCCAACAAAGCATCCCAGAAGCCGAGGATTGGGAACTGCAACAGTATTCGCATGGCAATCAGGGGCGGCAATGCGAAAAAGACGACGGCCGTGCCGAACCCGGTGAAGCGTCGCCCGTGGAAGCGCCGTAGCGCGAAGCCAAGGAGGGCGCCAAGGGCGATGGGTAAAGCGACGACCACGGCTACCATCATCAGAGTTCCCAATCGTGCTACCAAGCATGCACCCTGTAGTCGGATCCGCTCCCAGACTCTCTGTCACGCCGTCAACGGCCGGAATGGCTGGTTCGCCGATTGCCTCTCCACCCTGGGACGCCTCATATCCGGGTCTATCCGTAGTGCCAACTGACAGCGTACAGAAATCTCATTCCTGAAAGAACGGCTCTGTTCCCATGTCCCCACGCCGCCCGTTAGAACGTAGCTTGCACTCGCCGGTTAGTTGACATGACGGTGCTTGCCATTCTAGTCCGCGCCCATGTCTGATGGCCCATGCACTCTCCGCTCTTTCGATCATCTCGATTCTTCCCCTATGGCTGATGGAAACTGACTATCGTGCTGCCGATACCAAACGGGAACAGCCGGGGCAGGCTGAGCGGATGGAGCAATCTTTTGCTTGCGGGCGGTTCGCTCGTGGTCAGCCTGGCCCTTGCGGAGGTGGTGGTCCGATGGTTGCGCGTGGATGATCTCCTACTGACGGACACGATGATGTTGTTGAGGCTTGAGCCGGAGGTCCACCAGAAATCCGCGGATTGGTTTTTGCACTACGAGCTGAAGCCAGATTCCAAGGGCAGTTTCACTGAACCCGGCGGGCCTTCCTATCGAGTCCACGTCGATCCATTCGGGGCACGCTACCCGACGCACCCCGCCGAGAAGGCGCCCGGAACGTTTCGCGTCCTGTGCGTTGGCGGATCGACCACATACGGGGCAGCGGTCAACGATGAAGATACGCTTCCCGCGGCCATGGAACGACGCCTCAGTGCCGATGCGCCGCCCGGCGTTCGCTTCGAGGCATGGAACTTCGGCCTCCACGCCTATGTGCTTTCCCAGGCGGCACATCGTGCTCGCTTGGAACTGGCCAGGCGCAATCCCGACCTGATTCTGGTGCAGCTTCATAACGTGGGACCGCGCTGTATTGCGCTGGAACCTGACGGCGATCGGCGCGACGCGCTGCGACGACATGCCGAGGATCCGCACCTGATGTTCGAGAACTTCCCGCCTCCACGCTGGGTCTCCGAAACTCTTCACTTTGCAGTTCTCCGTGCCTCTGCCCTCTATCGTTCGCTTACTGGCCTGCGGTTGCGAAGCGCTCGGCAGCATGACGATGCGGAACTGTTTCACTACGCCGAGGACCTCAGCCGAAAGGAGGCGAGCGCATTACTGGGCGAAGCGGAGCGGCGTGGTGTCCCGGTCGTTTTCTACGTTCTGCCGGTCGACGGTGGCGCGGTCTTCGAGCACTCAGCCCAGGGCCTACCGCCGGATCGAGTCATTGACCTGTATCTTCCCGATCAGGATCCTGAGTACTATCGCGTCCACCCATCTCCGTATGGCCTGGACCAATTCGCCGCCCGTCTGATCGTGTTGTTACGAGAAAAGGGTCTTCTTCCAGTGGCGGTTTTGGATCCGTGAATGATTGCCCGTCTGTCAACCATTGCGAAGATCCGCCTCGCCGGTATTTTCGTCATTGCACTGCTGTCCTTCTATGGCGCAGCTACACGTTCGGACCTAGACAGCGCGTGGACTACTGCGATCTTTGGCATCCTACCTCTGATCGGATTTCTCTGGCTCTGTGCCACCGGCTACTTCACGTTTGGTTCGGCGCGCCAAAGCGACTGGGTAGCACTGCTGCCATTCTCGGTTGCGCTGCTACTGCGTGAGCTGTTCACGCTGCACTCGCTGCAAGAGATCGTCATCTACTTTGCGCGCGACTTCTGGGGACGACACTCGATCGTCTATCCGCTGCTGCAGTTGTTCTTCGTACCGCTGGTCGACGATGCGCAAGCCTTCGTTACCCACATGAACGGGGTGCTCGGCGCCTTTGCCGCGCTCGCGCTTTACCTGTTCGTCCGCCAGAGAACGGGAAGCCGTACCGCGGCACTTCTTTGCTCGTTGTTCCTAGCCACCCATCCCGTGGTGACGCGTTTTAGCCCTACCGATGCGCCGTATTCCATGATGCTCGCATCGTGGTTCTCTGGCCTGGCGCTACTCTCGTCGCCCGAGATGGGAGGGCGAGCGATTTTTGGCGGTGCGGTACTTCTTGGAATTGCTGCGACCTGCAGGATGGAAGGACCTTTGACCCTTGTAGCCTCATTGCTCCTACTCGACTTGCGGGCGATCGCTACTAGCGTCCGCCGTCAACCCCAAGCTGCGGCGATGTCGGTTATTGCCATCGCGCTGCTGGGGGCAGTGCAGATGTATTTTCTGCTCCCCTTCCATCTGAGCGGACCAAATTCGATGGCGTCCTTTTTCCCATCACTCGATTTGCTACGCGCGGAGGCGGCCTCTGCTTCACGATACAACGATCGTCTCTTCGTGGGACTAGTACTCCTCGGAGCCGCTGCCGGCGCATTGAGCCACCGACATCGCCTCGGGCTTTATGCTTTTGGCGCTACTCTGATCGTGCTCTTCCCTGTCGCTGGTTCCGGGAAGTGGATCGTTGCCTTGCACAGGATGGTTCCCACCTATGCTCTACAAACGATCTGCGCGGGTGTTGGTGCCTGGTGGATCACGGCATGGTCGCCGCAGTGGGCGAGACGCCATCTTCTTGGCGCGGTACCCGGTGCGCTCATCGCTTGCTTCGTACTGTTCGCGCATAGGCACGACTTAACGGAGCGATACGTTTTCAACGAGGAGTATGAGCTGGTTCGTAGCCACCTGGCACCAAGAGGCAAAGGTCCTGCCGAATGCAGCCTTCTGACCTGCAACCGGGTTCCGGCACAAGACGCGGATATTCACGACTTCGGTGACGTTGTTCCCGAGATGAAGATCCTCGACTGCTGGAGCGAGGACTGCATTGCGGCCGTCAGCGGCGGCGGCTGCTTTTACTACGTCCGAACTGTCGGCTGCTACTTCCATTCCGCCAAGATCCCACCCTCGTGCGTCAAAACCGAGGATGACCCACCGGTGGATCCGCTGCTGTGCCTGATCCCACCGCTAGTCACCTTTGAAACGTCCGTCGCTCTGCAGCCGATCGAAGTGCGGACCCTTCAACCTTTAAATACGTTCACTGGAAGCTCCCTGAGCTACCCGACGAAGGTCCAGGTTGGCCTCTTTAGAGCTGAGCCAATGCACCACGTTCCATCGCCGCCACCGTGATTGGACATGATCGCTCGCTGGGATAATGTCGAAGCGACAAGGCAATGTCTGGAAGCAATGTCACAAGACATCCAAGTTTCAGGCAGAGGCTCCAAGGCTTGGGGGGCTCTTCGAATAGCACCGCAACCAGGCGCGTCGTTGAAGGCTTCCGTTTTATTGCTCGTGCGGCGCCGTCGGCAGCAGGCGGCGCGCCTGCAACTGTTGCAGCAACAGACTTGCGAATTGGTCGAGCGTGTCGGCACGGGGATGAACATCATAGAAGTCAGCGTCCCGGTCGGGCTGGAATAGATCAACGAACTGATCCTCGGACAGCTCTGGAAAGATCGAGCCGGGGCCCAGTCGCCGCTGATCGGCGGGAATTGCGACGTAGACGACGGGGACCCCTCTCTCCGCAGCCTCGTAATTGAGAGTGCGAGCTTCGTTCGCGCTCAGTTCCGTGGCGACGGGATCATCGCAGGGGATTTTCTCGAACCTCCGGGCGATAAGAAACCGGTAGACCGCGCAGCTTCTCATCCAGGCGCGATGCACAGGCGCTGGAACGAGGTGGGGCGGGGGAAAATACTGGAGAACAAAGTACGGATCGGCTGCGATTTGCTCCGTCTGCTGCCTCTCCGACTGCTTCCCGCTGCTCATAAGAAAAGGC
>CAZGSN010000628.1:0-1914 GCA_964528465.1 uncultured Binatia bacterium (SeqCode)
CCTGGTGCGCGAACGTCTTCATCAATCCGACGACGCTTTGCGGGAAGTCGCCGGCATTCCGCCGCAGCAGCACCAGCGAGCCGAGCACGCCGGTCTGGTCGCCGAGCGGCACCACCAGCACGGAATGGAAGCCGGCTTCGATCGCGACGTCGCGCAGCGGGTGTTCGGATGTCTCGCCGAGATGGGGGATCGCGATCGGCTCGCCCGTGCTGGCCGCCTCGCCGAGCGGCGAGTTGTCGGCGTCGATGGCGCGGTGGCTGCCTTCGGCTGATTTGTCGATGCCGATCGATTCCGTCAGGTTGAATTTGTGATTGCCGGCGTCATAGCCATAGATCAGCACCGCGTCGGCATGGGTGATTTCGAGTACGCCCTCAGTGATGCCGGGCGCATGCGTGCTCGTCTGTATATGGATGACAGTGCTTACGTTGGTCCGGCGCCGGTCACCCTCGAAGCCTATGCGGCTTCGGTGGCGGCACAGGGCGTGAACTCGGTGCATCCGAACCGCGAAGATCTCAAGCGCGCCTTCGGCGACTTGCTGATCAACGAGGCCATGTTCGATCGCTTGGGCCCGGCCATCAATTCGGGGCGCGGGCTGTTCCTTTACGGATATCCCGGCAACGGCAAGACCAGTATCGCCGAGCGCATCACCGATTGTTTTGGCGATGATGTGTGGGTTCCGTACGCCATTTTTTGCGCCGGCGAGATCATCACCCTGTTCGATCCGCAGATTCACCAGCTTGCCGAAGGCAACGGCTCCAAGCTGTCCAAGAACCCGGGCATCGACCCGCGCTGGGTGCGCATTCGCCGTCCCACCATCGTGGTTGGCGGCGAGCTGACCCTGGAGGCGCTCGACTTGTGCTTCAACCCGCACACGCGAGTCACCGAGGCGTCACTGCAATTGAAGAGCAACACCGGCACCCTGGTGATCGACGACTTCGGCCGGCAGCGCGTGCGCCCGCTCGAGCTGCTCAACCGCTGGATCGTGCCGCTCGAAAAACGCTACGACTTTCTCGCCCTGGCCAACGGCAAGAAGATCAAAGCCCCTTTTGACCAACTGCTGATATTTTCCACCAATCTCGAGCCGAAGGAGTTGGTCGACGAGGCCTTCCTGCGCCGCATTCCCTACAAGATCAACATCATCGACCCGACAGAGGCGGAGTTCCGCGAACTGTTCCGTATCGTCTCCAAGCAGCTCGAGGTGGAAGTTCCCGATGGCGCGATCGACTACTTGATCAACACCCATTACCGCGCTCTCGATCGACCGTTTCGCTGCTGCCAGCCGCGCGACCTGCTGATGCAGGTACGCAGCAACGCTGCCTACAAGGGAGAACCTCCCATAGCCACACCGCACGCCTTCGATCAGGCGTGCAACAATTACTTCGCTGCCGTTTAGATTCGTTCTTCAGCGTGGGGGAGCCCTCTCGCGCTTGCCACTGTCCTTCGGGTAGGAAAGCAGACTTGCAGGTTGGGATACTACACCGAAGGAGTCACACATGAAGCTCGATACCGGAATCGCAACCAGTTCGATCAACGCGGCGGGTGATGCTGCCAAAGCCGCGGAGGATCTCGGCTTCGATGCGTTGTGGACGGCGGAGACGAGTCACGATCCTTTCTTTCCCTTGGTGACGGCGGCGCAGCAAACCAGGAAGATCAAGCTGGGAACCTCGATTGCCGTAGCCTTTCCACGCAGCCCAATGATCTTGGCGCAGATTGCGTGGGATCTACAGGCGCACTCCCAGGGCCGCTTTCTGCTCGGCCTGGGGACTCAGGTAAAAGGCCACAACGAGCGGCGTTTCGGCATCAAGTGGGAGAGCCCCGGACCGAAGCTGCGCGAGATGATCGAGATGATCCACGCCATCTGGAGCTGCTGGCAAGACAACACGCGCCCAAACTTTGTCGGCAAGTTCTACAACT
>CAZGSN010000629.1:0-1538 GCA_964528465.1 uncultured Binatia bacterium (SeqCode)
CGGCGTTGCGGAACTTGGCGGCGCCGGCGCACTTGATGGCCAGGTCGATCTGCGCATCTTCGGCCACGATCACCGGCGCGTGGCCGCCCAGCTCCATGGTGGCGCGCTTCATGTGCGTGCCGGCCAGCGCGGCCAGCTGCTTGCCCACCGGCGTGGAGCCGGTGAAGGTGATCTTGCGGATCACCGGGTGCGCGATGAGGTGGCTGGAGATTTCGGCAGGATCGCCGTAGACCAGCCCTAGTGTAGTGTTTGATTGTTGAAGCAACTTAATTGAACAACACGACTCCAATGGTCTACTACGGACAGAGTTGGAGCCAGGAAGTGCGAGTTGCCCCTGCGATCGAGTTGAGTCAAGAGGAGGAGGCTGAGTTGATCCGGCTGGCGCATTCGAAGGCGACCAGCGTTCGACTGGCCGAGCGTGCGCGCATTGTTTTGCTGGCCGCGCAAGGCCTGCAGAACCTGCAGATCGCCCAGGAGCTGGGCATCGACCGGATCACGGCGGGTCGCTGGCGCCAGCGCTACATCAAGTCCGGACTGGCGGGCATCGAGCGGGACCTGCCGCGCGGGGCACCGCCGGTCAAGGTGGACGTGGCCAAGCTGGTGGAGCTGACCACGCAAAGCCAGCCCGAGGCCGCCACGCACTGGAGCACGCGCAAGATGGCTGCGGTGCTGCAGGTCAGCCCCAGCACGGTGATGCGTCATTGGCAGGCCAATGGGCTCAAGCCGCACTTGGTGCGTGGCTTCAAGGTCTCGCGCGACCCGAAGTTCGTCGAGAAGCTCGAAGACATCGTGGGGCTGTACATGTCCCCGCCCGAGCACGCCCTGGTGCTGTGCTGCGACGAGAAGAGCCAGGTGCAGGCACTGGACCGCACGCAGCCGGGCCTGCCGATGAAGAAGGGTCGTGCGCAGACGATGACGCACGACTACAAGCGCCACGGCACGACCACGCTGTTCGCTGCGCTCAACGTGCTTGACGGCACGGTCATCGGCCAGTGCCAGCAGCGGCACACGCACGCCGAGTGGTTGAAGTTCCTGCGCCAGATCGACCGCGAGACGCCCAAGGGCAAGACCCTGCGCCTGATTGCCGACAACTATGCCACCCACAAGCACGCGGCGGTGCAGGCGTGGCTGGCCAAGCACCCCAGGTTCCACATGCACTTCACGCCGACCTCGGCGTCTTGGCTGAACATGGTGGAGCGCTTCTTCCGCGACATCACCACCGAACGCCTGCGGCGCGGCGTGTTTACCAGCGTGGGCGAGCTGGAGGCGGCGATCAAGGCGTACGTCGCGCATCACAACACCAGTCCCAAGCCGTTCATCTGGACCAAGAGCGCTCGCGACATCTTGCAGAAGGTCATTCGCGCCAACTCCCGGTTAAGTGGGAAACAGAATGGAACACTGCACTAGGACGCCTCCAGCCGGAGCAGGACTGACGCTTGTCAGTTCATCAACTGACTTTTCGGTGCCCCGATCTTCCATAAAAATCAACAGCTTGCCGATGGGTTGGGGCACAGGAACTGACGATTGCGAGCAAGTTT